>NZ_JACJPP010000012.1 GCF_014696135.1 Nodosilinea sp. FACHB-141 | reverse complement strand
ATGGCGGTGTCAGAGAACATGTCCTGGGGACGGCCCAGGGCGCGCATGGTGTCGTTGTGGACGTATAGACCAAAGCTGTGGAAGCCGAGGAAAATACACACCCAGTTGAGGTGAGAGATGATCGCATCTCGCGATCGCAGCATGCGGTCCAGAGCGTTGTTTTGGTTCACCACCGGATCGTAGTCACGCACCATAAAGATGGAGGCGTGGGCCCCAGCACCCACAATCAAGAAGGCGCCAATCCACATGTGGTGGGTAAACAGCGACAGCTGAGTGGGGTAATCGGTAGCCAGGTACGGGTAGGGAGGCATGGCGTACATGTGGTGCGCCACGATAATCGTGATCGACCCCAAGATGGCCAGGTTGACCGCCAACTGAGCGTGCCAGGAGGTGGTCAGATCTTCAAACAGACCCTGGTGACCCCGACCGCCAAACAGCAGCGGGTCGCCCTGGTGGTTGTCTAGAATCTCCTTCATGCTGTGGCCGATGCCCCAGTTGGTGCGGTACATGTGGCCCGCAACAATGAAGAGCACAGCTAGCGCCAGGTGGTGGTGAGCCGTATCCGACAGCCAGAGGCCACCGGTCACGGGGTTCAGACCACCCTTGAAGGTGAGGAAGTCAGAATAGACATTCCAGTTCAGGGTGAAGAACGGTTTTATACCCTCGACAAAGCTGGGGTATAGGTCGGCCATTAAAGCCTTGTTGAGGATCCACTCGTGGGGCAAGGGAATCGCCCCTATTGAGTCGATTACCCGACCACCAATGGTTAACGGCCGCCCCGCATCGATCGCATCCATACAGGCGTTGATGGGCAACGACACGTGGATCTGCTGACCGGCATAGCCCAAACAGCCCAGGCCCAATAGCCCGGCCAGGTGGTGGTTCATCATCGATTCCACGTTCTGGAACCACTCCAGCTTGGGAGCGCGCTTGTGGTAGTGGAACCAGCCGGCAAACAGCATCAAAGCCGCCATTACGAGCGCCCCAATGGCGGTGACGTAGAGCTGGAAGCTGTTAGTAATGCCGTTGGCCCGCCACCATTGGAATAAGCCAGAGGTGATTTGAATACCGTGGAAACCACCGCCCACATCGCCATTCAAAATTTCTTGACCAAAGATGGGCCAAACCACCTGGGCACTGGGCTTAATACCGGTGGGATTAGTTAGCCAAGCTTCATAGTTTGAGAACTTGGCACCGTGGAAGTACATGCCGCTGAGCCAGATAAAAATAACGGCTAAGTGGCCAAAGTGAGCGCTGAAGATCTTCCGTGAAATATCTTCTAGGTCACTGGTGTGAGTGTCAAAGTCATGGGCGTCAGCGTGCAGGTTCCAAATCCAGGTGGTGGTTTTGGGCCCCTTGGCTAACGTGCGGTCGAAGTGGCCGGGCTTGCCCCATCGCTCAAATGAGACGGGTACCGGATCTTTATCAACCACGACCCTGACTTTTTGTCCCGGTTCAGGGGGACTTATCGTCATGGGACTCTCCTCTCTTCTACTCGAAAATACAGAGCGGATAAAGGCGCTTCCTACTCAATAGACGGATAAACCTGAGTCTATAGAAAGCTTAAATAAGCCGTTTCAGGCATTACAAGCCCCTGAGACACAAACGCTCTCCACTGGACGGCCAAGGGAGAGGCCTAAGAATCAGGTTTACAGCGCTTAACAGCCTAGTCCCTAGAAAGTTTCAAGCCAGCCTGGGAACGACCCCATAGGGCTTTAGATTTGCAGGGCTATGACAGGTTAAGTAACAAACTACAGAATCACCGCCGCTCTTGGTAAGGGAAGTTTTCACAAGTTAATAACTCTGAGAAAATTAAATTAGACTGTCGTTCAAGCTTAGGAAAAGGGTAACTTGAGCCCCTTTATTTCTTGTATTCAGAGAATTTTTTAGGGGCGATCGCAGCCCACCTTTTTCGCTAGCCAATACATTAATGATTCAAACCAAAGTGCAGGTTAAGCGACAATCGCGCCCCAGGCCAGCTCAAACCTTTTCTGCGGCTAGCCTGCCTATGTATAAGGAAATGCCTCACTTATTAGCGATTACCTAGCGATCGCTTTGCAAGTCATCTTGGGGGTCGCCATAACCAGCTCTGGGGCCACAGCAATCTGATCATTTCGTTAACTGCGGCCAGGGACAGACACCCAAAGAGACAATGGCTGTGGAGATGCCATTGGGGCCCGACAAGGCAGCGGTTCAGGCAATCTTGACGCCCTTAAGGGGGTCAGCTTTA
The DNA here is from genome assembly GCF_014696135.1 of Nodosilinea sp. FACHB-141. Taxonomy (NCBI): domain Bacteria; kingdom Bacillati; phylum Cyanobacteriota; class Cyanophyceae; order Nodosilineales; family Nodosilineaceae; genus Nodosilinea; species Nodosilinea sp. FACHB-141. The sequence goes on along the minus strand of NZ_JACJPP010000012.1, from coordinate 327,920 downwards.
GTTTAGATTGAGAAATCTCTCGGCCTGCGATCGCCCCATGTGGTGTACATTATGAGAAAATTGTGACAAGTGTTTAAGTAAAACTAGTTTAGGAGGGCATGCCCTATGGATTGGCGAGTCGTTGTTGTTTTACTGCCGATTGCTGTGGCCGCAAGCTGGGCTGTGTTTAACATTGGCCGGGCTGCTCTGGGGCAACTGCAAGATTTCCTCAATCGAGAAGCTTAGGATTTGCCTGCGAGGCTAGTGCGCGATGGTCAAAGACTGGTCCCACTGGGGCGATAGTTCAAGACCCGCCCATGGGGGCGAACGCACACCAGTTTCCAATCGACCCTAGGATGACCTAACCGTGGTTGGGTCATCCTAGGGTTAACTGCTTTAAATGGGGCATTAGTTGACCAAAGGCAATGCTCCGATGGCTGTTGGCGTCTTTTTGCTCGGCCGACATTTCAGCAAAGCTTTTGTCCAGGGCAGGCATATAGAAAATTGGGTCGTAGCCGAAGCCGCCAGCGCCACGGGGGGCCCGCAAGATCTCGCCGGGGCAGATGCCTTCTGTTTCAAGCACAATGTCGCCCTGGGGGTTGGCGAGGGCCAGGGCGCAGATGAACTGGGCGCTGCGATCGCGATCGCCAGATTTTTCTAGCTCCTGAAGCAAGCGATCGATTCTGGCTGCGTCGCTGTCGGCGTAGCGGGCTGAGTAAATGCCGGGGGCACCGCCGAGGGCGTGAACCTCTAAGCCCGAGTCGTCGGCGATCGCCCACTGGCCCAGGGCTTTGGCTACCCCTGCCGCCTTGAGCCGCGCATTCTCTAAAAACGTGGTGCCGGTTTCTTCTATATCGATCGCGTCGGGCTTGAGCTGCAGCTCCCAGCCAAGATCGCCTAAATACACCTGCATCTCTTTCAGCTTGCCGGGGTTTCCGGTGGCAACAATAACCGTGGGCATCGGCAACACATCCCTCAAACATAGGCCATGGGTCAATTGTAGTGCCTTGCCCGTTAGGCAAAATGGCACGCTCCCAGCAGATTGGGCTTAAGACGGTTCCAGCTAATTCCGATTAAAAATTTCAATAGGAGGGCGTACCTGCCCTCAGCCAGGACGGTCTAGCCAAATCCCTGGATACGACATTACCTGGAACACTCCAAACCTGGTAGCGTGGTGAACAGTATGCCATTGCGAAGGTTTTGCCCTTGAACCCCGAGCGCTCCGCTGAAGGCTCCAAATATTGGACGCTTGCCCCCTACGTACGGCGCGAGTGGCCCACGATCTTGCAAGCGTTGTTTGGCACCGTCATTTTTGTCTCTTTTTGGCCCATTTTGGCCTGGCTATCAGGGAATATTTTGGAGCAGTTGGCGGCAGGCAACGTGCCTGTGGTGTCACGCTTTATTGCCATCACCATGGCCGGGTTTGCGCTGCAAAAGATTGGTCAATACATTCAAGACTCGCTGATGGCCAAGGCCGCCTTAGAGGTGGCCTTTAATCTGCGCAGAGATGTGTACACCCACATTCATCGGCTCAGCCTCACCTATTTTGAGCGCAGCCAAACCGGCGACCTGTCATACCGCCTGACTGAAGACATCGATCGCATCGGCGAGGTGGTGCAAAAGCTGTTCCACGACTTCTTGCCCTCGGTGCTGCAGCTGGTAGTGGTGCTGGGCTATATGGTCTACCTCAACTGGCAGCTAACCCTAACGGCGGTGGTCTTAGTCCCCATTCTGGCGGTGCTAGCTGGGTGGTTTGGGGAGCAAATGCTGAAGTTTTCGCGGCGCAGCCAAAACCTGGTCTCTGACCTATCGTCGCTGGTCACTGAAGTGTTTAGCGGCATTCGCCTAGTGCGAGCCTTTGCGGCTGAAGACTACGAAGTCGAGCGCTTTACTCACGAGGCCGAGAAAAACCGCCAGGCCAAGTACAAGGCGGCCTGGCTTCAGGCGGTGCAGTACCCGGTGGTGGGCTTTACCTATGCCGTGGTGGTAATGCTGATTTTGCTGGTGGGCACCTGGCAAATTTCCCAGGAGAATCTCACTGGGGCCTCCTTTGGCAGCTACGTAGTTGCCGCGCTAATGCTGATTGACCCGGTGAACCACGTCATCATCAACTATGGCGAGTTTAAGCAAGGTGAGGCTTCCGTTGACCGCGTGATCGAGCTGCTCGAGATTGAGTCAGCGGTGCGCGAGCTGCCCACAGCTGCCGAACTGCCCAAAGTCACCGGGCGGGTCGAGTACCGCAACGTCACCTTCGGCTACGAGACTGATGAGCCCGTGCTGCGCAATCTCGATCTGCTAGCTCTTCCCGGCGAAAAAATTGCTCTAGTAGGATCCTCAGGGGCGGGGAAATCGACTCTGGTCAACCTGCTGCCCCGGTTCTACGACCCTCAGTCGGGCCAGATTTTCATCGATGATGTGGATGTGGCCACCGTCACCCTGCGCAGCCTGCGGCGACAGATTGGCATTGTGCCCCAGGAAACGACGCTGTTTTCGGGCACGATCGCCCAAAATATAGCCTTTGGCCAAAAAGATTTTGACATTGAAGCGGTGGAAGCCGCCGCCCGCATTGCCAACGCCCACGACTTCATCAGCCAGTTTTCCCAGGGCTACTACACCTGGATGGGCGAGCGCGGCGTGAATCTGTCGGGGGGGCAGCGGCAGCGGGTAGCGATCGCCCGGGCCGTGCTGCTCAACCCCCGCATTCTGATTTTGGATGAAGCCACCTCTGCCCTAGATGCTGAGTCTGAGGCGTTAGTGCAGGAGGCGCTGGAGCGGCTGATGAGCGATCGCACCGTCTTCATCATTGCTCACCGGCTGGCCACCGTGCGCGACGCCGATCGCATTTTGGTGATGGAAAAGGGTCAGGTAATTGAAGCGGGCACCCACAGCGAACTATTGGCCAACCAGAGTCGCTACGCCCAGTTCTATGCCCAGCAGTTTGCCGGCAGCAGCCTGGGGTAGAGATTTTGCCCCCCGCTGTCACCTCGCCCGCTCAAGTATTAATCTGGAGTAAGTAATTATTCCTGGTTTACTATGGCATCGCCCCCGGCCACGGGCCTTGGCCCCACCTCAGAAAAAGCAACCTATCAAGATGGTGTGGGCGATCGCCTGTTCATTTGGCTGTTTAGCCGCAAGATGGCCAAAGCCGTGGGCAAAGACACCGCTCACAGCGGCTACGACGGCGTTGTCGATTTATCTACCCAGATTATGCAGGGGCGCAATGCCCAGCAGCAGCAGGCACTCGTCGCCGTAGTGCTCAAGTCTCTGGTGCCATCTCCAGTGCTGTGGCTAATTCGCAACCTGTTTTCGCCAACCCAGCTAGTCTGCGAACTCAACGCCTGGTTTGCCGCGCGGCTATTCGAGTGGCTGGTCGGCCCCTGCGAAGTCAAAACTGTAGAATTCACCGACGAACAGGGGCGAATTAGAGAGCAGCGCAGCGGCGTCCAAATCAAGAAGTGCCGCTACCTGGATGAAAGCCGCTGTGTCGGCATGTGCGTCAATATGTGCAAGCTGCCCACCCAACGCTTTTTCACCGAAGACTTCGGCATTCCCCTCACGATGGTGCCAAACTTCGAAGACTTTAGCTGCGAAATGATCTTCGGCCAGACTCCGCCGCCTTTGGAAACTGAGGATGCCTACAAACAGCCCTGCTTGATTGATCACTGCTCGATCGCGACCCGCGATCCGCAACCCTGTCCTAAAGTTAGGAACTGAGAGCTTCGTTCAGGGTCTGCTCATACTCTTCAAGCGCTGCCATTACCGATTTCAGCTCTTGTCGGTTCGACTCACCAGGGTCTAATTGGTGTCGGATTTGGGCTTTACGGTAGCGTACTTCTTGTCGATCTCTAAGAGCCGCCTGTTGATCTCTTCGAGCTTCTTCTCTCTCTCGGCGAGTCTCGCGTTCTCCTGCTTCAGCCTCGCGGTTTCCTTCTCGATTTCGACGGTTCCACTCAACGCCGAAATTAGCCAGTGCAGCCAGGAGGGCTGCCACAGTGAGTCGGTTGCTCCAGGTTTGGGGCTGGGCGACGATGCTGAGGAATTGGAAGTCTTGTTCGTCATAGAACCTCAGGAACGCGATAGCAATCACTAATATTGTGACCAAGCTGCCGGGCAACAATCCCAGAAAGTTGATCCACATCTGGCGCTTAAATAGATCCATTCTAAGCTACGGTCTCTGGTCCAATAGACCTGGCCATTGTAGTAGAGGGTAGCTAGCGAGAGATGAGGAAGGTGGGGCGATGAGGGGGTTGACCAGATTTGGCGACTTAAACGCAATGGGAGGAAAAATCGCTACTGTAATCAGCAGTACAATATCCACTGGTTTGCTGGCGGTTCTACACCCATGATTGAAGTTGAGCACCTGAGTAAGACCTACGGGTCTACCACGGCCATTCGAGACATCACCTTTGGGGCACAGCCTGGGGAAATTCTCGGTTTTTTGGGGCCGAACGGGGCAGGTAAAACTACCACCATGCGAATTTTGGCGGGGTATCTCCCAGCGTCTGAAGGTACGGCCCGAGTGGCGGGGTACGACGTGCACAGCGACTCCATGGCAGTGCGGCAGCGGATTGGTTACCTGCCCGAGTCGCCGCCGCTGTATCCCGATATGACGGTGCAGGGCTTTCTCAACTTTGTCGCCAAAATCAAGGGCGTGCCCGCTGATCTACGCCAAAAGCGAGCCGATATTGCAATGGATCACTGCGGTCTGATCGACAAGCGCAAAGTGCTGATTCGCAAGCTGTCAAAAGGTTATCGACAGCGGGTAGGCATTGCTCAAGCCATCATCCACGACCCGCCGGTGATTATTTTGGACGAGCCGACGGTAGGGTTGGATCCTCGCCAGATTAATGAAGTGCGGCAGTTGATTAAAGGGCTAGCGGGTAGCCACACCATCATTCTCTCCACCCACATTTTGCCGGAGGTGAGCATGACCTGCGATCGCGTCACCATTATCAACCGCGGCCAGGTCGTCGCCACCGACACCCCCGACAATCTCACCACTCGCCTCTCTGGCGAATCGGCCTACGAACTCGAGATCAAGGGGGATGTGGATAGAGCCCAGCGCCTGTTGCGCGAGCTGTCTCCCGTGCGCCAGGTGACCCTACTAGGACTAGAGCACCTGCCAGAGTATCATCACCGTCTGCGAGTGAGTGCCGAAGCCGATCGGGGTTTAGGGGGTGCGATCGCCGCCGCCCTCGTTAACGCCGGCCTCGAACTCCACGAGCTGCGCCGCCAGCAGGCCACCCTCGAAGACGTCTTCCTCAACCTCACCACCACCGAACCCGCTACGGGGCCAACAGCACCCCCCGAAGCCTTCGCCGAGCTCCCCACCATCGAGCCAGCGCCAGATGAATCCGAGGCTTAGCCATTTGGCTTTTATATTTTGAATTTCCCCCTCATCCTCACCCCCTACCCATCCACCCTCCCACTCACCCACCCTCCCACTCCCCGCCCATGACCCTTCTCTTCAAAAACATCCTCGCCATCTACCAGCGCGAGCTGCAAAGCTACTTCGCCTCGCCTCTGCCCTACATTATCGCCGCCGTGTTTTGGCTGCTGGGGGGCTTCTTCTTAGTGGCAATTTTGCTGGGGCCACAGGGCATTTTGGCGCAGGCGGCGATGGCCGATCAGGCGGTGCAGATGGGCATGCCTCCGTCGCCGCCCTTTGATGTGGCCTACGAGTTCAACAAAGCCTACGTGGGGCTGCTGGGGTCGCTGTCGATGTTTGTGCTGCCCATGCTGTCGATGGGGCTCTACGCCGACGAGCGCAAGCAGGGCACGCTGGAACTGCTGGCGACTTCACCGGTAACTAACTGGGCGGTGGCCCTGGGCAAGCTGCTGGCGGTGGTGAGCTTTTACATTGCGATGGTGCTGCCGCTGATGGTGTGTCAGTCGATCGCCCTGGGGGCCGCCGAACCGTCTACGGGGTCAGGGGTATTCTTGCTGTCTCACCTAGGATTGGTGCTGATGGCAGCCAGCGTATTGGCCCTGGGCATGTTCATCTCGTCGCTGACGGAGAGCACGGTGCTGGCGGCGATCATGACCTTTGCGCTGATTTTGCTGCTGTGGCTGGTCGATGCGGTGGCCCAGGGGCTGCCAGGAGTGGTGGGTAGCGCGATCGCCCATCTGTCCCTGCTCAAGCACTTCACCGACTTTACCGAAGGCATTTTCGACACCGGTGGCCTGGTGCTGTTTCTCTCCTTTATTGGGCTGGGGCTGTATCTCACTGCTCAATCCATCGAGACCCTCCGGTTCCAGCGGTCCTAGTACCCAATCAATCCATTTGACGTCAGCAGGTTAGTAGTAGCGGGTAATGGCGATGAAATCGTTTGCGGCCTACCAAAAATATTTGAAATACCTGGCGTTGCCAGGGTTGGCCCTAGTAACGGCGGGGCTTATTGCGGGCATCGTCGCCGGATGGACTCTGCTGCCTGCGGGCCTACTGGTGGGAGGCATTGGTCTGCTCTTGCTCGGGCTAGTGCTAGGCAACCAGGGGCAGGGTCGGTTTTGGGCGCAGCGCTCCACCGAGGCGGGGGCCAATGCCCTGGTCTCTACCCTGGCGGTGCTGGCTATTTTGGGCTTGGTGAACTTCTTAGCCGTGCGCTATGCCAGCCGAGTAGACCTCACCGAGAACCAAATCTTCACCCTGGCCCCTCAGTCACAGCAGGTGGTACAGACCCTAGAAAATCCCACCCGCGTCGTCGTATTCGACCCGCTGCCGAACCCCCAAGATCGCCAGCTGCTCGAAAGCTACCGCCAGGCCGGACCGCAGTTTACCTTTGACTACGTTAACCCTTACAACGACCCTCGCCAGGCCCAGGATTTTGGCGCTACCCAAACGGGCATGGTGTTTGTGGAGAGTGGCGACAATCGCCGCTTTTTGCAGAATGTCGGCCCCAGCGAGCGGCTGTCGGAGCGTACGCTGACCAATGCTCTAGATCAGGTGGTGAGCGATCGCGCCCTCACCGTCTACTTCACTCAGGGTCACCAGGAGTTCACCATCGACGGCAGCGACACCGGCTTTTTGCAGGCGGCCACCGCCCTCGAAGATAAAAGCGCTGTGGTGCAGCCCCTTGACTTGTCTAAAACCAGCACCGTACCCGAAGACGCCAGCGTCGTAGTAGTGGCTGGCCCTGCCGCCGAATTCTTTGAGCCCGAAGTTAAGGCGCTGCAAACCTACCTCAACGGCGGCGGCAGCCTCATGCTGCTGATCGATCCGCGCACTAGCCCCGGCCTCGACACCCTGCTCGACCCGTGGGGCATCACCCTCGACGATCGCATTGTGCTCGATACTTCCGGTAGCGGTCAGCTCGTCGGCCTTGGCCCCGCCGCTCCGCTAGTCACCGACTTCGGCGACCACCCGATCACCCGCGACTTCACCGGCGGGCGATCGTTCTTCCCCTTGGTGCGGCCAGTCAATGTCGAAGAAGTGCCGGGGGTAACGGCAACGCCCATTCTCCAGAGCAACCCCCAGAGTCGGGCCGAAGCCCTCTCTACCGAGGGCGAGCTGCAATACGACGAAAACGCGCCGCCCTCTGGCCCCTACACCCTGGGGGTCGCCCTCAGTCGCCCCGTTGATGGGGCCGCTGCTGCCGAAGGTGAACCACCGCCGGAGTCGCGCCTAGTCGTGATTGGCAACGCCACCTTTGCCACCGATGGCCTATTTGAGCAGCAGCTCAATGGCGATGTCTTTCTCAATGCCGTCAGCTGGCTGGGTCAGCAAACCGACGCTACCCTCTCCATTCGCCCCCGCGAAGTCACCAACCGCCGCATTACCTTAACGGTGCAGCAGCAGATTGGTTTGGGAGTATTTGCCCTGCTGGTGCTGCCGGCAATCGGTCTTGGTTTAGCCGTGCTGATGTGGTTGCGGCGGCGATAGAACAGCCTGCCCAAGTCTGTTTGAGGGCACCAGAAACCGCCTTAGGGATAATTGAACGTTTGCGCCTGGGTATGTGAAACCTGTTGGGCAAAGCAGGCCACGGCATAAAGAATGATGGTTTCACCCAGAAGTTCTGCCAGTTCCTCTAGGGTGATGCGGAGATGCTCGATTAGAAGGACGGTTGCCGATGAGGAATGAGAGGGTAGCGCTGCCGCGATCGCATCCTTGGCCATCTCGGTTCCAAACCCGCCCAGCAAGAAAATCCCCAGCCCCGCCAGCACCCCCAGTACCGTGGGCCGGTGGGTACGCCACAGCCAGACTAAATCTCGAAACCCCAACACCGCGATCGCCACCAAGAGGCTGAGGTAGACCAATTTCCAGTCCACCTGCCGCAGGGTGAGATGGAACTTGAGCAACTCATCCGCAGCACCCAAGAAGCAGAGCAGCGCCACAGCACTAGGCAGCACCCAGGAGATCGGCCTAGCCATGTGCCGCCGAGACCGCAGCACACCCACACACAGCAGCCCAATCGTGCCCAGCAGGATCGCCTGTAGCCAAGAGGGCAGCGATCGCAACCCATTAAAGTCAAATAGCCCCGCCTCGCCCCGCCGATTGACTAGGGCCAAATAGGTCAAAGCCAGCCCCACCTCAAAACCAATCAGGGCAATCGCTGCCTGTTTCAAAAACTTTGGTGTGGGCATCGCAAATATCACTAAATCGCTAGGCTCAGCTTGCCTTTTGCACAGCGACAACAGCCATCGGATTTAGTCGGGTCTAGTCGGCAATACCCGTCGGCATGGGCAAATTGACCGCGATTAGTGGCCCTACAGCCAGTGAACCTGAGGTGAAGACAGCCAAAAAAAGCCAAAAGTTGAACCTATTAGGCATTTTTTCGTTTTTAAGCCTTTCTGTGTTCCTTGTTTTGCTACACGCGCCCTAGCCAAGCCGATCGCGATCGCACATCAGCAAATAACTCCTGAATTAAGAACAGAATTTTTCAGAAGTTTTTCCCCTCGCGCAACCAGGACATTTGTTCCATGCTGTTGGGGTGTTCTCTGCTGTTGAGCGAATCCTTCAGTCTGGTTTTTGAAGCAATTCAAACCTAGTCTGAGGTTCTCCTGGTTGCCCGTTTACCCATTAGGTGTGTAGCCATGACTGTATCTACCCTCACCCCACCCAGCGTACAGTGTCCCGAATGCGGCGTTCACAGCATTGTGGAATACAAGCCCACGGTGTACCACTGTCTCAAATGCGACTTTGAAAAAGACCTGAGCCTCTCCCCAGAACCTAAAAGCGACGGCCTAGGTTCAGTTATTTTAGGCATGCTCGGCTTTGGCGTAGGGCTGCTCATCCTGCTGTAGCGCTGACCAATGGCTTGATAGTGCAAATGCACCACAGTATTATGGGGGGGCCGCCCATTAGGCTCCCCCTATGGCCATTGTTTCTTCTCACACCGCCGACGATTCAGCTAAGCCCAAGCGAGCCCAGTCTAAACCGTCAGCACAGCCCTCCGAAGCGGTTGAATTGCAGCCGCTACTCTCCCTCGTCAAAGGTGGGGAGATGCAGCCAGAAGATTTAGGGGATGAAGTTACCGAGGCGGCACCATCCACGGCCCCAGAAGACACCCTGCGGCCCCAGCGATTGCAAGACTACATTGGCCAATCTTCCCTAAAGGAAGTGCTGGGCATTGCCATTCAGGCGGCTCAGTCGCGGCAAGAGCCGCTTGACCATCTGCTGTTGTATGGGCCGCCAGGGCTGGGCAAAACCACCATGGCGCTAATTTTGGCCCAGGAGATGGGGGTGACCTGCAAAATCACCACGGCCCCTGCCCTAGAGCGCCCCCGCGACATTGCTGGCCTGCTAGTCAATCTCAAGCCGGGGGATGTGCTGTTTATTGACGAAATCCACCGGCTGCCCCGGGTGACCGAAGAAATTCTCTACCCAGCCATGGAAGACTCACGGCTGGATATCACCATTGGCAAAGGGCAGTCGGCCCGCACTCGCAGCATTCCGCTGTGCCCGTTTACGTTGGTAGGGGCAACGACCAGGGTAGGAGCGCTGAGTTCTCCGCTGCGCGATCGCTTCGGTCTCATCCAGCGGCTGCGCTTCTACGAGATCGATGAGCTTCAGCCCATCGTGTTGCGCACCGCCGACGTCCTCAAAACCCCCATTGAACCCGCCGGAGCTGAAGAAATTGCCCGCCGCGCCCGGGGCACCCCTCGCATTGCCAACCGCCTGCTGCGACGAGTGCGCGACTATGCTGAGGTTAAGAGGGCAGGCCCCATTACCGCCGCCCTAGCTGCCGAAGCGCTAGAACTATTCAACGTTGACCCCTGCGGCCTCGACTGGACCGATCGCCGCCTGCTGTCAGTGATGATCGAAAACTTTGGCGGTGGTCCCGTTGGTCTCGATACCATGGCCGCCTCCACGGGCGAAGACCCCCAAACCATTGAGGAAGTCTACGAACCTTACCTGCTGCAAATTGGCTATCTACAGCGCACTCCCCGGGGCCGAGTGGTCACCCCTGCCGCCCGCCGCCATCTGGGCTATGACGAAGCGCTACCGGGCGATGGCAGCCAGATGACACTGTTGTAAGCCGAGGGATGGGGACAAAGGCACAGGGTTCTAAATCGTTTCTTACCCCGTCAACCTTGTACCCAATCCCAGCGCCTAAGCTGGCTGGCTATCCAAAGCAACCGTCCCCGCTACGTCTCCCGGCATGTCGATGATTGCTTGCATCAGGTTGGTTTGGTTGAGATTGGCTCCAGTCAGGTCGGTCCCCAGCAGGTTTGCTCCCAGCAGGTTCGCTCCGCTGAGGTCAGCGTTGGCGAGACAAGCGCCCCACAGATCGGCGTGCATAAGGTTAGCCCCAGCTAAATTGGCCCCACTGAGGTCTATGCCAGTCAGCCTTGCCCCGCTGAGGTCAGCTCCCCACAGGGATGCGCCTGGGGCCAGGTGGTGCAGCGTTTCAGGCACCTGAAACCCTCGTGGGAAATGGGTGCTGTCAGAGTAGAGGGCACCGTCTAAGTTGGCGTGGGCTAGCTGACACCCTCGCAGGTTGGCCCCAATTAGATTGGCACGGCCCAGGTCGCTATGGCGCAGGTCGGCTCCACGCAGGTCGGCCAACATCAGCGTGGCCTGACGCAGGTCAGCGTAGCGCAGATCGCTATCGCCAATCAGAGCACTGAGCAGGTTGCTGCGTCTTAGCACCGCCCCAAACAATTGACTGTTCACCAGCAGTGCCCCGCTGAGATCGGCAGCAGTTAAGTCGGTGCCGCCCAGATCGCGCTCTCGCAAATCTTTAGTCGCGAGGGCCGCCCCTGGTGCCAGGCTCCACATGCGGGCCTGCCCAGGGTTAAATCCTTCGGGAAACTGAGTTTGGGCATTGTAGAGGGCTCCTTCCAAACGCGCATCATCGAGGTTGGCCCCGGTCAGCACGGCCTCGCGCAGATCGGCCCAGCGCAGGTCGGCCCCCACCAGTTTGGCGTTGCAGAACTGGGTCTGTTTGAGGTTAGCCCGACGAAAATTAGCTTGGGTAAGGTTTGCCCCACTAAAGTCGGCCCCCCAAAAATCAACCCTGGCTAAACTCCAGTGGTTGAGGTCGGCTCCGGCCAGATTGATGCCGGTAAAGTCTCGCTCCCCTTCTACAAAGGCCGTCCAAAGATTTTCTAGCGTTTTGAGATTCATGCCTGCATACCGCTCAACATTGCCTGGGAACATCGTTAGTGATCAACCGACTTTTGCCTACTGGGCTGGCACCCCTAGCTTGTGGCCAAACGCCCTAGCCAGGGAACGGCCTGCTGCGGCCGTTCGGGCTGATGAACCCAAACCACATAGCCGTTGTCATCTCGGGTAGCGAGGGCGCGTTTGCCTTGCTGCTGAAGCTGTTGCACCAGCATTCGAGCTTTGTCTAGATCGGGGCGGTTGCGGTAGTAGCGGTAGTACTCACCCTCAACGGCAAGGGCCAAACTGCGGCCTTGATCAGCACCTTGAATGTGGTAAAGCGCATGCTCATTCATAGGGCTAGACGTTAGCTCCACTTTGGCCTGGGCATCTGGGGCAGCGGGCAGCAGGCTAGCCCAATCAAGAGCTGTGGTCGTCTTGGTGGTAGTTGCAGTTAGCGCTGCATCGTGGCTGGCTGCGGCCAATTCAATAGAATGCGATTGGTTTATGGTGTCAGCGGTAGGCAGGCGATCGCTCTCAAAGTCCTCCTGCTGGTCGTCTGCTAGCAGCACCTGATCAAGCAAGCCCTGATGCCGTTGCACTCGGCCCTGCCGAACGCGCATGGCCTCAGCAGTACCGATACCGATCGCAACGCTCGACAGGATTGCAAAGCCAATGTAGCGAATCGAAAATTCCTTGTGCTGGTTGGTGATTAGAGCTGAGTCGACCCAGTAGCTTAGTGGTTGGGGCAGCTGCTCCGAAACTCGGACTGCGCGATCGGAAGCCATTGGCCAGGTCAGTGCCGCAAACCCAGCACTAGAGGCTAGCAGCGCTGGCAAGACAATACGACGAAAGGGAGAGTTATCCATAGCAGAGAACACACTGAGGTGAATAAATCACCCTCCAGAAGATCCCCTTCAGAATACGCAATAGACCAGCAAGGAACTGCGAATTCACCGATGGTACTCTGTGATACTTTGATGAATCCTTAGAGCTATATCCGTAGAAATACGGACACATCGGCCATCTAATAGAAAAGCTGGGATCCTTTACAAGGAAAGGTTTGACCTCTATCAGAACTTGATGCGATCGCTCCTGATTAGTGTTTGTGCCTTTGAGTATTGGAACACCAATACCCAGCAACCCAGCTCGAACTATGCGGTGGAACATCTTTATCAGTCTGCTCGTACTTTTAACCGCTGTGACCCCCACCGCGTGGCGCGTAGCGAACGAACAACTCAGTCGTCGTCAAGCTTTAGAAGCCGCAGGGGATGGCGCCACAGAGATCGTATCTACGGCCCAAGCTATGGCCACTCCGGGCGATCGCCGCTGTCAGCATTGCGATCTAGCCGATGCCGATCTCAGCAGTCAAGACCTCAGCCGCAAAAATTTTCGAGAGGCTGACATGTCCAGGGCCGACCTAACTGGCACCCAGTTAATTAACGCCGTTTTGCATAAAGCGAATCTTACCCAGGCCACACTCCATCAGGCCAACCTTCAAGGGGCAGACCTTTCTGAAACTAATCTGTTGCAAGCCGACCTCAGCCAGGCTCAAATGCTCCATGCCAGTCTTGTCAAAGCTAACCTTACCAGCGCATCTCTCACCCAAGCCGAGTTGCGCGACGCCGCCCTATGCTCAGCCCAAATGCACCAGGCTGATCTTTCAGAAGCCAGCCTCTACGGGGCGATCTTGCGCCAGGCCGATCTCTCAAACGCAGATCTGCGCGGAGCAGACCTACGCTACGCCGACCTCTACGAAGCCGACTTAACCAACGCTAATCTCACCGGGGCGCGCCTAGAGTTTGCCACCATGCCCGATGGCAGCACCTACAATCAAGGCTACGTGCAACCCATCAACCCCTCCCAGGGCTGCGACCAGAGCCATTCTGAGAGCGTCGCTGAGCAATCAGAACCCTAAAGCCGTCCCCTATTTAGACAGATAGTATTGGCTTAAACACCGTCGCAAAGCATTCTCTTCCCGGCTCTCAAAAGCGAAAGCCGCTAACAAACGGAACAAAATATAGTGCCGTTCTCATAACCACCTAGGGCTTGCATTGCTCAGACACGCTGGACAGCCGAAGGCCGCTTCACGGCCAGATCTAATCCAGCCAGTTCCTACACGTTAGCCAGCCTTTTCTCCAACGTCATAGTAAGCCTGAGAGAAATTTGCGAGCCTGGCTTGGCCTATTGTCAAAAGCTTTACGTTGCCACCACTGCTGCTGACCACCAGTACGTTCGTAGTCAACCCCCAAAGGCATAGGCAGAACAGGCCAAACTAGCCCTTTAGCCTGTTCTGCCTATGCCTTTGTCTTGGGTTGCGTTCCTGGCAGTCTGGTTTTGCCAAGATGGCTTCGGAAAATATGAGCTAAGGTCACTGAAAGTTGACGATACGGGCAAAGCTTTCGGGCTCTAGGCTGGCACCACCAACTAAGGCACCATCAATCTCGGGCTGAGCCATCAGCTCATCGACGTTGCTAGGTTTGACCGAACCACCGTACTGAATAGTGACATCGGGGTTTTTCAGCAGCTTGCGAATGCCGCCAATTACCTGGTTAGCATCGGCAGCTTCGCAGGTGTCTCCAGTGCCGATCGCCCAGATCGGTTCGTAGGCAATGACCAAATTGTTCTGATCGACATCCACCAGACCCTTCTCAATTTGGGTGGCAATCAACGATTCGGTTTCGCCAGCATCGCGCTGACTCTTGGTTTCGCCTACACACAAAATTGGGGTTAGGCCAGACTTTTGAGCCGCTTTCAGGCGCAGGTTAACCGTTTCATCAGTGTCGCCGAAGTACTGGCGGCGCTCACTGTGACCCACAATTACATAGCGCACCCCAAGCTCTCGCAGCATGTCCCCCGAGATTTCGCCAGTAAAAGCTCCCTCTGGCAGCCAGTGAATATTCTGGGCACCCACCCTGATTCTGGCTCCGTGCAGGCTTTTGGACAGGGCTCCCAGCGCAGTAAAGGGTGCACACAGAACTATTTCACGCCCGTCGGGGGTGTCGGCGAGTTGTCCAAGAAAATGGCGCAGAAAGTCCAGGGTTTCGCCCTGGGTCTTGTACATTTTCCAGTTGCCAGCGATAACGATTTTGCGCACAGTGTTTTGAGGTTAAAGGCTAGATATACAAAATTGCATCCCTGCATCGTACTAAGAAAAGAACCCCCGAATCAATTGTTGCCGCGCACAACGTTTGATTCGGGGGTGAGGGGAATGAGGAAGTTGAGGAAATGGAGAAGATGGGAAGTAGTGAGAGGACTTTGCGATCGCCTCACCCCCTCATCTCCCTTACCTTCCTCACCTTTTCACTGCTCTAGCGCAGGGCCGCTGCCTCGCGGGCTGCTGCCGCCTCGTCAGGGTGAATGTTGAGGCGGGTCAGATTAATCCGACCGCGGCCATCAATTTCACGCACCTTGATGATCACTTCGTCACCGACGTTGACTTCGTCTTCGACCTTGGCCACTCGATAGTCGGCCAGTTGCGAAATGTGAACCATGCCCTCCTGTCCGGGCATAAATTCTACAAAGGCCCCAATGGGGATGACGCGGGTCACTTTGCCCACAAACACATCACCAGCGGCAGGCTTAAAGACGATCGATTCGATTAAGGCTTTAGCCTGGAGGGCTTTTTCGCCTTCGATTGCCGAAACAGTGACGGTGCCATCGTCGTTGATGTCGACCTTAGCGCCGGTTTGCTCGGTGATCGCCTTGATCTTCTTACCGCCGGGGCCAATCACCATGCCGATCATCTCAGGATCGATCTTGAAGCTGATCAGACGCGGAGCGTAGGGCGATAGCTCTGCTCTTGGGGTATCAATGGTAGCCAGCATTTTTTCAAGGATATGCAGGCGGGCGGGCTTGGCCTGGTTGATGGCGTCAGCAATCACCGATAGGGGCAGACCGGTGATTTTCATGTCCATTTGCAGGGCGGTGATACCCGTGTCGGTACCGGCGACTTTGAAGTCCATATCGCCCAAAAAGTCTTCGATACCTTGAATATCGGTGAGAATGCGCACCTCGTCGCCTTCTTTGATCAAGCCCATAGCCGCTCCACTGACGGGCTTAGTGATGGGCACGCCGGCATCCATCAGCGACAGGGTAGAACCACACACTGACCCCATGGAGGTGGAGCCGTTGGAGGACAACACCTCCGATACCACCCGAATCACGTAGGGGAAGTCTTCCTTGGAAGGTAACACTGGCACCAGGGCACGCTCGGCGAGAGCACCGTGGCCAATTTCGCGACGACCAGGCGATCGCATGGGTCGAGTCTCACCTACCGAGTAGGGGGGGAAGTTGTAGTGGTGCAGATAGCGCTTCTCTTCGTCGGGGTGAAGGTCGTCCATCATTTGGGCATCGCCAGGAGTCCCCAGAGTGGCAACCGACATCACCTGGGTGAGGCCCCGCTGAAATAGCCCAGTGCCGTGCACTCGCTTGGGCAACAGTCCCACTCGGCAGGAGATTGGACGCACCTCATCGAGCTGGCGACCATCGACCCGCACCTTCTCACTAACGATCTGCTGGCGCATCAGCTTTTTGGTCACCGACTTATAGGTATTGCTCAGGGCTTTACCATTCTCGGCCACCGCCACCTTGATCGGGTTTCCTTCCTCCAAGGCGTCAATGGCGGCGACTAGCTCATCTTTAATGGCGTCGAGCTTTTCGTCGCGCTCGGGCTTGGTGAGGCTAAACTGCTTCAGCACGTCCTTAATGGCAGCGGCAGTTTTTTCTTCAATGAAGGTCCCCAGGGTGGGGTCGGTCTCAGGCTCTTGCTCGGTAACGATCTCAATGCCTAGCTCTTTGATCAGTTCTAGCTGGGCCTTGATCAGATCTTGTACAACTTCATAGCCAAAGTCGATGGCCTCAATCACGTCAGCCTCGGGAAGCTGGTTGGCACCAGCCTCGACCATGATCACACCGTCAGGGGAGCCCGCCACCACTAGGTCGAGATCGCCGGTTTCAACTTCTTTGTAGGTAGGGTTGATGACAAAGTCGTCGCCCACTAGACCTACCCGCACTGCCGCCATGGGGCCGTAGAAGGGAATTTTGGCTAGCAGTACCGCAATCGATGCGCCCGTGGCCGCCAGTACATCTGGGGGTACCTGCTCATCCATGGCCAAGGTAGTGGCGACAATTTGAATGTCGTCGCGCAGCCACTGGGGAAACAGAGGTCGCATGGGGCGATCGATCAGGCGACAGATTAAAGTAGCCCGCTCAGGGGGACGGCCCTCCCGCCGCAAAAATCCACCGGGGATGCGCCCAGCAGCATAAAGCCGCTCTTCGTAATCAACCAGCAGAGGCAAAAAATCGATGCCTTGACGTCCTGCTGAGCGGGTTGCGGTCACCAGAACCGCGGTCTCACCCGACTGTACCAACACCGCACCCCCCGCTTGGGGAGCCAGTAACCCACCCCTCAGGTGAATATCGCGACCACCGAAGGAGATTGTTTTTTCAAATTCTTGCATGTACGACTACGTCCTTTCTCTCTTACCATTCTTCTTGGTTTCTTTGGCCTGATCCTAGCACCGATGACGACAATGGCTTGTTGCATGGGCCGCCAGAGACAAAATTAGGCAAAAGACTTAAGGTTCTGGGGCCCCTTGGGTACTCTACGGGCGTTGATTAGGATAAAATTTCTGGCCCTAGGAGGCTACGGTCATCGCTGTACTGGTTACTGGAGTAGCAGGATTTGTGGGCTCGTTTGTCGCCCGGCGGCTGTTAGACAGTGGCCAGCAGGTCTACGGCATCGACAACCTCAACGACTACTACGACGTGGGGTTAAAGCGCGATCGCCTCGCCCAGCTCGCACCCCACGATGGCTTCACCTTCGAGCAGCTCGATCTGTTCGATCGCGCGGGAATGCTGGCGCTATTTCGCAACCACCAGTTTCAGTACGTCATTCACCTGGCGGCCCAGGCGGGGGTGCGCTACTCGCTAGAAAACCCCTTTGCCTACTCCGACAGCAACCTGTCGGGGTTTCTCAACCTGCTGGAGGGCTGCCGCATGATAGGGGTTGAGCACTTGGTGTTTGCGTCATCCAGCTCGGTGTATGGGGCCAATCGCAAGGTACCATTTTCGGTGGCCGATCGCGTTGACCACCCGGTGTCACTTTACGCCGCCACCAAAAAGGCCAACGAGTTGATGGCCCACGCCTACAGCAACCTGTATCAAATTCCCACCACAGGCCTGCGATTTTTTACGGTGTATGGCCCTTGGGGGCGGCCCGATATGGCCTACTTCAAGTTCGTGGAAGCAATTTTAGGCGATCGCCCCATCCAGGTGTTCAACCAGGGCCAGATGAAGCGCGACTTTACCTACATTGACGACGTAGTGGAGGGGGTCGTGCGGGTCATGACACACATTCCTGTCTCTAGCACAGACCCCAATAGCGACAGCCAGGCTCCCTACAAGATTTACAACATCGGCAACCACCAGCCAGTGGAGCTACTGCGCTTTATTCAGGTAATCGAATTGGCCCTTGGGAAGAAAGCCCAAACTGTCCTGTGCGGCATGCAGCCTGGAGATGTACCCGCCACTTATGCCGACGTCAGCGATCTCATGGCCGACGTAGGATTTGCCCCCAGTACCCTCATTGAAGTAGGCATCCAGCGGTTTGTGGATTGGTATAAGCAGTACTACAAGGTCCAGTAGCTTACAGGGTCTAATAAGCCAGGGTTTCTAAGGTTTCGCGTAGGTAGCGACGCACCAGCTGATCGAGCGGAGCGGCTTCAGCCTCAGCGGCGGGCAGCTCACCCTTCCAGCTTTTGAAACCGGAGCTGCTGGCGATCGCAGACTTAAGGCTGAACCAAATGCGGGCGTGTTCAGAAAGCTGCAAGGAGTTTACGGAGCGAGTTACGGCCATAGCTGCCTCTAAAAAGTTCGGATAACTGTCGAGATCTCAGGTTTTTCTACCCCTCAGGGCCACTCGCTCAGTCTGCGAGTCAGCAAAAACTCTAGTCACTAGAGGACTACTTACAAGATAGCGTAATCACCCAGTGGCGATTGTGCCAAGGACCACAGTACTCAGTACTAAAAATTAGCAAGATCTATAGTCGGTTCGTTAGAGCCCTAGCGAGAATTGGGGTAGACATCGGCGATCGCAGGCAAGGACTGTGGATAGGCGGCATCGTCTAGGTGGGCCGTGTCGTCGCTAGATTCCTCAACTTCTGGGTGGCGCAAGGGCTTGTAGCCACTCGTAGCATCACTATCTACGAAGGAATCTGCCGCAACGGAGTCTTCGGGGTTTTCAAGGTCAACAGCGCGTGCGATCGCTTCTGAGGAGGCTGACAAATTTGATGCACGGATGTGAGCTGCTAACTCGTCAGTTGCACCTGCTTCAACCGCATGCTCTAAAGGAACTTCGGTTTCAACTATCGCTTCA
Organism: Nodosilinea sp. FACHB-141; assembly: GCF_014696135.1. Taxonomy (NCBI): domain Bacteria; kingdom Bacillati; phylum Cyanobacteriota; class Cyanophyceae; order Nodosilineales; family Nodosilineaceae; genus Nodosilinea; species Nodosilinea sp. FACHB-141. The sequence continues at coordinate 309,021 of NZ_JACJPP010000012.1, read as the reverse complement.
GCAACACCACCCTCAGGCTCGTCTAAGACCCCAACAGGCACAACCTGAGGAGGCTCAAAAGTTTCCACCATGACTGAAGTAGCAGACTCGGGCTTCGGCCGAGTGATTAAGTCGGGCAAAATCTTGCCGACCGTCAGCCCAATCCAAGTGAAGTCAGCAGCAACGTTTTCAATGGAATAAGGGGCAACCTTGGTCATCACCCGATCTGGCGTAGCTAACACTTGAAGTACGGCTATGGGTATCTGCAAGAAAAGGTTAGCCATAAAGAAGCTGAGGGCTGCGATCGCCACACCTCCTAGTCGTCCCCAATCGCTGAAGGGCGTTAAGTCACGGGCCAGAAATGCTAGAGGGTAAAGCTTTAGCAACCCCCACACCAGAGGCACCGGCACCAGCAGTGCTCCCAAACGCACTCGCCACCGCCGAAATTGACTCAGCAGACGACGCTGATTATCCTGCAACGCAGACGGCTTCAGCGCCAGCCCTGGCAAACTAAAGATGTAAAAAGGCTGCCGCAACTGCATCACCAGCACCGGCAGCACGCCTAACGCAACAATGACACCCAGCTCTAGCCCAGGCAGAACCGGGTTACCCACCGCCAGCCCAAGTAAGCACAAATCAATCCACAGTGGTACCGTCGCCAATCCGGCTAGGTGTACCCACAGATACGGATCGCAGCGCCAGGGTGCCATTGTCAACTCCGTTTTTACACTGCCGTCTCGCAGGGTCCCTCGTAGAAGGACCCTGCCCTTGCCTAGGCCATCGCCAGCGTGCGGCGCTTCGTGACCATCTTGAAGGCATCGATAATGTCGCCTTCTTTCCAGTCGCTGAAGTTGTCGATGCCGATGCCGCACTCGAACCCGGAGGCCACATCTTTGGCATCTTCTTTCATGCGCTTGAGGGAGTCGAGCTTGCCCGTGTAGACAACCTCGCCACTGCGCACCACTCGGAGGTTGCAGTTGCGAGTGACCTTGCCCGAAAGCACGTAACAACCGGCAACCGCGCCCTTGCGCACGGGGAACACTGCCCGCACTTCCACTTGCCCCAGAGGCTCTTCGACCATTTCGGGATCGAGTAGACCTTCCATAGCACCTTGAATGTCGTCAAGGAGGTTGTAAATCACCTCGTAGTCGCGCACATCTACACCTAGGCGATCGGCAGACTGCCGCGCCCCAGGAGCCAGGGTAGTGTTGAAGCCAACAATCACCGCGCCACTAGCAGCGGCCAGGTCGACGTCAGTTTCACTGATTTCGCCAGGGGCAGCCAGCAACACTCGAATCTGCACCTCGTTCTGGGGCAGCTGCTGAAGTGCCGCCAGAATGGCTTCGATAGAGCCCTGCACGTCGGCCTTGAGCAGTAGGTTGAGATCCTTGAGATCGCCCTCCTGAACCTGGGCAGAGATGGTATTGAGGGTAACGCGACGAGAGGCCATCGACTGCTGTAGACGCGACTGACGCTGCTCAAGCATACGCTTGTCGGCCACGGCTCTGGCGGTTTTCTCGTCGGAGTAGACCTCAAACTCGTCCCCGGCAGCGGGGACATCATTGAGACCCAGCACCTCAACTGCAAAGGAGGGGCCAGCAACTTTAACCCGCTTCAGGCGATCATCAAGCATGGCCTTGACCTTGCCCAAGATTGGGCCAGCCACCAGCGAATCGCCCACCCGCAGCGTACCGTTCTGAATCAGTAAGGTAGCAACCGGGCCGCGCGCCTTGTCGAGGTTGGCTTCAATCACGGTACCGCGAGCCAGACGGTCAGGGTTGGCTTGAAGATCTTCGATCTCAGCAACCAGCACAATCATCTCCAGCAAGCTGTCGAGATTTTCACCCGATAGGGCGCTAACCGGCACCATAATGGTGTCGCCGCCCCATTCCTCAGGCACTAGCCCGTGCTCCATCAGCTCTTGCTTGACGCGATCGGGGTTGGCAGTCTCTTTATCGACCTTGTTGATGGCCACAATCAGCGGCACCTCAGCTGCCTTAGCGTGGCTAATGGCCTCAATGGTCTGGGGCCGCACGCCATCATCGGCCGCCACCACCAGAATGGCAATGTCGGTCACTCGGGTACCCCGCGCTCGCATGGCGGTAAACGCCTCGTGGCCAGGGGTGTCTAGGAACACAATCTGATGGGAAGTACCCGCGTGGTCGACATCGACGTGGTAAGCACCGATGTGCTGAGTGATGCCGCCAGCCTCACCTTGGGCCACCTTGGTCTTGCGGATGGAGTCGAGCAGCGTAGTTTTACCGTGGTCAACGTGACCCATGATGGTAACCACCGGAGGCCGCCGCTTGAGGCTCTCAAAGTCGGCTTCGTCGATCATTTCAGTGACCTTTTTGGCCTCTGACTCCACTTCGCTGGTTTCAACCATGACCTCGAATTCCTCGGCCACCATCTTGGCGGTTTCGATATCAAGGGTTTGGTTGATGTTGGCAGCGATGCCCTTAAAGAACAGAGACTTGATCAGCTCTGTCTCGGGCACCATAATTTGCTCGGCCAGCTCATGGACGGTTAGCCCTTCGGAGAGCACGATAAACTCGGGGCGCTCCTGGGTGGGCTGAGACTCACCCCGGCGACCACGACGGGAGCGACCACCGCCGCTACTACTGTCGCGATGCTGAGGCTTGTGGCTCTTCATCGTCGGTGACGACGGCTTGCCACTACCGGCACTCTTGGGCTTAGGTGGGCGCGCTAGCGAGATGCTTAGATTTTGGGCATCGGTGGCTTGCTCTTCGTCTTCGTCAAGCTCATCGACCAGCACATCGAGATCTTCATCGTCTTCGCCCAGCACGCCTTGGCCTCGCCGCTTGGTCTTGCCGACCTTGCTGGCTTTTTCGCGCATCTTTTGATCGTCGTCCTCGTCTTCGCGCTCTTCGCGCTTATGGCGAGGCGGTGAAGGGCGACGCGGCTGATCGTCAAGACCACCGACTCCAAGCACGGAAATTGAGTCATTGCCGGGAGGGGTTTCGGTGCGAGCAGCCGTTTCGGCTCTGGCTGTTTCGGCATCAGCGTTGGGCCGTCGCAGTTTGGGCTTAGGCTTCAGACGAGTAACATCTTCGCCCGCATCAATTTCGCGGATAGGAATGGTGGGACGTGGTGCGCTAGGGCCGTCAGCCGAACGACCTTCAGGGCTGCGGCTTTCAGGGCTACGGCTCTCGGGGCGACGAATGACAGGGCGGGGCGGACGAGCGCCCTCTGGCACAATTACCTGGCGATCATCGCTTTCAGTACGAACCCGAGACACAGGCCCAACCAGCTCTGGCCTTGGCTTAACTGGCGGAGGAGAGACCTCTACAGCGGGCTCGACCGCAACTGCCTCAACCTCTTCGACAGGAGTTTCAGCAGGAGCGTTAGCCCCAGGACGATTAAGAGATACTGGCGGTTTGGGTTTAACCTCCTGATCGGCCCTAGGAGCTTCCCCAGGACGGCTGGGGGGCTGAGAGAGACTATCAGGACGTGTTGGTCGACTGGCGCTGGGGGCAGGAGTGCTAGGGGAGGCAGCGCTGGGAGTGGGAGCGCTTATCTCAGTGTCAGCCCTGGGGGTAACCCGATGGCGACGAATTTCTAAAATCTGCTGCTTGCGTTCGGGTCGAGCACCATTTTTGACCGGGGCCGCTGGTCGAGGCCGACTGGCAGAGCGATCTGGCGCAGCATTGGGCCGATTGGCACCGCCGCTGGCGCGAGACTGAAGAGCCGCTGAGCGAATTTGCTCAGCTTCTGACTCTGCGATGGTGCTGCTGTGACTCTTCACGGCAATGTCGAGGCGACTTGCGATCGCCAAGATGTCTTTGTTATCCAAATCCAATTCCTTCGATAACTCGTAAATTCTCACTTTGCCGTTCATCCACATCTCCCTACGCTAGTCAAGCTTGTTACTTACATAAACCAACCTGCTTCGTCCAACAAAACGACATCAAACCATTCTGACGAATACGTTAGCCCTAACATGGCATTGTAAACCAAGGCTAGGTGGACATGGGACCTCAAGCAAGTTTACTGACGCCCTAGGGGGGCCAGTCAGATACCCATACTATGAGTGTAATCAGTTGCTTCCCCAATGAACAGAATCTCAGAGGGATCGCGTCTAGAGACGATTCAGTTGCAAAAATTTTTGGTTAAGCCTCCTGACGGCACATTTTCTCGTTGACACTCTCTACTTAGACCTGCCTACCGGGCAAAGACTGTTGGCCAGCAACGGAATTAGCCGTTTTGCCCTCTAGCTGGCTCCACAGGCTTTGGTAGACTTCCTCTGGTACGTTAACTTTTAAAGCCCGCCCCAGCCGACTTTTTTTCTGAGCCTGGCGCAGGCAGTCGGCCTCGGGGCAGAGGTAGGCCGATCGCCCCATCCCATCGCCGAGATGCACTGATCGGTCGGGATAAACCCGCACCACTCGCCAAAAATCAGCTTTGGGGGCGACCCGCCGACAGCTGATACAGCGTCGATAGTTGGGTGGCATGGGAAGCTTTCTCCAGAACTTATTCTTCCTCTGCGATCGCCGCTGGGCTTTCGTCTGCCAGAGGTTCTTCCTCTAGAGCCTCCTCTTCGAAGTCGGTGGCTAATTCAGCCGCCTCAGCTGTAGGCTCTTCAGCAGACTCCGGAAAGTCGGCGTCATAATCAGCATCGGGGAGAGGTGCAGTCTCCAATTCATCATCCTCAGAGGGTGCTTCATCGACCTCTAGGCCCGCTGCTCTAGCCGCAGCCGCAGCCCGCTCAGCCGCAGCCTTCGCCTTCCATTCTGCTGCCTCAGCTTCCTCTGCTGCCAGCTCTGCGGCTTCGCGGGCGGCCTCCTCACGAGCCGCCGCTATTTCGGCAATTTTGCGGTCTTCCTCATCATAGTCATACTTGCCCGAGTCTTTGATGTCGATCTTCCAGCCGGTGAGACGGGCCGCTAGGCGAACGTTTTGGCCCTCTTTGCCGATCGCCAAACTGAGCTGGTCTTCGGGCACCAGCACGTGGGCCTGGCGATCGTCGGGGTTGACCAGACGTACCTCGTCCACACGGGCGGGGCTTAGAGCGTTGGAGATGTAGGTAGCCGGGTCAGGTGACCAGCGAATGACGTCAATTTTTTCGCCCCGCAGCTCGTTGACCACCACCTGAATGCGCGATCCCCGGGCACCAATGCAGGCACCAACTGGATCCACATCTCGCTCAAGAGTGTCTACAGCGATCTTGGTGCGGGGGCCGACGGAGCGCGAGGGGGGGTTAGCCTCCCGTGCGACGGCTACAATGCGGACGATTTCGTCTTCAATTTCGGGCACCTCGTTGGTGAATAGCTCGACCACCAGCGCCGCGTCGGCCCGCGACACCAGCAGCTGCGGACCACGGTGAGAGCCTTCGGAGACTTTTTTCAGTGCCACGCGGAAGGTGGCGTTGGCCCGGTAGTTGTCGTTGGGAAGCTGATCGCGCTTGAGCAGCTCGGCCTCAACCTCGGGCTGGCCCACGCCGCTGACGACCGCCATAATCACCGACTGGCGCTCAAACCGCAGCACCCGCGCCGAGAGAATGCTGCCTTCGAGGTCCTGGAATTCTTCTTGAACCAGCTTGCGTTGCTGGTCGCGCAGCTTTTGGGCCAACACCTGCTTGGTTTGAATGGCGGCCATGCGACCAAAGTCGCGCTGGTCGGGGGTGACATCGAGCACCACGGTGTCACCGGCCTGGGCTTCAGGGGCAACTTCGCGCACTTCAGATAAAGAAATCTCGTGGTCTTGGCTGGTAACTTCGTCAACAATGGTTTTGGTGGCCAGCACCCGGAAGCCCTGATCGTCGTAGTCGTCGACATCCAGCTCAATGTCAAAGTTATCGAAGTATTCTTCGTCGAAGTGGGTGTCGATTTCGCGGGTGCGGCGGTAGCGTTCATAGCCTTTGAGCAGAGCCTCTCGCAGGGCATTTTCAACCGCGTGCTTAGGCAGGTTGCGCTCGCGGCTAATGACATCAATCATTTCCTGCAGATTGGGCAGACTTACTAACGACATAACCACTCACCTCTGGACAATAATTCTTTTAAGCAACAAATCTGTGACGATCGCAAAACCTGAATGCAGCAAGTGTGACCCTTAGTCGGGGCTTTGGTCGCTCAACTCCACCGTCTGTACCAGGTTGCGAGGCAGGGAAAAGGATTTTCCTTTTTGGCTGAGCACCACAGCCTCTTCATCGCGGCGCACTAATTGGCCTACCCACTGTTTTTTGCCCTTGTGCGCCTCAGTTAGGGCAACTTCGACCATAAACCCCTTGAACACCACAAAGTCGCGATCGGTTTCGAGGGCAGCCGAGACGCCTGGACTTGATACCTCTAGCACGTAGGCATCGGGAATGATATCGCTGGTATCGAGTACAGCTTCGAGGGCCTGGCTCATTTTTTCGCAGTCATCCAGGCCAGTGTCTTCGTTTTCTAAACTGCGCACGTCGATGCGTAGCACTGGAGGAGACTGGTTGGTGTGAAAAACCGCCTCAACCACCTCTAGCCCTAGTTCTTGGGCAACAGGGGCCACCAGCTCAAGCACCTGGGGAATAAGGGGATGTACCATTTAACCCGCGAAAGAATGCCAATAAAAAAGTGGGCCTCGACCCACCTCCCAAAACATTGCTGCTAAAGGAGCCCAAACCCGGGGGCTTGAGCTTCACCATTCTAGCGGATTGTGGCAGCATTGAGACAAGCGCAGGCCGCGATCGGCCTAGGGAGAGGGTTGCAAGGGATTTGCCCAAACGTTTTTGACGGAGGCGGGGATCAAGATTGGGGGGAGGAACTTTGTCTATTCTGGCAGGCACTGCTCGCCATTGCCGGTGAAGGCTAAGGAATAGTCTGGGCTCAGCGGATAGCCTACTGGCCCGGCCCTAAAGCCGTAGCCTCGAACAACTTGGTAGGTTTGCAGCACCTGGCCAAATCGGCGCACTTCTAAGGTTTCTGGAGGGTCTACGCGATCGAACATGGCTAGGTGAGTGGGGCAAATAGGGTGCCAGGTTTCGCCCAGCAGCACGGCGTCGCGCCCCTCAAGGTTAGGGGCATCGTACCAAAAGTCAAACTGATCAAGCCGACCTGAGATCGCCAGTACGCTAGGGTCGTTGAGAGCGTAGGCCAGGGCCGAGGCCGAGCGGTAGTCGGTGGTGAGCAGTAGAGGATTGTCGAGATCGTCAGCTTGGGTCGCGACGGCTTGGGCAATCTGGGGCCAGCCAAAGAGCGCAGCACCATCAGGATCCACTGCGCCAAAGAACGTGCCGAGGGGGATCACGGTATAGTAGGCAACTAGAGCCGTGGCGGCGAATAGGCCCAAGGCTTGAGCGATCGCCAGTTGGCCCGCCCGCGCTGGCTTTGACCACTGGGGTCGATAAAACTGATCGCTCAGTAGCGGGAACAGCAGCGGGTAGGCCAAGATATTCCAATAAAACAGCGCGACAGAGACGGTGGAGAGGGCTGCAAAAGCCACCGTAGAGAGGCCAAAGATCCACAGCGCCAGGGCTGGATAGCAGGATTCCCGAACTGTTGCCGTCTGTCCCCGTCGCCGGAGCAGCCGAATAACGCTCCACGACTGAATGAAGCCGAGGATGAGACCACATAGGGCCAAAAACACCACGGGCTGAAGCAGGTTGAGGTTGAAGCCACCCCCGGCGGTGCGATCGCGGTAAAACCGAAACGAAAAGAAGTCGTGCTGAACATTCCACAGCAGAATCGGCGAGAGCACGAGCAGGAGTAGGCCCAGGGCCAGGTAGAGGCGGCGATCGCGCAGTACTTGCCAGCGCCGTCTATCCGCCAAAATCATCGCCAGAAACCCCAGCCCGACAAACACTGCGTTGTACTTGCACAGCCCGGCTAGGCCAAGAAAAATGGCGGCACCGTAGAGATCCCTGCCGCTGCCCTGGCTGGGATTCTCAACCGCGCTGTCCACATAGCGGACGAACAGAAAGCTGCTGACCACCGCTAAGGTCACCAGCCAGTGGTCGTGCCAGGCCAGCCCCAGATACCAAAAAAACAAGGGCGATGACAGCCCTAGCAAGATGACTAGCCAAGTGCGATCCCTAGCCTGATCGCCGTAGAGGTAGCGACAGATATGGTAGACCGTGAATCCTAAAAGCCCACTGCTGATGAGGTTAGGCAGACGCAGGACAATCACAGAGCGCCCTAGCCCTGCGGCAAATACCCCCTGCACCCAGGCGTGAAAAGGCGGGTGGTCATAGTACGAAAAGCTCGGTCGTTGCCCCCATAGCCAGTAGTAGGCTTCATCGGGGTTGGGGAAGGCCGTCAGCCAAAACACCATCCGCAGGGCCAAAAACCCCAGCAAAAACCAGCGTCCCCAAGCCCAAATTGGAGACTGCAAGAGATCCCAGCGTTTACTCATCAGGCGATTCTAAGGCGCTGGTGTCGATGTCGTCTAGCTCGGGAATATCGCCAATGTCGAGGGTGCTGGAGATCTCAGCCACGAGTTCAGCCTCAGCATCAGAGGAGAGTAGTACGGTAGGCAAACCGGCTCCTCGCAGCCCCTGGAGAATGTGCCCTGGCGTTTCAGGAAACACCACAAACAGGGGAAGGGTCTTGTCGGTGCCGTCGCTGAGCAGGTGCTCGTAGCGCTGGGGCAGTAGCCACTCGTAACCGCGATCGACCAAAATCTGCGTGTGCCGCCACCGCATCAGCAGGTCTGAAAAGTCTTCTTGGGGACGGTGAATGTAGACAAAAATTTCAACCCCGGTCTTAATCTTCCACTCGGGATCGCACATCAGCAGGGCGACATCGCAGGGCAGCGTCACTACGGATCCAGGTGCAATGCTCTGGCTGTGGGGATTGAGGTGCACCCCGTCACGGACGCGCACGTTCGGCAGCGGCAGCGTAATTACACTCTCATCAGGCCGTCGCATGCTGGGCACAGCCTCGAGGTAGGGCCGATGGTGCTTGAGCAACTCCAAGGCCCCCTCGTGATCGGTACAGACCGAGAGCAGCGTTTCGTACTGAATAGGTTTAATCGCCATGCTGCCTACAGAGAACTATGGGTTAGGGTCAGTATGCCCTGCATTTTATCCAAACTGGGCGGGCGCAATGGCAGGCTACTCGAACGCGTACCCCCAACAGCCAATCCTAAACAGCCGCGAAGAACCTCACAGCCAGGACGTCAACTTTTGGTTGCATTAACCCTGGCCACTAGCCTCGGGCTGAGCTGTGTTTAGAGTCTAAGGGGCCACGGGTAACCCCGAGCTTGCTTTGCAGATGGAGGGTACGCCAGAGCTGGCTACCGCTGATGTCTCCGGCTAAAAGCTGGCGGTATTGAGCGATCGCTCTCTCCACCTGCTCCGGGCTTTCATCCAAAAATTCCAGCCGAAAGTGCTGTGCTCCGGCCTGCATTAGCCGCTGGGCGTATTCGGCTCCGGTTTGGGCGACGCCGTTGAACACCGTATTGCGGCAGCCCGCATCGGCTAGCAGAAGGTGCTCGGTGCCAACTCGGTCGCGCAGCTTGACCTGCTGACTCTCACAAGGACGGCCGCAGTCGCGAAAGTCTTTGCCATCGGACAGAAAGGCGCAGAAGACGCAGTGCTCCATGTGAAACATGGGCATGTGCTGGTGCAGGGTAATCTCGAACCATTGAGAAGGGGCTGACTCCAGCAGCTCTACCAGCTGGTCGGCATTCAGATCGTAGGAGGCCGTTACTCGCTTTAGCCCGTAACGGTTCAGCAGATAGTCTGCTGTTAGAGCGTTAGCCACGTTCAGCGAAAAATCTCCCACACAGCGCTGGTCGGCAAAATAGGCCAGGTGGTCGTAGTTGCGCACCAGGTAGCCGTCAGCTTCAGACCGCTTTACCTGGTCGAGAATATAGGTTTCTAGCGGCTTGGTGATGCGAGGTGGGGCAACCCAGATGGTCTGTTCGGCATGGGCGCGGTTGGCTCGGAACCACCCCACGGCGTCGCGGTAGGTGGCAGGGTTTTCGAACTCACAGTAGATGGTCTCAATGCCTGCCTCGGTAGCCGCAGCAACCTGAGCACGGGTGCGGACAAGGGTAGAGAGATGTGGGTGAGTTGATGGAGAGGAACTACAGCCTGGTGAATTTAGGTCAGAGTTCGGGATCAGATTGGACAGAGAGGCATTGAAGTTGAGGTGCCAAGGGTTGGGGCGTAAGCGCAGCTCCTCTAACCCTTCTACGAGCTCTCGCCGCAGCCGATTTAGCTCACTGACGGGGATCATCACATTCCCCTGGAGATGATTGCTCAAGGAGTTGAGATGGAACGGGGTGTTGCCCAGACGGCCCAACTGCTGCTCCAGGCGATCGCCCGTCAGCGGCTTTGAATGGGCTTCTACTAGGGCCATAGTGGAGGTTGCTTGAGCAATATGGCCCTGGGCATCGCGGGCGATCGCCACCATCTCTTGCCCTACCGCGCCATGCACCTCAACGGTGATGGGCCGCGTGAATTTGGGGCGATCGCCGCTGTAGGTCTGCTGAAGCTCTTTATCTAGGGCCGGATCACTGGTTTTCCACAGCTTGTCGCCGGGGTGGATGCGGCGCAGATTAAGTGCGTCTCGGCCAAACGTTAGCCGGGTTTCTGGGCCAACCTCATCCACTTGATAAACGCGCCCCCCCTGCTCCTTTTCGGCGGGGTGGCCATCGTCAAACACCACCCCATCCCCCGCCTTGATCGGAGCCTGGGCTTTCAGAAACACAGCATCGTTGGTGACGCGGGTGATGTCGCCCAGATACACTCCGCGCTTTTTGCCAAACCGGGCGTGGACGAGGGTTTGGTTGTCGATGCCCTCGAACCAACCGGTGTAGAGGCCGCGGGAGAAGGCCATTTCGAGTTGGTAGCGGGCTTGGGTGGGTGGATGGGTGGATGGGTGGATGGGTGGATGGGTGGATGCTTCGGTAGCGTGGGTCAGGGCTGCAGCCTCAGACTCCGCTACTAACTGATTCCCCGGCCCACGTTCTCTCGCCACCAGCTGATCTAGCGCCTGCCGGTACACCCGCGTCACGTTGGCGACGTACTCCGGCGACTTCAACCGCCCCTCAATCTTCAGGCAGCTCACCCCAGTTTTTACCAGTTCAGGGAGAACAGCTAGACCGGAGAGATCCTGGGGGCTGAGCAGGTAGGCGCGATCGCCCAAATCTACTTTTTCCCCATCGGCAATCAACTCGTAGGGCATGCGGCAAGCCTGGGCACATTCGCCTCGGTTGGCCGACCTGCCGCCCAGGGCTTCGCTAGTGAGGCACTGGCCTGAGTAGGCCACACATAGCGCCCCGTGGACGAAGACCTCGAGGGGTAGGGCGATATTGCGATCGCCCATCTGAGCCTGAATTTTGGAGAGGTCTTTAATTGAGCACTCCCGCGCCAGCACCACCAGCTGACAGCCCAGATCGCGGGCAAACTCGACCCCAGCGGTACTGGTCACCGTCATCTGCGTCGAGCCGTGGATGGGAAAATCAGGCGAAAGATGGCGAATTAGCCGACACACCCCGATGTCTTGAACGATTGCAGCATCGACACCAGCTGCAATCATCGTTTTGAGGTACTGCGCGGCCTCTGCTAGCTCTGAGGGAAATACCAGCGTGTTGAGCGTGACGTAGCCCTTCACACCGCGCCGATGGAGAAAGGCCATTAGCTCAGGCAGATCGGCCTCTGTAAAGTTCTCAGCTCGCATGCGGGCGTTGAAGCGATCGAGGCCAAAGTAAATGGCATCGGCCCCGTTTTCAACCGCTGCTTTGGCACAGTCCCAGTTACCTGCTGGGGCTAGCAGCTCTGGCAGCATAGGCGATGTGACGGGGGCATTAAGACTGGCGGCGGGGTCGAGGGCAGGCATGGGTTTAGGCTCGCAGAGCTAAATAGTGGCCCCCAAAGGCGGCCAGAGGCACCATTCTATTCTGAACAGATTCCAGACGATTGAAAGCTTGGTTGGGCTATGAGTTGCCGGAGGGGCGATCGCACAATTGTTCCAAGGCCATTACACAGAGCAATAAATATTTGGTGATGATCCCGCTGGTTCCTACAATGGGGTAACTAACTATTGGTTGCAAAACCCTGGAGAAATCTATGAGTCGTCCGATAATCCTCGGCATTGTGGGTGACAGCGCAGCGGGTAAGACCACTCTGTCGCGGGGTATTGCGCAGATTTTAGGCGAAGACGACGTTACCATCATCTGCACGGACGACTACCACCGCTACGATCGCAAACAGCGCAAAGAAATGGGTATTTCGGCCCTGCACCCCGACTGCAACTACATCGATATCATTCAGCAGCACCTGGGCCTGCTGCGCACTGGGCAACCCATTCTCAAGCCCATCTACAACCACACCACTGGCGAGTTTGACGCTCCCGAATATATTGAGCCCAAGCGCTTTGTAATTGCCGAAGGGCTGCTAGGCTACTCGACCCGCGCCTGCCGCGACGCCTACGACGTCAAAGTCTATCTGGCCCCTCCCGAAGACCTGCGCGCCAACTGGAAAATTAAGCGCGACACCCGCAAGCGCGGCTATACCCCAGAAGAAGTAGTTGAGCAGATCAAAGCTCGGGAAGAGGACTCCGAGGCGTTCATTCGTCCCCAGCGTCAGTGGGCTGATGTGGTGGTTAGCTTTTACCCTCCGGATGGCAACAGCAGCGGTGACGAACTGCTGCTCAATGTACGTCTGGTAATGCGGCCCACTATTCCCCACCCCGACTTTACCCACCTGTTAGAGGACAAAAACGGTGGTTCTCTGAGTGACGCAGTGCGCATGGGCCTCGATCGCGACATGGGCAAACCCGTAGACGTGCTCGAAATCGACGGCCACGCCACTGAAAAACCGGTACAGGAGCTAGAGCGCACCCTATGCAGCGAAGTTCCCTACCTGGGCAAGTTTTGCAGCATTGAGGGCAACACCGACATTGGCAAGGTGGTAGGCACCACGGGCGAAACCCTGCAAAGCTATCCCCTAGCGCTGACCCAGCTGCTCATTACTTACCACATGCTCAAGGCCGCCAGAGTCCCCGAGTAGGAGAAAACGGAGGCAAAGGGCAGTTTGCCCTCCTCGCAATCTCTAATCACCGCATGGGCGATCGCCCTAAAAATAGCCGGCAGCTCCGCCTCTGTGCAGCTGCCGGCTATTTTTGGCTTCTGTGGCCTATTGTTGCGACAGCGATTCGCCCTGGGACAGCTCGGTCAGCATCATTTGAATAAAGTTAGCGGCCACCTCCGCCGACTGGTCGTGAGTGGCGAATACGATCGCCAGGCTGTTTGTGTCTCCCGCTCCATAGCAGAGCACCCGAAAGGAGCCATCTTCGAAGTAGCCAGTGCGGTCAATGCCGCCCTGGTCAGACTCCACCCCCAGGTTGTCAATCAGCTGGTCGGCCCGCGTCAGACAGCCCGCCACATCGGTGTCGAGCAGCTGGTCGCCGCTAGCAATTTCAGGGCGAGCGTTGGCGGGTTGAATTAGAGCGGCCAAGCCGAGGCCAGTGAGGGCGATCGCATATAGATGCCGTTTCATAGGAATTAAAACTAGGGTTAAGTACAGCTGCCGCCCCATTTAAGGGTGCCCAGCCACCGGCACGGGTGGCAAAGGATTGTTTCACGGCCTGATCAGTTAATACAGGTTGCCCCCTAGCTTTCCGGATGCCACAAAGCAAAAAAGCGCCGGAGCTAGTAGCTCCGGCGCTTGGGGTGTTGAGGAGTGAACGATTAATAAACAATATAGGAGCCCGATATGTCACCGAGGTAGCTGAGGTATGACAACCCTGTGACATTTCTGATTCCCCTTTTTTAACAGCATGGTCTAGGCTAATCTTTCCAGAGTCTTCTGACCTTTGCCCATTTACCTGTCTCTGCTCCCTCCGTGACCCAGCCCGACGCTCTACGCAGTCTACTCAACGCCGTCTCCCAGGGGCAGCTTAGCCCCGATGCTGCCTTTGACCGGCTCAAATATCTCGACTTTGAGCCGGTCGACGACTTTGCTAAAGTCGATCACCACCGCACCCTGCGCACCGGCTTTCCAGAAGTTATCTGGGGGCCAGGCAAAACTCCCCACCAGATTGTGCAGATCATGCACAGCCTGCATCAGCACAATCCAGTGGTCATGGCCACTCGTATCGAGCCCGAGGTTTACGCCCAGGTGCAGCAGCAAATTCCGGCGGCGCGGTACTACGACATAGCCCGCATTTGCGCCCTAGTGCCCGCAGACTGGGCAGCTCAGCACCCGGGCACCATTGGCGTGCTGACGGCAGGCACCGCCGACCTACCGGTGGCCGAAGAGGCTGCCATTACCGCCGAACTGAGCGGGTTTACGGTCAAGCGCCTATGGGATGTCGGAGTAGCCGGGCTACACCGCTTGCTGCACCACCGCCACCTGATTCGCGACATGGATGTGCTAATTGTCGTAGCGGGCATGGAGGGCGCGCTTCCTAGCGTCGTAGCTGGCTTAGCCGATTGCCCTATCATCGCGGTACCCACCAGCATTGGCTACGGAGCTAGCTTTAATGGCCTCTCGGCCCTGCTCACCATGCTCAACTCATGCGCAGCGGGCATTGGTGTTGTCAACATCGACAATGGCTTTGGCAGCGCGGTGCTGGCCGGCCAGATTTTGCGCACCGGAGTGCGGCTGAGGAGTAAGGGGGTGGATAAGTAGGGGGTGGATGAGTGGAGGGTTTTGAGTTTTGAGCTTAACCTTCAGCCATCGACTCAAAACTTAAAGCTGAGCATTTAAAGCTCTTTCACCGACTAACGCAGGTCAGCGGGCATGGCTGCGGGTTTGACGTCGATGGTTTGGTCACGGCCATCGCGGTGAATATCAAGTTTGAGGGTACCGCCGAGTTTAGTAGCTTCTACCCGAGCCTGCACATCGGGCGGGCTATCGACGGGGTCGCCTTCAATCGCGCGGATCACATCCCCGATCTTCAAACCTGCGGCTTGGGCCGGGCTATCAGGCAGCACCCCGACAATGAGAACGCCGGGCTCATCGTCGTTGTCGATTTTGAGATTTAGCTGCTCTTCCTCGTTGAGGCGATCGACCATCTCGGCGGAGAGTTCGACCATTTGAATGCCGAGGAATGGATGCAGCACTTCACCGTTGGCAAAGAGCTGATCGGCGATGCGCTTGGCAGTTTCAATGGGAATAGCAAACCCCAAACCCTGGGCGTTGGCGCGAATGGCGGTGTTCATGCCGATCACCTCGCCCCTGTCATTGAGCAGGGGGCCACCGGAATTGCCGGGGTTGATGGCGGCATCGGTCTGAATAAACTGCACCCGCTTGTCGGGAATGCCCACCTGGTTGCTGCTGCGCCCTAGGGCGCTGATGATGCCGGCGGTGACGGTGTTGTCGAGACCGAGGGGGTTGCCAATGGCGATCGCCCACTGCCCTGGGGCCAAGTCTTGGGTGCTACCAATCTGCACGGTGGGCAAGTTGGCGGCCTCAATTTTGACTACCGCCACATCGGTTACCGAGTCGACTCCAACCACTTTTCCCTCAAAGTCACGCCCATCGCGGAGGGTGACCTGCACCGTTTTGGCGCCCTCAACTACGTGGGCATTGGTCAAAATCTGACCATTGGCGCTGAGAATGAACCCCGACCCAGTCCCCTGCTCTAGGCGATCGGGCAGCTCAGAGGGGGGCATTTCTTGCTCGTCAAAGAAGCGGCGAAAGAAGGGGTTATTAAAAGCATCGGGAGAAATTTCGGGCACGGTGCGCTCGGCATCAATGCGCACCACCGCTGGCCCCACCTGCTCTACCGCTAAAGCAATAAAGTTTTGGTTTTCCCCCATCGGGTCGATGGTTAGGGGGTTGGGGGCAGCCTGGGCCGCGGTAGTCAATGAAGTCTTGACCGCTGGAGGAGGTTCGGCAGCGGCATCCTCTGCTGGAGCTGAACTTGCCTGGCTGACGTAGTAATGACCAGCCCAACCTGCGCCACCCCCTACGGCCAGAGCTACTGCCACCAACGCGAGCTGCTGAGAAAACTGCTTTGGTAACGAGTCCATGCTGAGTGCCCTCTGCTACTGTGCCTGGTGTGCCTTACCTACTGCGCCGGATTGGCTTTGCGATCGCGACTGCGAGCAAACCCGAAGCCACTTAGCGCTGCCGATAATTTGACTGATCTGGCTCTACTCTACCGAATATTTTGCGGAGCAAATAATTTCCGGACGGGGCCGTCTGGGGCTAGAAAACCCAGGTATGCCCCCTGAGCAATTGGGGTTGTCCTGCCTATTATAGAGCTGTACTCCTGAGAGATTGTTGGGTTCGCTAGGGGAGCCACAATCAAAATCGGCTAGGTCGCTAAGTTTCCACGATGTTTTACGATTCGCTTCAGCATTGGGCCACCCGTCGGTTGGGCGCTACTAGTTCTACCCAGCGATTGGGACACAAAGGCTTAGTTTGGCTGCTTGGTCTGGCCGTCACCCTACCGTTGGGGGGGCTGGCCACGCCAGGCGCGAGCGCCCAGACTGGCCCAGCCGCTTGCTCTCAACCCGCCCTGTCGCGCTTGACTCGTCACCGCGTGGCCCAGGGCGAAACGCTGGCCGCCATTGCCCAGCGCTATAGTCTGTTACCGGCCACTATCATGGGGCTCAACCCTGCCGTTCAAGGGGGTGCCGTCAGCCCGGGGCAAGAGCTGATCATTCCGCCCTTCAACGGCATTCGGGTCAGCGTCCCCCCAGGTAGAACCTGGCAGCAAGTCGCCCAGACCTACAACAGTCGGCCCGATGTGCTGTTTGAGGTCAATGGCTGCGTGAGCACTGTACCGGCCACCATTTTTCTGCCTGGGGTGAACTGGTTCCCAGGCGTGACGACCACAGCGGCCACAGCGGCCACAGCGGCCCCGTCCACACCGCTTCAAGGATATCCCCTACCCCAGCGAGCGCAGGTAATTGTCAACTACGGCTGGCAGCCCGATCCAGCCCAGGGCAAGCTGGTATTTAACACTGGGGTCGCCCTGGCTAGCTCAGCCAGCACTCCAGCGCTGGCGGTAGGGGCAGGCACTGTAGCCTTTGCCGGCACCGACGCCACCTATGGCAATCTGGTGGTCGTCAACCACGCCCAGGGGCTGCAAACCCGCTACGCCAACCTGGCAGCGCTGAATGTGCGAGCTGGGCAAACGGTGCGCCAGGGCGATCGCCTGGGAGCGATCGCCACCTCAGAGGGAGACGACGCGTTCCTATTCTTTGAAGTGCGGCTTAATTCCACCGCAGGTTGGGTTGCCCAGGACCCCCAAGACTACGTGCCCGCCATGGTGCTGCGCTAGAAAACTGCCTGGTTTGGGCGGCTTGGGGGGTTAACATGACGCCAAGCCCGCCCAAACCCTAGCGCCCACTGGCAAGAGCACCTACAATTGGCCTTAAGGGTGTACAGCAACGCTGAGGTTTGTGCACCGATGGCCACCAGGTAACCTATGGCACAGCATTTTTCTGGACAGCCCTCGCCCCGTCCTCCCCAACCTTTTTCTGAAGACCGCGACCCTGCCGTCACGTCGGGGCTGTTTTGGGCCAGGTTGCTAACCTACCGCCCCTTGTTTTTGCTGGGAGGGCTTTGGTTAACCCTGGTATGCGTGTCTGCGATCGCCTACCACGGCCTCATGTTCAACGAACCCATAGAAGATGCCGTTCCTGAAACGCCTCTAACGGTTTTGCCACTTCCAGCCGACGATGCCGCCTCTGCCCCAGAGATTGTGCCTGAGCAGGAAGCTTCGCCCCGTTCTGGGGTTGCCCTTTGGGGTCTGCTGAGCCTGGTGGGTCTATGTGCCTTTGGCTCCTTTGTGCTCACCCAGCAGATCAAGGTCTCATCTCGGGCCACTAAGCGCAAAAAAACCCGTCCGCGCCCAGTCGCTAAAGCGCCTGCGCCGATGCAACCATCCCATCCTAGGCGTTTGGCTCCCTACTCGCCTCAGCGCGATGGAGTCGTAGCTCCCGGGGTCAGACTAGTGGAAACCCCCATGGTTGAGCCGCACCCAGCACCAGTACCAGCGCGGCCTAGGGCTGGCACTGTGCCGCAGTTCAGGGCGGTGCCTCAGCCAGGGCGTTGGCGCGACCTCCCTCGAGGGGAATCGCCCCCGGTCTCGGCTTCTAGCACTGCGCCTGGGCCAGCCGCCACTCCGGCCGTGGTGCCCCCTGAAGCAGACCTGCCCCTTGACTGGGCTGAGGGTAGCGTGGCTCACGCTCTGGATATGCGGCAGCGGCGATCGCTGTCGTCACTGATGTAAGCATTGTTTACCTTGGGGCTTTGAGTCAGCTTCCGGTTATCTATCACTCCGACTACGTCGCCCCCCTGCCCGACGGGCATCGCTTTCCGATGCCCAAATTTCGGCTACTGCGCGATCGCCTGCTGCACGATGGTGTGATCACCCCAGGCCAGATTTACCAGCCCGGCGAACCTCTCCAGACTTGGCTGGAGCTTGTGCACCAGACCGCCTACGTCAACGCTTACCGCCAGGGAACGCTGGATGCCAAAGCCCAACGGCGCATTGGGTTGCCCTGGAGCGCCGCCTTGGTTAAGCGCACCTGCACGGCAGTAGGGGGCACTATTCTCACCGCTAAGCTGGCCTTGGAGCATGGGCTGGCCTGCAATACGGCGGGGGGCACCCACCACGCCTTTCCCGACTACGGATCGGGGTTTTGCATTTTCAATGATCTGGCGATCGCCACTCGAGTGCTGCAAGCGCAGGGCCGCGTCAATCGCGTGCTGATCCTCGACTTAGACGTGCACCAGGGTGACGGCACCGCTTGGATCTTCCGCGACGACTCCAGCGTTTTCACCTTTTCCATGCACTGCCAGGAGAACTTTCCGGCCCGCAAACAGAGCAGCGATTTGGATGTGCCCTTGGCCTTGGGCATGGAAGATGATGCCTACCTAAACTGCCTGGCGCGGTACGTTCCAGATTTGCTGGCCCAGGTGAAGCCTGACCTTGTGTTTTACGATGCCGGGGCCGACCCGCACAAAGACGACCTGCTGGGCAAGCTGGCGCTGACCAACACCGGGATTTATCAGCGCGATCGCTTCGTGCTCGACAGCTGTGTGCAAGCGGGCTATCCCGTCGCCTGTGTCATTGGCGGTGGCTACGGCCAATCGATGGAGGATCTGATCTTTCGCCACTCGCTGCTGCATAGAGCCGCCGTCGAGGTATACCAGGCCCACCGCTTATAATTGAAACTTTGTAGCTCTGTCAGACCATGGATTGGGCGATCGCCACCTTCTACAAATTTGTCACCCTAAGTGAACCAGCGGCGCTGCGCCGGGAGCTTTTAGAACTGTGTCAGAGCTGGGGGCTGCGGGGCACAATTTTGCTGGCTTCAGAAGGGCTGAACGCTACTGTAGCGGGCGATCGCCAGAACATTGACACCCTGTTGACCTGGCTGCACAACCACCCCGAAATTGGCCCCTTCTCCCACCAAGAATCCATCACCGCTGCGCCCCCCTTCGAGCGGATGAAGGTGAAGCTGAAGCGGGAAATTGTCACTCTCGGACACCCTGATGTGAACCCCGCCAAGCAAGAGGTGGGAACATACATTGAGCCACAGGCTTGGAACCAGCTCATTACCGACCCTGACGTGGTGCTGATCGATGCTCGCAACAACTTTGAGGTCGAGCTGGGCACCTTTAAGGGCGCGGTGAACCCTCAAACCCACGCTTTTAGAGAACTGCCGAGTTACGTAGACAACCACCTCGACCCCGCTCAGCACAAAAAAGTGGCAATGTTCTGCACGGGCGGCATTCGCTGCGAAAAAGCCACTGCCTACCTGCTAGAGCAGGGCTTTGAGCAGGTTTATCACCTCCAGGGCGGCATTCTCAACTACCTCAAATCAGTACCGACGGCTGACAGCCTGTGGCAGGGCGATTGCTTTGTGTTTGACGAACGGGTGGCCGTTGACCACCGCCTGCAACCTAGCGAATACGATCTCTGCCTGGGCTGTGGCCACCCGGTGGGCGCGGCTGAAAAAGCCTCACCTCACTACGAAGCAGGCATCAGCTGCCCTCACTGCTATGCTGCTCTTACCCCCGCCAAACGGGCTCGGCTAGAGGCTCGTCAACGCGATCGCTAGCTTTAAGGAAATCCATGCTGCCCACCGAACAACCGCTTCAAGCCCTGACCTATGGCCCCACCGATGGCACCGCTGATTGGTGCCTAGTGGCTCTCCACGGCTGGGGGGCCAACGCCGCCGACCTAATCGGCTTAGCCCCCTATTTAGAAATAGCCAACTTCTCAATGGTCTTTCCCGATGCGCCCTGGCCCCATCCCCAGGCCCCAGGGGGCCGCATGTGGTACAACTTCCCCAACAGCTATGATTTTCGCCGTCCCTACGATTTTGAGACCCACACCGACCTCCAGATCAGTCGAGAGCGGCTCAAGCTCTGGATGTCAATGCTGCCTCAAACCACCAAAATTCCCCTAGAGCGCACCATTTTGGCTGGGTTTTCCCAAGGGGGGGCGATGGCGCTAGACGTGGGGTCGCAGCTGCCTCTGGCCGGGCAGATCATTCTCAGCGGCTACCTGCACAGCCCTGCACAGGCTCCGGTGAGCCCCCGCTCAGTAATGATGGTGCACGGCACCTTCGATGCAGTGGTGCCGATCGGCAAGGCCCAGCAGGCCAACGACGCCCTCACCGCCATTGGCCAACCCGTGACCTGGCAGGAAATGGCCATGGGGCATGAAATTCCACCTCAGGTAATGGGGCTAATTGCCGGGTTTTGCGAAGATTTGCGGCAGGCCAGCGGGAATCCCTGACCAAACCTTTATCCTAAAGGGAGAGTGAATTGACCCTGGCTGCACCCGTGCGGCTCTGAGGCAAACGTCACCAAGGGGGAAAAGACTATGCTGAGCCTACACGTTTCACCGCAAACCGTCTCAGATATGACACCGGACACGGTGGCTGAGCTGGCTACTCGCCTAGAGACCGATGCCTACGAGAATGCCTTTGAGGGACTGCAAGACTGGCACCTGCTTCGGGCGATCGCCTTTCAGCGACCCGAGTTAGTTGAATCCTACGTCTATTTGCTCGACCTCGAAGCCTACGATGAGTCGTAGACCGTTGGCGGCTAAATCCTGCCTAGATACCCCCGCTTCTGCCGGGGCAAACGGTTGTTTGCCCCGGCAGAAGTGTCGTTCTTAAAATTGAGATGACCGGCGTCGGGTTTGGGATGGCAAGTAGTTCTACAGCCGTGGACGCTCCCCGTCGAGTGCTGATAGGCATTAGCGGCGGTATTGCAGCCTATAAGATCTGCTCGGTGATTTCGTCGCTGGCCAAGGCAGGTCTAGCAGTGCGTGTTGTGCTGACCCAGCAAGGGCAGGCCTTCATTCCGCCCCTGACGGTGGCGACCCTGGCCAGACACCCTGCCTATACAGACGAGAATTTTTGGCAGGCAACCCAGGGACGGCCGCTGCACATTGAGCTGGGCGAATGGGCTGAGCTGCTGGTGATTGCCCCCCTGAGCGCTAACACGCTAGGCAAGCTGGCCCATGGCCTAGCCGATAATTTGCTGACCAATACCGTGCTGGCCTCGACCTGCCCGGTGCTGCTAGCCCCAGCGATGAATACCGACATGTGGCAGCAGCAGGCCGTGCAGCGCAACTGGCACCAGCTACTTCAGGATCCGCGCTACCACAGCATTGATCCAGGTAGTGGGGTGCTGGCCTGCGATCGCATCGGCACCGGGCGCATGGCCGAGCCGGAGGACATCCTCACCCACATTCACTCGCTGCTGCACAGCGGCGGGCGGCGCGACCTAGTAGGGAAGCACCTGCTGATCAGCACCGGCAGCACCCGCGAGTTTTTAGATCCCGTGCGCTTTATCGGCAACCCCGCTAGCGGCAAAATGGGGATGGCCTTGGCCCAGGCTGCTCTTCACCGTGGCGCGACCGTCACCCTCGTTCACGGACCGATGGAGGAATCCCTCAAAGCCCGCCTGGGCGGCATCCAAACCGTGAGCATTACCACGGCTGAAGAGATGCACCGGGCGATGCTGACCAACCTACCCCAGGCCGACTGGATTGTGATGGCGGCGGCGGTAGCGGATGTGAAACCAGCGACCCAGGCCGCCACTAAGTTGGCCAAAGCAGATCTGCCCCAATCCCTACCCCTGGCCCAGGTGCCCGACATTGTGGCCGATTTGTCTCAAAAGCGATCGCCCCACCAGCGGCTGATTGGCTTTGCGGCCCAGACCGGCGACATCATTCCCCCAGCGTTGGATAAGCTACAGCGTAAGGGTTTAGATGCGATCGTGGCGAACCCTATTGATGTGGCAGGAAGTGGGTTTGGGGGCGATCGCAACCAGGCCGTCCTGCTCACTCAAGCGGGCGACAAGCTTCCGATTCCTCCCTGCACCAAGTTGGAGATGGCCCACCAAATCTGGGATGCTCTGCTGAAAGCTGGCTTCTAGCTGTGCTACATCCTGTGGATTCAGCTACCCCTCACCTCTTAAAATAGGGGCTGTTCTAACACTGCGGCCGCTATGACTGCTACCTCTGCTCCCAACCTGCTTTCCAGCGTGGTGAATCAGGTGCTCGCCATTAAGCCCCTGTGGAATTTTGCCAAGGGCCGTGCCCGCCACATGATGGTGACGCGGGCCGAAACTATCGGCGTACCCTGGCGGGAACGAGTTCAGGCCTTGCAGAGCCGTCGTACAGAAGTTGGGCTATCCACGGCTGAGAACGAGGAGCTGTCGCCCCTCTGGCAGACCGATTTAGAAGCGGTGCAAAATCCTTACCTCATCTATCCCGACTATTACACCACCAGCTTTCACGCCTACGACGAGGGCAATTTGGGCTGGCGACCCGCCATGGAGGTTGAAGTGGCGGCCCAAGCGGTGCACGCCAAGATCTGGCCCGAGGCCGGGGCTGCTGGCGACGATCGCCTCCGCCAGAGCTACCATGATGTCCTCATTGCCCAACTGCCCCAGGCCCCAGAGGCCATTGTGGATATTGGCTGCGGGGTGGGCATGAGCACCGAAGCGTTTCAGACCACCTTTCCCCAGGCGCACCTAACTGGAGTAGATTTATCACCTTACTTTCTCGCCGTGGCCCAGTATCGGCAGCAAGAACGGCAGGCAGCGGGGGAGATTTCCTCGACTGCAACTCCGATCGCCTGGCACCATGCGGCCGGCGAAGCAACCGGACTACTCGCTGCCTCCTATGACCTGGTTTCGATCTGCCTAGTCTTTCACGAGCTACCGCAATCGGCAGCAAAGGCCATTCTGCAGGAGGCGCGGCGGTTGCTGCGCCCCGGCGGACACCTGGCGATTATGGATATGAACCCCCGTTCTGAGGCCATTCAAAAACTGCCGCCCTTTGTCTTCACCCTACTCAAAAGCACTGAGCCCTATTTAGACGAGTACTTCAGCCTCGACATGGCGGCGGCTTTCGAGGCAGCGGGGTTTGAGCGGCCTACTGTAACGTTTAATAGCCCGCGGCACCGGACATTTATTGGTCAAGCGATTTAGGAGAATAGTGGTTAGGAAAAGCCCAGCGATCGCGCTAGGCCATGCTGAGTCGCGCTTTCTCATCGGGCAGGTACGCGTGTGCTGATCACGTGGGGCATAATCTGGACAGACCCTGCAACAACTTCTCCCTTCTGTCCAGGGCTCAGTACCTATGAAAAAAGTCAGTCCCGCCTCAGGGGAGACCCTCGAGCGCTTAAAGTTGAGCCTCTACCTGGTGCCTATTTTCGGGGTCGTGCCTGCTCTTTATAGCCTGTGGCAAAAGCAGGGCAGCCGCCAAGAGCTGGCGGTCAGTCGGCTGGTGGTTACCTTAGCCTTCACCTGGGTCATCACCTACGGGGTGCTCAGCGCCGGCAGCCATCTGGCACCAGGGCTGTCGCTGCGGCTACTGATTACCAACACCCTAGTGACGACCGGCTATACCTTGACCAACCTCGTCCTAATGGTGCGTCTATTGCAGGGCAAATCGGTAAACCTGCCAGGGTTTAGCCAGTGGAGCAAGCGGCTGCCCTAGGATTACGGGTGTCAACTCAGCCTCCCTGCTAGCACAAATTCTGGATTAGGAGAAAGCCCTAGACCTCGTCCCCAGGGCTGTTCCATAGCCGAACGAAAAATTAACCTAATTTGTTGGGTCCGTGCCATATTACGTGGGTCGGCTGACTAAATTGCTGTTAACATGCAGCTAAAAATTTGGCAGAGTCATCCCCCTACGGGGCTGTAGTCTCCTAACCCCGCTCATTTTTATTGCCCCGAGGTCCCTGGTGTCCCAACGTCATCCCCAACATCTCAACGCTCGTTCACCCCAGGGGCATCCACAAAAAATGCCAACTCAACAGCGACGACGCATGCCGCGTATGCTCGGCGTGGGCATTGCCCTGGCCTCGGTGGCGGGCATTTCTGGAGTGGCCGGGGCGATGCTAGCGGTTTCGCTGTCGGCGGCACCGCTCATGCAGCAAGATCTAAGCGCCGAAGAATCGGGAGTATTTAGCCAGGATGCCGCGATCGCATCGAGCGGTAATCTGCGGCTGCCCCGCCTGACTCGTCCAGTGAATATTCTGGTGCTAGGCGTCAAGGTGCTGACGACAGACGTCGAAAGCGTGCCCCCCGAACTGGAAGATGTGGGCTACCACGCCCTAGTCAACTCCTTTGACGGCCTCTCAGACTCGATGCTGCTGCTGCGGTTTAATCCCCAGACCGAGCAAATGGTAGTGCTTTCCCTTCCCCGCGACACCCGCACCTACGTGCGCGGCCGGCTAACCAAGCTCAACGAGGCCAACCGTGATGGCGGCCCCGCTCTAGCCGCCGAGTCAGTCAGCGATTTACTGGGTGGCGTGGCCGTCGATCGCTACGTGCGCATCAACGTGCAGGGGGTCGAAAAACTGATCGACGCCCTGGGCGGGGTCACGGTCAACGTACCCGCCGACATGAAGTACCAGGACGATAGCCAGCACCTATACATCAATCTCAAGGCGGGCGAACAAAAACTCAACGGCAATCAGGCGCTCCAGTTCCTGCGCTTTCGCTACGACTCCCAGGGCGATATTGGCCGCATTCAGCGCCAGCAAATGTTTATGCGAGCCCTAGCTGAGCAGGCACTCAATCCGGCGACCATTGCCCGGTTGCCCAAAATTTTGTCGGTGATTCAGGAAAACGTCGACACCAACCTGTCAGTAGAAGAGCTGTTGGCCCTGGTGGGCTACGGGGCACAGATCAACCGCTCTAACGTGCAAATGCTGATGCTGCCAGGCAACTTTAGTAGCCCCCAAGAATTTGCAGCGAGCTATTGGATCCCTAGCTACAACGACATCGACGGTATGGTTGACCAATACTTCGGTTTCGGTACTCAGCGGGTAGCCACCACTAGCGACCCTAGCCGAGTGCGGGTTGCTATTCAAGACAGCACCAACGACCCAGTAGCGGTGCAAGCCCTGACCCGAGCGTTGCGTGAAAGCGGTTACTCCAACATCTTTATCGACCAGACCCTAAACGCTCCCCTGCCCATTAGCCGCATCGTGGCCCAGCGGGGCGATGGTGCAACTGCCGAAATGGTGCACCGCTTTTTGGGAATTGGCGAGGTGCGGGTCGAAAGCACCGGCGCGCTCAACTCCGATATCACCATTCAGCTGGGCCAAGACTGGAACCAGGGTCTGGGTGAGTCGCTTTAAAATCACGCGATCGCGAGCATGCCCTAGGACGTAGACTGGCGGGGTAGCGATCGCATCGGATAAACACCTATGGCGCAGTGGGTTTGGGGCGCAGCCGCGCTAGCCGGTTTCAGCACAGTAGGCATTGCCACCCTGGCGCAGGCTCAGACCGCCCTGCAAGTGGTCTATCCCCCCGATGGCCACCAGACCACGGCAGAGCAGATCTTTTTCATCGGCACCGGAGCCACCGACCAGCCCGTGCTGCTGAATGGCGAACCCATTGAGGGACGCAGCGCCTCAGGGCACTTTGCCCCCTCCCGACCTCTCAGTCTCGGGGCCAACACCTTTACCCTGACCCAGGGTGACCAAACCTTATCAATTACGGTTACCCGGGTGGCCAGCGGGCCAGTGCTGCCAGAAACCCTGGGCTTTGCCGAAGGCTCGCTCCTGCCGGGGGCAGATATTGCTCGCCAGCCGGGGGACTGGGTGTGTCTGGGGGCCGTGGCTCCTGCCAATGCCACGGTGACAGCAGTCCTGGCAGGGCAGACCTACACCCTGCTGCCCCAGGGCGATCGCGCCGATTTGCCTCCCAACTCAGCCGTCCTCACCGACCAGGCCAGCCCCATTGCCACCACTGGCCCCAGCCGCTACGAAAGCTGCTTCATGGCCGAAGAACCGGGCGATCTGGGACAGCCCGTCTACCGCCTCGCCCAGGGGACGTCCGTAGTGACGGATGCCGCCCCCGGTTCTGTGAGTATTTTGGATCCTAGTGCGATCGAGGTCGTCGAAGTCACCGCTGCCGCTGGCGTAGCCCGCACCGGCCCCAGCACCGACTATTCCCGCCTCACTCCCCTACCTCAGGGCACCCGTGCCCAAATCACGAGCCGCGAGGGCGAGTGGCTGCGCCTCGACTACGGCGGCTGGATTCGTGCCGCTGAGACTCAGCCTGTAGCGGGAGGGTCAGTGGTGCGATCGCTGATTCGCGGCGTCACCTCCCGCCAGGTGCCGGGCTGGACAGAAATCTACTTTCCCCTGCAAGTCCCCGTCCCCGTCAGCGTTGAGCAAGGGACCGACACCTTCACCCTCACCCTGCACAACACCGTGCCCCAAACCGACACCATCTACGTCACCGACGACGGGCTAGTGGAACGCCTAGACTGGAATCCCGTGCTGCCCGACCAGGTAGAGTACCGGATCAATTTCAAAACCGACCAGCAGTGGGGCTACAAACTGCGCTACGAAGGCACTACCCTCGTGCTATCCCTCAAGCAGCCCCCCAGTCTTCAAGCTTCTCGCCCCCTAGCGGGCACCACCATTCTGGTAGACCCCGGCCACGGCGGCGACGAACCCGGCTCACGCGGCCCCAACGGCACCCCCGAAAAAGACGTCAACCTGGAAGTATCGCTCCTCCTACAAGCCGCTCTAGAAGCCCGAGGAGCCCAGGTGATCATGACCCGCACCGCTGACAGCACCGTTGGCGTCAACGATCGCCCCGCCCAGATTGCCCAAGTCGAACCCACCCTAGCCCTTAGCATTCACTACAACGCCCTACCCGACAGCGGCGACGCCCAAAACACCGCCGGCATCGGTGCCTTCTGGTTCCACACCCAGGCCCATAGCCTGGCCCAGTTCCTCCACGACTACTTGGTAACTGAACTCGATCGCCCCTCCTACGGCGTCTTCTGGAACAACCTCGCCCTCACCCGCCCCCACGTCGCCCCCTCCGTACTGCTAGAGCTGGGCTTCATGATCAACCCCAATGAATTCGAGTGGGTGACGGATCCGCAGAAGCAGGCGAAATTGGCAGAAACCCTGGCTGAAGGAGTGGAGCTTTGGGTGCAGCAGACGGGGGGAGGGGAGTGAGTGGATGGGTGGATGGGTGGATGGGTGGATGAGTGGATGAGTGGATGAGTGGATGAGTGGATCAGGATTAATTCGCTTCCAGACCCATTTGCAGAACAGGGGTTTAAACCGATGATCAGCTCGTCCTTTCCGTGAGGTCAAGGACGACGGAACGTCCTTGTCGACGGGGGTCTGGGGCCAGCGAAATGGCCCCGGCGGTAGATCTGGCTTTTCCGCAAAGTTGTGCGCCGCTCCTACAGATGGTGGTGGGCAACCGAAATTTAGGATCCCATCCTCAATGCGATCACCCCACCCCCTAAAATAAGAGACTGTTCAGAAACCTTTGTCGAAAGTGCAGGAAACCCCATGACCGTCCGCGTTCGCCTTGCCCCTAGCCCCACGGGAACTCTGCACATTGGTACCGCCCGCACCGCTGTGTTCAACTGGCTATTTGCCCGCCACGAAGGCGGCCAGTTCATTCTCCGCATCGAAGACACCGACGAAGAGCGATCCAAATCAGAATTCACCGACAACATTCTCGCCGGCCTCAAGTGGCTAGGCATGGAATGGGACGAAGGCCCCTTCTTTCAGTCCCAGCGGCTCGACCTCTATCGCCAAGCCATTCAAACCCTGCTCGACAAGGGCCTCGCCTACCGCGCCTACGACACTCCCGACGAGCTAGACGCCATGCGCGAAACCCAAAAAGCCAGGGGCCATGCTCCCCGCTACGACAACCGCCATCGTGATCTCACCCCCGACCAACAAGCAGCCTTTGAGGCCGAGGGCCGCCCAGCCGTGATTCGCTTCAAAATTGACGACAGCCGCACCATCACCTGGAACGACATGGTGCGCGGCCCCGTCACCTGGCAGGCCAGCGACCTGGGCGGCGACATGGTTGTCGCCCGCGCCTCCTCTGCCACTAACATTGGCCAGCCCCTCTACAACCTGGCCGTAGTGGTTGACGACATCGATATGGCCATCACCCACGTCATTCGCGGCGAAGACCACATCGCCAACACCGCCAAGCAAATTCTGCTCTACGAAGCCCTCGAAGCTGCCGTGCCCGCCTTTGCCCACGCACCGCTGATTCTCAACCAGACCGGGCAGAAGCTCTCCAAGCGCGACGGCGTCACCTCCATTTCTGACTTCCAAAAGATGGGCTTTGTGGCTCCGGCCCTGGTCAACTACATGACCCTGCTGGGTTGGTCAGCCCCCGACGCCACCGAACAGTTCACCCTGGCCGAAGCCGCCAAACAGTTCAGCTTCGATCGCGTCAACAAAGCCGGAGCCAAATTCGACTGGGATAAGCTCGACTGGCTCAACAGCCAGTACCTTCACGCGATGGAGCCCACTCCCCTACTAGAGCTGACGCTGCCCTACCTGCAAGACGCTTATGCCATTGATGCGGAGGCCGATCGCGGCTGGCTGTTGCCCTTAGTGACGCTCCTCGGTCCTAGCCTCACCCGACTGACAGACGTTGTGGAGCAAAGCCGCTTTTTCTTTACCGAAACCGTGGAGTTCGCTGATGACGCCAAAGCCCAGGTGCAGCTCGACGGCGTATCCCCTGTACTGGAGGGCATTCTGACCGGGCTCACCGAGAAATCTCCAGCCACGATTGACGAACTCAAGGCTTTAGTGGATGAGGTTACCAAGGCCCAGGGCGTGAAGAAAGGGCTGGTGATGAAATCGATGCGGGCGGCTCTCATGGGTGCCCTCCAAGGCCCTGACCTGATGGAGTCTTGGCTAATTCTGCGCCAGCGCGGCTTTGATGTGCCTCGTCTACAGGGGGCGATCGCGCTGACCTAGCCTTCGCCAATGGGCCATTACACCCAAGGTAATGGCTCCCAGCAGCAGCATGAGACCCCCAGCCAGACCGTAAGTAGCTGCTAAACCCAGCTGCTGGCTGAGGGGCTGGCTCACCAGCGGCGATATAAACTGACCAAAGAAAAAGCTGGTGGTGAGACCGCCCAAAATTCGTCCTCGCAGGGCCGCTGGGGTCGACGACGTGAGGCAAACGGTCATATTGGGGGTAAAGAGGCCGAGGCCCAGGCCCGCGATCGCCAGCCCCACCAGCACTCCCCCATAGCTCGATGCCTGGCTGATCACCAGGTAGCCCGTCCCCATCAGCCCAAAGGCCAGAGCATAGAGTGCGGTAAACGTGAACCGCGCCTTGAGTTTTTGGTAGCTGAGCGAGCTGCTGGCAGCGGCTAGGGTGGCCAGGGCGATCGCGAGCCCGCTCTGCGACCCATTGGCACCACTCAGCTGCTGCAGATAGAACGGCAGCTGCACCGGAATCATGTAAAACACGATTTGGGTCAGCAGGGCGATCGCAAAGGT
Source organism: Nodosilinea sp. FACHB-141 (assembly GCF_014696135.1). Lineage (NCBI taxonomy): Bacteria > Bacillati > Cyanobacteriota > Cyanophyceae > Nodosilineales > Nodosilineaceae > Nodosilinea > Nodosilinea sp. FACHB-141. Next base: position 279,357 of record NZ_JACJPP010000012.1, on the reverse strand, counting down.
CGTGATCAGCAACACCCAGGGGACGGGTTCAGGGTTGGCCGCAGCCAGGGCCTCCGCTTCAGCGCGGCTGACCCGCACCGGTTCGGGCAGCACCAGCAGCACCAGCGGCAGCATCAGCCAGGCTGTTGCATAGATCAAGAACGGAAACCGCCAGCTAATATCGGCCAGGTAGCCACCCAGGGTGAGAAACAGCACGCCGCCCAGCGCCATAAACGCGGCTTGCACCCCCAAAAACTGGGCGCGAGCGGCTCCCAGGTAATAATCGGCAACCAGGGTGGTAGCGGTGGTCATAATGCCCGCCACGCTCAGGCCCAGCACCAGCCGCCCGACCAAAATCCACCCGATATCGTTTAGAAAAAACCCCGAACTGCCCGCCAAACCGTAGGCAAACACCGACAGCGACAGCCAGCGCTTGCGGCCAAAGCGATCGATAATCGTGCCTGCGATCGGGGCGCCCAGAGCGATAAACAGGGCTGGCACCGTCAGGACCAGCCTCACCCAGTAGTCAGCGTTGGGCACATCGGCAAAGTGCGATCGCATAGCGGGCAGGGAGGGGGCGATCGTGGCTCCGGCCATGACCGTCAGGGTGCTGACCAGCAGCAGGGTAGCTTTCACCCCCAACGTCTCGGGATGGCGGGGTTTCATCGCTGGGCTCCTCGGCCGCTAAACATTTCTCAACCCGATAACAGTTAAAGTAACAATAGAGGAGAAGCCTGGCTAACGCTACGCACCTCAAGGTTAGTTACTCCCGGGACAATCAATTTGATCGGGGATTTGCCCGAGTCCCGTGGCTTACGTTACATTAAGTAAAGATTTATCTCATATTTCTTTTTCCGACTCGAGGTTCCGCCCCCGGCAACACCCTGTTTCCAGGCATGATAGACGTAGGGCCAAACTCGGTCACCATCCGTTAACTGAACATTCGTTAACACTGTGCACGTTAGTCAATAGAGGCCATAGGTATGAAATTTTCGTGGCGAGTAGCCTTACTGTGGACCCTGCCCCTGCTGGTAATAGGGTTTTTCTTGTGGCAAGGAGCATTTTCGTCAGCCCCGGCTGATATGGGTCGCAACGCGGCCAACACCCGCCTCACCTATGGTCGCTTTCTCGACTATCTCGATGCCGGGCGGGTGACAGCAGTAGATCTCTATGACGGCGGCAGAACGGCCATTATCGAAGCCGTTGACCCCGACCTAGACAACCGCGTCATGCGCTGGCGGGTTGACCTGCCGGGCAATTCCCCCGACCTGGTGAGCCGTCTGCGCACCGCCAACATCAGCCTCGACTCTCACCCCCCGCGCAATGATGGCGCTTTGGTGGGTGCCCTGGGCAACCTGCTGTTTCCGCTGCTGCTGATTGGCGGTTTGTTCTTTTTATTCCGCCGCTCCAACGGGGCCATGGGTGGCCCGGGCCAGGCGATGAGCTTTGGTAAGTCGAAGGCCCGCTTCATGATGGAAGCCAAGACTGGCGTCATGTTTGATGATGTGGCCGGTATTGACGAAGCCAAGGAAGAGCTGGAAGAAGTCGTTACCTTTTTGAAGAAGCCCGAGCGCTTTACCGCCATTGGCGCGCGCATTCCTAAGGGCGTGCTACTGGTAGGCCCTCCCGGTACCGGTAAAACCTTGCTGGCCAAGGCGATCGCAGGTGAAGCCGGCGTACCCTTCTTCAGCATCTCCGGTTCTGAATTTGTCGAGATGTTCGTCGGCGTCGGTGCTTCCCGCGTGCGCGACCTGTTTAAGAAGGCTAAAGAAAACGCTCCCTGCATCATCTTTATCGATGAGATTGACGCTGTCGGTCGGCAGCGGGGCGCAGGCATCGGCGGCGGCAACGATGAGCGTGAGCAAACCCTCAACCAGCTGCTCACCGAGATGGATGGTTTCGAGGGCAATACCGGCATCATCATCATTGCTGCCACTAACCGGGCAGACGTGCTCGACTCAGCGCTGCTGCGCCCCGGTCGCTTTGACCGTCAGGTGATGGTCGATCCGCCCGACATCAAAGGCCGAATCGAAATCCTCGAAGTCCACGCCCGCAATAAGAAGCTGGCCGAAGACATTTCTCTAGAGACGATCGCCCGCCGCACCCCCGGCTTTACCGGGGCTGACCTGGCCAACCTGCTCAATGAGGCCGCCATTCTCACCGCTCGCCGTCGCAAAGATGGCATGACTATGGCCGAGGTCGATGATGCCGTCGACCGCGTCATCGCTGGTATGGAGGGCACCCCCCTAGTCGACAGCAAGAGCAAGCGGCTGATTGCCTACCACGAGATTGGCCATGCGATCGTCGGCACCCTGGTCAAAGACCACGACCCCGTGCAAAAAGTTACCCTGATTCCTCGCGGTCAGGCTCAAGGTCTCACCTGGTTTACCCCCAGTGAAGAGCAGATGCTGATCTCGCGCGCTCAGATTTTGGCTCGGATTACCGGGGCACTGGGCGGTCGCGCCGCTGAAGATGTAATCTTTGGCGATGCCGAAGTCACCACCGGAGCCGGCAACGACCTCCAGCAGGTGAGCAATATGGCTCGGCAAATGGTCACTCGATTTGGCATGTCCGATCTGGGGCCGCTATCCCTCGAAAGCTCTCAGGGTGAGGTGTTCCTCGGTCGCGACTGGCTCTCTCGCTCAGAATATTCTGAGGAAGTGTCGTCTCGCATTGACGGTCAGGTGCGCACTATCGTTGACCACTGCTACACCAACGCTAAGCGCATTATGCAAGACCACCGCGCTCTGATCGATCGCCTAGTCGATCTGCTGGTCGAGCGCGAAACCATCGACGGCGACGAGCTGCGCCAGATCGTCTCTGAGTACACGGTAGTGCCTGACAAACAGCAGTTTGTGCCCCAGCTCTAGGGTCTAAGCTGTTGAGATGATTGAGGCTCGTCCCTAGGGACGAGCCTTTTTAGTTGGAGAGAAATTGTCTATGCCCCGCCCTGTGCTCTACGTGGCGATCACCAACCACGGCTTTGGTCATGCCACCCGTGCCGCCTCGGTTGCCGCTGCGGTCAAAGCGCTACAGCCCGAGGTGGATTTGGTACTGGCCACTACCGCTCCCCAATGGCTGCTCAACGAATACCTGCCGATGGACTATGAGTATCGTCCGGTAGCCTTTGATATCGGCGTGATTCAGCCCGATAGTCTCACCATGGATTTGCCAGCCACACTGGCTAAGCTTGAAGACATTCAGGCTCATCAACAAGAAACCGTGGCCGCAGAAGCCACCTACCTCAAGCAGCGCGAGGTGAATCTGGTGCTGGCTGATATTCCACCGCTGGCTACGGCGATCGCCCACGCCGCTGACATCCCCTGCTGGATGGTCAGCAACTTTGGCTGGGATTTCATCTACCGCGGCTTTGGCCCAGAGTTTGAGCCGATCGCCCGCTGGATTGGGGAATGTTTTGGTGAGTGCGATCGCCTCTTTCGCCTGCCCTTCCACGAGCCGATGGCTGCCTTCCCCCTCATAGAAGACGTCGGGCTAACTGGAGGAACCCCGCGCTATGAAGCTGAAGCATTGAGAGCACAGTGGAACCTGTCTCATCCCAAAGAACGCACGGTTCTACTGACCTTCGGCGGGTTAAGCCTCCAGGCCATTCCCTACGAGCGCCTCACCCAGTTCCCCGACTGGCAGTTTCTCACCTTTGAGCAAGACGCCCCCGCCCTGCCTAATCTGTTTAAAGTGCCTAGGCAAGGCTACCGCCCAGTGGATGTCATGCCCCTGTGCAGCCGCATAGTCTCCAAGCCAGGGTTCAGCACCTTCTCCGAAGCCTGCCGCCTCGATCTGCCCATTATTACTATCACTCGGGAAGACTTTGCGGAAGGCCCCGTGCTCGTCAACGGTCTGCAAGACTACAGCTGGCACCGAGTCCTCACCCCCGCCGAATTTTTCGACGGCAACTGGGCATTTTTAACCCAGCCCCTCGACCCACCCCGCACTACCAAATCCATCAGCAAAGACGGCAACCATCAGATCGCCAAAGCCATTGTCGATTATCTCAGTAGCTAAGTCTGGCACCCACTCAACTACTCCCTACTGAGCTCGCCCTTGCCCGGTCGGCAGCGGCGGCGGACTCTGGTACGGCAGCGGAATGTACTGCACTGTCGGGCGGCCCATCATCGGCTGAGGATAGAGATCCATCAGGCTGTAGATCTCTAGGGGCAAGCCTACGGTCACGGGCAGCCCCATGTCGGTTGCCTCTTCCACTGCGATCGGGTAGTCGTGGGTGACTTGGCCGGTGGTAAGGCGATCGATAATTTTGTCAATGTTGGCCGGGTCAACTTTCTGTCGAGGGTTTGAGTCTTCCAGCAGAGCTCGCACAAATCGCTGTACCTGGCTAATTGCCTTGCGGGCTAGATCGGCCGTTATGAGAGTCTGATCATCCATTTTCTCGGGTGGTTTTGCCTCTAGCACCGTGAGAATGCTGGCGGCTGCTACGTTGCCCAACTGAGGATCCACCGGCCCCAGCACCGCATTTTCATCCATCACAATTTCGTCGGCGGCCATTGCCAGCATCGTGCCGCCACTCATGGCGTAGTGGGGAATAAACACCGTTACCTTAGCCCCATGGCGCAGCAACGCTCGGGCAATTTGCTCGGTGGCCAGCACCAGCCCCCCAGGAGTGTGCAAAATCAAGTCAATGGGCACGTTGGCGGGGGTGAGGCGAATGGCCCGCAAAATCTGCTCTGAGTCTTCGATATTGATAAACCGCGAGATGGGAATGCCCAGCAGGCTGATCGACTCCTGGCGATGAATCAACAAAATCACCCGGCTGCCGCGCTGCTGCTCTAGATTGCGAATGGCGTTGATCCGACGTGACTGGACGAGCCGCCGCTGAATGGCAGGTTGAAGGGAGGAGAGAATTAAAAAGATGAAAAATAGGCTGATGACGTTCATGAGCTGACGAATAAATACAGCACCGGAGTCAGCACCCGTCCATCTTGCTCGATGGCGGCAGGGCCGACAACCCAACAATTAACGCTTCTGGCATCTTAGAAACTAACCGATGATCAGGGCGGTTGCCCGGTGCGATTCTAAAATCTGGTTCCAAGCCCCCGGCCCATAGCTATGATGACGAAGGGAACGCTTAAGGATGTGAAACCGTGATTCAACCTTCTGTGGCCGTATTCACCACCGCAATTGTGGCGTTTGCCATCACAGCAGCGCCAGCGGCAGATCTATCTTTTGCGACCCCCAATGGGCTGTTTCGTCTGGAGCCCGACAGCGGCGATCGCGAAGCCCTGCTGCCCGAGGGCGATCGCCCCTTCAATACCCTAGCCTGGTCTCGCAGCGGAGAGCGGCTAGCCATTGTTCAAAACTACGGCGAAGTCTATCGAGTTGAACCGGGTGCGGACTCCCCCAAGCTGGTGTTTTCTAGCGATTGTCAACGGCTGCCCACAATCGATCTGGTCTGGCAGCTCGATGGCGAAACCTTGGTCATTAAGCAGCGCTGCCCCGCCCCCACCGCCGGTGCCCCCGCTGAATTAGAACTGTTCCTTAGTCGCCCTACTGGAGAGGTGACAGCCTTTAATTCCTTGCCCGACAGTCCAGAGTCAGACGTTTTTGTGGCGCCCGATGGCAGCCAGATCGCCTATGTGACCGGCCAGCATATCTTCGTAGCCGGGCTGGACGGCAGTCGCCCTCGCCGCATTACCCAAACCCCTGGCATCTACGGTGCTGCTGGGAGCCCTTTGGCTTGGTCCCCCGATGGCACCCAGCTGGCCTTCTATGAGGGTAACTATCCTTTCCAGCGGCTCAATGTCGTGAGGGCTGACGGGGGCGATCGCCGCGTGCTGACGCCCGAAGCCAACTTCCAGATTTACCGCAGCATTGTGCTGTGGTCACCTGACGGTCGCTATATCGCCTACTATCGGCCCCACAACCCACCCCTCAGCAACCAAGAAATCATTGCTCTAGTCAACGTCAACACTGGGGAGACCCAATCTCTCACCCGGCCTGGTTTTTACGACGCCCTCAGCTGGGCTCCTAACGGTCAGCAGCTCGCCTTCGCCTCAGGAGCTCAAGCCGGTCGGCAAACCCTATTTCGCATGGATCTCGTCAGCCAAGAATTTACGGCTTTGACCAATCAGCCTCTGCAGAATATCCTCGACAGCCAGTGGTCCCCTGATGGCGAGTGGATCGCCTTTACGGCCACCCCGCCGGACGACTCACTAGGTACCCAGGTGCTGCACCGCGTTCAGCCCGATGGCACAGCACTGTCTCCCCTAACCGCCCTTGACGAATACGTTTATCCCTTCGCCTGGGTGCCAACCCCGATCGAGACCAACACCCAAGGCCTAAACAAGACTCCCTAGCTGAGCCTGAATTTCGCTCTGTCGCTGCACCGCCGTCAAAGCCTGCCGGACAACCTCAACCCCGGCCCTAGGCTTTGACGACTCCTCGGTTAGTGTTTGCTTCCACAAGCGGCTGCCGGGCTGCCCTGCAAACAGCATCAGCATGTGGCGAGTAATTTTGTTGAGCTTCAGCCCCTGGCGCACCCAGTGGTCAATGTAGGGCAGCATCGCTTCGGCCACCTGGTGGCGGCTGAGGGGATCCTGGCGGGCAGCAAAAAAGCTCTGATCAATCTGGCTAAAGAGGTAAGGATTGTCGTAGGCAGCTCGGCCAACCATGACCCCATCGACCTGGGCAAGCTGTTCTGTCACCTGCTCAAGTCGGGTCAAGCCACCATTGATCTCAATCCACAGGTGGGGAAAGTCGCGTTTGAGGCGGTGCACGTCGCCGTAGCGTAGGGGCGGCACGGTGCGGTTATCTTTGGGGCTAAGCCCCTGCAGCCAGGCCTTGCGGGCGTGAACAGTAAAGTGGCGGCAGCCGGTCTGAGCCACGGTATCCACGAAAGTGGCCATGTCCTCATAGCGATCGCGATCATCGATCCCAATCCGGTGCTTGACGCTGACCGGCAGCGGACTGGCCGCCATCATCGCCGCAACGCCCTCGGCGACCCGCCCAGGCTGGGCCATCAGGCAGGCTCCAAAGTTGCCGCTGCGGACGCGATCGCTCGGGCAGCCCACGTTCAAATTGATGGCATCATAGCCAAAGTCAGCGGCAGCGCGGGCCGAGACTGCCAGCATCTGCGGATCGTCACCTCCCACCTGCAGCACCAGCGGCGACTCACTGGGGGTAAAACCCAGCAAATGGTCGCGATCGCCGTGCAAAATTGCCTGGGCCGTCACCATCTCGGTATAGAGCAGGGTGTGCCGAGTGATCTGCCGCATAAAGTAGCGATAATGGCGATCGGTGCGATCCATCATGGGTGCAATGCTAAGGAGCACCTCAATGGTCGCCACTCCGGCTTGGTCCGTCGGTCTCGTCTCTACGGTCATAGAACCGCGCATTTCTGTCATTGTTGCTCCCGTAGTCTAGCACTCTGGCTCTGGGCATCCAGAGGTTGCTTCACCCAGAGCCAATCAATTCTGGGGGCCGGTTCTCCACCGTTTTAGATCAGTTTTCTACACTAGGTGATTACCCGTTTTTTTGACATCATGAAATAGTCACGTTCAGGTGAATGGCTCAATGAACAATGCGATCGGCTTGTTTTACAACTGGTATAAAGCAACTCTACGCAATACCAAATACCGCTGGCTCTTGGTTGTGGGAACCATAATTTACTTGGTTTCTCCCATTGATATTGCCCCTGACTTCTTGCCAATTATTGGCTGGGTCGATGACGGTTTGTTGGCCACCCTGCTCGTCACCGAATTGACTCAAATTGCGCTGGAGCACCTCAACAAGCGTAAGCAGTCCGGCACTAGCACAGCCGATGAACCCATTACCACCATTGATGCGTAGGCCGAGGCAGGTCAGTCCCTGCCAGACTCTTTACCCTCAAACCTATCTCCCGGAGATGTCGCTAGCGGCATCTCTTTTTTTTAAGCTTCGTCAAGGCGGGTTATGAGGTCTTGCGGTAGATTAAAAGCGAACGGCGACCTGCCTACCGGCTCTTTAGGTTAAAACTCCCATGACCACCGCCACCAACGTCTTGGGGACTCCCCTCGCCCCCTGCTGCACCTCGCCCATGACCGGCTTTTATCGTGATGGCTGCTGCAATACCGGCGCAGGCGATATGGGAGTTCACGTGGTGTGTGCCCAGATGACCCCCGAGTTTTTGGCTTTCACCAAGGCCCAGGGCAACGATCTCTCGACGCCGATGCCCGATTTCCAATTTCCAGGGCTCAAGCCGGGCGGTCGCTGGTGTCTCTGCGCCCCTCGCTGGCAAGAAGCCCTAGAAGCTGGGGTAGCGCCCCCAGTGATCCTCGATGCCACTCATGCTGCTGCCATCGAGCATGTTTCCCTAGCTGACCTGAAAGACCACGCTCTTCAGTAACCCAATCTAGGGACCTAGTCCCTAAAGTACATCCTTGGATTTAGCCTAATCGAGTCTAGGGACCGGGTGTCTAAGCCAAGAACGTCTCATCCCAGACGCACCGCTGTACCGCTGGCCGCCACCATCAGCATGTTGCCGCCGTTGTTGATTTCGAGCGATTCATAGTCAATGTCTACGGCAATAATGGCGTCGGCGCCTAGTTCCTGGGCCGCCTGCGTCATTTCTTTAATAGCGGTGTTGCGGGCCTGACGCAGAGACTTTTCGTAAGCACCCGATCGCCCGCCCACCACATCGCGAATGCCCGCAAAAAAGTCCTTAAAGATATTTGCGCCCAAAATAGCCTCTCCATTGACCAACCCGCAGTATTCAACTACTTGACGACCGTCAACGTTAGGACCGGTAGTTAAGATCATGGGTTGCCTCGGGTTAAACCGCTTCAGAACTCGTCACTTGCATACTAATATCTAGCCACGGAGCCCGAGTAACGGGGGCACTGCTGGAAATAAAGTCTACCCCCGTCGCCGCGATCGCCCCTAAGGTCTCCAGCGTCACGTTTCCAGACGCCTCGATCTTGACCGTTGGCTTTTGCTCGCGAATGCGCTCAACAGCTGTCTTCATCAGCTCTGGAGACATATTGTCGAGCATGATGATGTCTACAGGGCAGGCGATCGCTTCATCAACCTGCTCTAGATTGCTCGTTTCCACCTCCACCGTCATAGGGTAAGGAATTGCCGTTCGAATCTGAGCCACTGCCGCTCGAATGCCCCCAGCAGCGGCGATATGGTTGTCCTTAATCATCACCGCATCATCTAACCCCATGCGGTGGTTGATGGCCCCACCAACTCGGCTGGCGTACTTTTCAAACTGACGTAGACCAGGGGTAGTCTTGCGGGTATCGACCAATTGGGTAGGGCGATCGGCTAACTGCTCCACGTACTGACGGGTAGCGGTGGCAATGCCGCTCAGGCGCATCACCAGGTTTAAGGCCACCCGTTCGCCCGTGAGCAGCACCGCCAGAGGGCCGCTGATTTTGGCAACGGTGGTGTCTTTATTGCAAGGGTCGCCATCATTCACCAAGGGCTCAAAGCTGACGTCGACATCCAGCTGCTGAAAGAGGCGGCGAGCCAAGGGAAGTCCGGCAATGACGCCGGGGGCGCGGGTGACCCAAACGGCCTGCCCAGGCCGCTGGGCAAAAGACCCTAACCCAGCGGTAGTCCAGTCACCGCGGCCAACATCTTCTTGTAACCAGGCTTGTAGGTACTGATCTACGGTGATATCAGGAATCGGAAGAGGATTTAGGGACATAGATTATGGGCTCTGGAAGGGCATTGAGGGCCAGCGCGATCAGCTTAGACCTCGACAAAGCTCGCAATTTCTGCCACAGCCAGAAATTATTGTGCTAACTTACGAGTAATGCCGCTGTTACGGCAGCAACTCTACAGATTTTACCGTTAGGATTCCAGGAGGTGATGCCCATGCAAGAAAGTAGTAAACGTGTGGGTCTTCAGGTTGAGATCAGCCGGCTGTGCGCCGGGGCTGTACTCTAGCTTCAGTGTTGGTTGCTTTGGCAACTAGCTAAGCTCTCGAAGCTGGCTGAATAGGGTTCCTCCCGGCAGTCAGGTTCAACCTAAGATCCAACTAGACCGCCCCTGCTTAGGAAGACTTTCTTCCCCTGGCAGGGGCGGATAGCTTTTAAAAGGGCAGCGCTTCAGAGGCAATGCGCGATTGGCAGACTCAGCATCCCTTCGCTGAATGCGATCGCACCACTACCGTCCTAGGATGATGGGATAGCTCATCTCCCTACCACCATGGCCACTCTCCTCAGCGATCGCGACATTCAAGCTAAACTAAGCCAGCTTTCTGACTGGACGTTGGTCGGCAAGACCATCACTTTTACCCGCACCTTCAAAGATTTCGTCGCTGCCGTCGACTTTGTCAACCAGCTAGTCGAGCCTGCCGAAGCCGCCGGTCACCACCCCGACCTGCAAATCTCCTACAACCGGGTCGTCGTTAGCCTCTCCACCCACGACACAGGAGGTCTAACCGAAAAAGACTTTGCTATGGCAGAAACTATCTCTGCTTTGAGTTAAACCAACTTAACCTTAAACGTCACAGTCGAAGAGCCATGATTTCTTCACTTGACGTTAATGAGGTTAATTAAGCTCTTCCCAAACTCTCACTCACACTTAACTCGTCTTGCACCCTGAGGATGTTGATCTACGACAACCTCCTATACGAAACTGTGCTGCAGCTTTCGCTACTGGTACACGCTTCGCTTTTTAGAACGGTGTGAGGAGAAAATTACATGTCTAAGCTATTTTGGCCTTTGCTGGCTGTGCCCGCTGCCCTAGGTGCAGCTGTGGCCGTCTCTGGCTCCGCGATCGCAGCTGAAGCCGCTACCCCCCTGGTCAGCGACTTCGACCAAGACTCTATTCAACTGGCTCAAATCACCAGCGTCTCAGAGCTCACCGACGTGCTGCCCTCCGACTGGGCCTTCCAAGCGCTACAAAGTCTGGTTGAAAACTACGGTTGTATTCAGGGCTACCCCGACCGCACCTTCCGCGGTCAGCGCAGCCTGACTCGCTTTGAGTTCGCTGCTGGTCTCAACTCCTGCTTGGACGTGATCGCGACCCTGATCGCCCAGTCCGGCATCGACCCTGACGACCTCGCTACCATCCGTCGTCTGCAAGAAGAGTTCCAGGCTGAACTGGCTACCCTGCGTGGCCGCGTCGATGCCCTAGAAGCTGAAACCGCTACCCTCCGTGCTCAGCAGTTCTCTACCACCACCAAGCTGCGAGGGCAAGTTGACTTCCACCTGGTAACCCCGATTGACAGCATTACCGATGAAGCAAACACTAGCGTTGCCAATCGCGCTCGATTAAACTTCGACTCCAGCTTCACTGGTGACGATCGCTTGCGTATTCGCCTGCAGGCTGGTGAGGGTAACGCCATTGCCCCAGATGTGCTCGGTGGCTTGGCCAACGCTCGGGGCAACGACTACAACGTAACCATTGACGACTTCTACTATCGATTCCCCGTTGGTAGCCGCATCACTCTAACTGCCTCTGCTCGCGGCCTTCAGGGCGATGACTGGGTCACCGACACCATCGTTCCTTTTGATGGCCCCTCCGTCGCCCAATATGGAGAACCAGCTTTCTATAGCAGCGGCGGCAGTAGCTCTAACGGTGCCGGTGCTGGTATCAGCATTGCCCTGACTGACAGCATCGTGTTGGATGCAGGTTACACGGCTGGTGGTCCTGGTGCCTTCAATCCTAATGTTGGTATCTTTGCTGCTGCCGACCAGAGCTACATTGCTCAGCTTAGCTTCCTGAGCGATGGCTTCCTGGATGCTGGTATTGCCTACCTGCACAATGACCAATCCACTAACTTCCAAGGTGGTTTACCCGGCGGTACTGACACCTATGCTGCTCTGTTGAACCTTGACTTTGGTGGATTCTTCATCGCTGGCCATGGCGCATATCAAACCTTCAACGGCGGCAACGACTTCAGCTGGACCGCTGGTCTTGGCATCAACGACTTTGGAGTTGAAGGGTCTCAACTGGGCATTTACGGTGGTCAGCTACCTCAGGTAGCTGACACCACCAACAACCCTCTCCTGATTGAAGGTTACTACGAGGTGCCCTTTAACGAGTTCCTAACCATTACTCCTGCAGTCATCTATGGGGACACCAATCTGGGTAGTGATACTGATGAAACTGGTTTCTGGGGTGTCCTGCGCGCCACCTTCGAGTTCTAGGGGTTATCCCTCTTACTGGGGACTCTGAGTTGGTTGATCACTGGTCAGAGTCTCCGGTCGCCAGAGCTTATCCATCAGCTTCAGAAACCGGAATCAACAGTCGTCTAATACGCCATTCCAAAAAATTTCCTTACTCCTGCTAACTCAGATAATTTTGGGGAACCTTATGCCTAAGGTGCTTGTCTAAGCACTAGATGAGGTGATTTTGTGACTACTTAGTCATTAGGTCAAATCTTATCTAGCCGCCGATGAGCAGATCTGCTACTATCGGTCTTGGATGTACATAAGGTTGAGTTACTGTCCCCTATTATTGGGTCAGGTCTGAACTTCGTTCATTGGGTGCGGCTTTTGCCAAACCTGCTGGTAGGTACACAATAAGCCTTGATTAAGGTGTGAGGAGAAAATCGAATGGCTAAGTTATTTTGGCAATCTTTGCTGGCTGTGCCCGCTGCCCTAGGTGCAGCTGTGGCCGTCTCTGGCTCCGCGATCGCAGCTGAAGCTGCTACCCCCCTGGTCAGCGACTTCGACCAAGACTCTGTTCAACTGGCTCAAATCACCAGTGTTTCAGAGCTCACCGACGTGCTGCCCTCCGACTGGGCCTTCCAGGCACTACAAAGCCTAGTTGAAAACTACGGTTGTATTCAGGGCTACCCCGACCGCACCTTCCGCGGTCAGCGCAGCCTGACTCGCTTTGAGTTCGCCGCTGGTCTCAACTCCTGCTTGGACGTGATCGCGACCCTGATCGCCCAGTCCGGCATCGACCCTGACGACCTCGCCACCATTCGTCGTCTGCAAGAAGAGTTCCAGGCTGAACTGGCTACCCTGCGCGGTCGCGTCGATGCCCTAGAAGCTGAAACCGCTACCCTGCGCGCTCAGCAGTTCTCTACCACCACCAAGCTGGTTGGTCAGGCTGACTTCCACCTGGTTACCCCGATTGACATCGTCACCGGTGAGGCGAGCACTAGCGTTGCTGCCCGTGCCCGTTTGAACTTCGACTCCAGCTTTACCGGCAACGACCGTTTGCGCATTCGCTTGCAGTCTGCCAGAGGCAATGCAATCAGCGGCGACGGTTTCAGCGATGGGCTCCTAGGTGGTCTTGCTAATGCTAGCAGCAGTGACGCCGGCAACGAGGACAATACTGATTACAACGTTGCTGTTGATGACTTCTACTACCAATTCCCTGTTGGTAGCCGTATTACCGTAACGGCTTCTGCTCGTGGTCTCCAGGGCGATGACTGGGTAACCAGCACCATCGTGCCCTTCGACGGCCCCTCCGTTGCTGATGCTGGTGGGCCTCAGTTCTATGACGCGGGTGGTAGCACTACCGCTGGTCCTGGTGTTGGTCTGAGCTTTGCTCTCACCGACAGCATTGTGTTCGATGCAGGTTACACCAGTGGCGAGGGTGGTTTTACTCCCTCCGTCGGTATCTTTGCTGCTAATAGCCAGAGCTACATTGGCCAGCTCAGCTTCATAACTGATGGCTTCCTGGATGCTGGTATTGCCTACATCCACAGCGACCGGTCTGACAGATTCAATGGTGTTGCGGGTGCTACTGACACCTATGCTGGTCTGTTGAACCTTGACTTCGGCAGGTTCTTCGTAGCTGGCCACGGTGCTTACACCACCTACAATGGTGGCAACGACTTCAGCTGGACTGCTGGTGTTGGCCTCAATGACTTCCTGGCTGAGGGTGCTCAGCTAGGTGTCTACGGTGGCCAATTGCCCCAGCTATTAGGTACTACTAACAACCCCACTCTGATTGAAGGTTACTACGAAATTCCCTTCAACCAGTTCTTGACCATCACACCCGCTGTCATCTACGGTGACATCAATACCAACCTTGCTGGTAATGATGACATTGGTCTCTGGGGTGCTCTTCGCGCCACCTTCCGTTTCTAAGTTGTCATAACTTAGTCACAACTTAGCTAGGTTTAACTAGCGTTAAGGCTCTGCCAACATGGCAGAGCCTTTTTTATTTTGGCAAGTTTATAAAGTCCATAGCCTCTGTCCAATAGCCATGGGGTAACCAGAGACCTCCAAAACTATTTACCTGCTCTAGGCTAATGGTGTAGACCCAAGCTATCTCTAAGGGGTGCTGGTTCAGGTCATAAACTGTTTGCAAGCTCCGCTGGTACTCACTGCTCTGGGGGCGATCGGGGTAATATTCTTCAAAATCATCTATAGCCGTTAGAGCATATGCGCTGGAGAACGTCAGCAAAAACCCTTGTACCCAACCAGGTTCTGTGGTCATAGCTGGGTAGCCTAGGGGTAAATGATAGAGCCGTCCCAGCGTCTGTGCAGGTTGGGCTGCGATCGCAAAAGGTTCACAGAGGTTGGCAAACGCTCTCTCCCCAGGTTTTAGGGTGCCATAAACGAACAAATAGCAAAGGACATCATCAGACATAGGGTGGCTTAAATAAGTACACAGCCTGCTCAGGTCCAGGTTAAAAACAGCCGTTTAAAGTAAAAAACTTCATAGAGTATCAGCAAACTAATCAAAATTGAGGCAATGGGGTTTTGATATCCGGATACTTTACCCTAGGAAAAGTAAGGGTAGATGCAAGCTACACCCCCTAGTTTATAAATCTCTCTCTGGTTAATTGCCCATGAGAATTCTCGTAACCGGTGGAGCCGGGTTTATTGGCTCCCATTTAATCGACCGTTTGATGACCGAAGGTCACGAAGTAATTTGTCTAGATAATTTTTATACAGGTCACCGGCACAATCTGCTGCACTGGCTCGATCACCCCTATTTCGAGGTCATTCGCCACGATGTAACTGAGCCAATTCGGCTTGAGGTTGACCAAATTTATCATCTGGCTTGCCCTGCCTCTCCGGTGCATTACCAATACAACCCGGTTAAAACCATCAAAACCAACGTTATGGGCACCCTAAATATGTTGGGCTTAGCTAAGCGAGTTAAAGCTCGCTTTTTGCTAGCCTCAACCTCTGAGGTGTATGGCGACCCTGAAGTACATCCCCAAACCGAAGACTACCGAGGCAATGTCAATCCTATTGGCATTCGCAGCTGTTATGACGAGGGCAAGCGCGTTGCTGAAACCTTAGCCTTTGACTACCACCGTCAAAACAACGTCGATATTCGAGTGGCCCGAATTTTCAATACCTATGGGCCTCGCATGCTTGAAAACGATGGCCGTGTAGTCAGCAATTTCGTTGTCCAGGCCCTACAGGGTATTCCGCTGACTGTGTACGGTAGCGGTTCTCAAACGCGGAGTTTTTGCTACGTGTCTGATTTGGTGAGCGGTCTGATGAGACTTATGAATGGCGATTACATTGGTCCAGTCAATTTAGGCAACCCCGATGAGTACACCATTTTACAGCTAGCTCAAACCATCCAGGCTATGGTGAACCCAGGCGCTGACTTGATTTATAAACCCTTGCCCCAGGATGACCCACAGCGCCGCAAGCCAGATATCACTCGGGCTCAAACGTTCCTCGGCTGGAATCCTACGGTGCCTCTACAGGAGGGACTCAAGCTTACCATCGACGATTTTCGCAGTCGTCAGAGCCCATCAGGAACAACTGCGGCTGTATCACCGACACTGCACTCTGTGACTAGCTAGCCTTTGCAGGTTGCCATAGCTAGGAGGCCATAGTCTAGCTATGGCCTCGGGTTTGCCAAAGTCAAGAGCATTAAGCTCAAAGTTTAACGGTTATCGATTGTTCATAAAGTAAGGACTATTTTCTATGCGGGTATGTGTGATTGGTACTGGTTATGTAGGCCTAGTTACCGGTGTGTGCTTAGCCAATGTTGGCCACGATGTAGTGTGTATTGATGTCAACGAAGAAAAGGTTAAGCTCATGCAGGCGGGGCAGTCGCCCATTTTTGAGCCTGGGCTGGCTGAGATTATGCAGTCGTCAATGGCAGCAGGCCATCTCCAGTTTTCCACTGATCTCAAAGGTGGCGTTGAGCACGGCGACATCCTATTCATTGCAGTGGGCACCCCAGCACTGCCTACGGGTGAAAGTGATACCCGCTATGTGGAGGCGGTAGCTCGGGGCATTGGTACTCACCTAAACGGCGGTTACAAGGTGATTGTTAATAAATCTACGGTACCCATTGGTTCCGGCGACTGGGTGCGCATGATTGTGTTGGATGGCGTGGCTGAGCGCCAGCTGGTACCCGTGCCTGCTGGGGGTATTCCTGAGACAACCCACCCTGAGGTTGCTGCCGACTTTGATGTCGTTAGCAACCCAGAGTTTTTGCGCGAAGGCTCAGCGGTATACGACACCTTTAACCCTGATCGCATCGTGCTGGGCAGCAACAGCCCTCGGGCGATCGCCATGATGAAAGAACTTTACACCCCGATCATAGAACGGCGCTTTGCCGAAGATCCCAGTGCTGAGCCAGTGCCTGTGCTGGTTACCGATATCAGCTCGGCCGAAATGGTCAAGTATGCTTCTAACGCTTTTTTGGCCACCAAAATTAGCTTTATTAATGAAGTCGCCAATATCTGCGATCGCGTGGGAGCCGACGTGACTCAGGTGGCCCAAGGCATTGGTCTAGACTCTCGTATCGGCAAAAAGTTTTTGCAGGCAGGCATTGGCTGGGGCGGGTCGTGCTTTCCCAAAGACGTATCGGCCCTGATTCACACCGCCGACGACTACGGCTACGAGGCGCAGCTACTCAAAGCCGCCGTGGAGGTTAACGACCGCCAGCGTCAAATTACCCTCGAAAAGCTTCAGCAGGTGCTTAAGATTCTCAAGGGAAAAACCGTAGGCCTGCTGGGGCTCACGTTTAAGCCTGACACCGACGACATGCGCGACGCACCAGCGTTGATTTTGATTGAGCAGCTCAATCGCCTAGGAGCCAAAGTTAAAGCCTATGACCCCATTGTTTCCCAAAGCGGGCTGCGCCATGGGCTGACGGGCGTTATCGTTGAGACTGACGCCACGCTCTTGGCCGACCACTGCGATGCCCTGGTCTTAGTCACCGACTGGCAACAGTTTAAAGAGCTCGACTACGCCGCTATGGGCCAGCGGATGAACAGCCCCATCATCATTGATGGCCGCAACTTCCTCGATCGCGAAGCTCTGGTGCGGGCTGGGTTCCAGTACCTGGGTATTGGTCGCTAACGCCTAACTGTCATGCCCATCGCGCCAAAGACATTGGCGTGATGGGCATGACTCTAGCAATGGCAGCCGCTCGGTAAATTTAGTCAATCTTGGGGTCTAAAACCTGAGTTTTGGGCCTCCAGCAGCGGAACGTTCCCTGGATCTGTTCACTTGCAATAGGTTGTTAGATCAAGTCTGCGAGGCTAGCTCGACTGGCCTTAAGATGAACAGATAGCCCATTATGCTGCCTGTTATGACTGCCTACGCGTCCGCCTCAAGCTCTGCCTATGCCCTAGAAGATGAAGCTTGGTGGGTGCAGCGCTGGGTAGAGCTGTTGAACACCTACCGCTTCAAAAAGCGCCTAGAGCGGGGACGCATCTACGCCCGAGAAGGCCACATTCTCAGCCTAGAGTACAAGGGGTCTAAGGTCACGGCCTTGGTGCAGGGCACAGCTGAAGAACCTTACAAGCTTTCGATCTGGCTCGACGCGTTTAGTGATGAAGACTGGAACTACGTCATTGATTCACTTTCGGAGCAGGCTATTTATTCTGCTCAGCTGCTGGCGGGGGAAATGCCGGCTGAAATTGAGGCTGTTTTTACCGCCAATGGCCTCAGCCTTTACCCATTCAACCTGTCAGAGGTGCATTCTAAATGCAGTTGCCCTGATCCTAAGAACCCCTGCAAGCACATTGCAGCGGTGTACTACCAGCTAGGAGATTTTTTTCGCGAGGACCCGTTTGTGCTGTTTCAACTGCGGGGTCGCAGTCGTGACAGTATTTTAGACGCGCTACGGCAACGACGGCAGAGTACCGCGACCTCCACCGAAGTCCTAACCACAGATACGGAGTTGGCCATTCAGCCGGAATCTGGGAAAGTCACCAGTCAAGTTGATCTTCAGCATTTTTGGGCCTATGCAGAACCCCTGGACTCGGAACTGGTGGTGATTACCCCTGCCGAAACAACGGTTCTAGATGTGTTGGGTAAAATACCGCTCCCTCCTGAGGATGCACCCGCAGTGATGGGCCACCTCAAGGAGATTTATCAGACCGTAGCCCAGCAGGCGATGATGCAAGCCCTAGGCTAGGCTGACCGTGTCAGTGATAGCAGCCGTCGTAGCCCTAGCCAGCCAATGATCGAGTAACCAGCGGCCAAGAGCAGGCTAATCACTGAGACGCGAATGCCAGAGCGCCAGGCCTCAACCCTAACGCGCTGCTCGGCTTCCGCCCGGCGAGTGCCGATTTCGGTTTCAATTTGCTGCTGGGCTTGGTCAGCGCGCTGCTGCAAGAACTGGGTGAGCCCCTCTGGATCGTCGCGGTACTGCTCAATATCGGCGGGAAGCTGGCCGCTTTGGATCGCTTGGGATAAAAGATCGTCGTTTTCGAATAGCGCCCCTAGCTGGGTCTGTTGCTGGCTGAGTTCGGTAGACAGCCGTTGTTGCAGCTGGGTTGCGGCTTCGCTAGCTTCGGTGCTGACTTGGGCTAGGGCCGCTTGACTAGAAAGGCGTACAGCGTTGAGGTGCAGTAGTATGAGCAACAAGTAGACCAAACCCAGCACGCTAGCCAAAGCACAGACCCAAAACCGCAGATCGGTGGTCAGATTTTTGCGCTGCCTCCCCTTGCCCACAGAACTGTCGAGCCAAAACCCGGTCAGCAGCAGAGCCATGCCTATCAGAGGGACAATGCCGCGATCGACGAGCTGAGTGGTAGTGGCCAACTGCCACTGCACATTGGTGAGATTGGGTGGAATCAGCAGAATCAGAAAGTCGAGCAGGGCTGACAGAATGGCGATGGCACCGGCTACCTTAAGGGCGATCGCAGCCAGAGGAGACACCGTGGAGCTGGTGACAGCGGGTTCAGAGGTCATAGGAAGGGTCGGTCGCTTGTTACAGTTAACCATTCTGCCTTGACCCGGCCAGAAAACCACATATTCGCTATAAAACCTTGAGCTTTGCTGGCTTCAAGTCCCTCCTAGTTCTGCAACCTAATGGCCAAAAGTATGGCTAATGATTGCGATCGCAATCATTAGCCAACTACTACGTAATAGAAGGCTTAGACACCTATCTCAGCGATCGCGCCTGCTCTGCTATTGCTCCGGCTGAGCGGGCTTAGGGCTCCAGTCTTTGATCGCCCAAGTGCTGGCATCCCAGGGAGTGAACTCGACTCCGGTGAGGCGATCGCTGACTGCATTGGTCATAGCTCGGTGCACCACCGGAATGACGGCGACATCCTGGGCTAGCAGCTCATTCATTTGCTGAAACAGTGCGGCGCGGCGAGCGGGGTCGAGTTCTTGGCGGGCTTCATCCCAGAGGCGATCGTACTCCGGGTTGCAGTAGCGGGCGTTGTTGGGCTCCTGCCATTGGTTGGCCTGGGAAGCAATTTTGTCGCAAGTCCACCAACCCATATAGATGCTGGGGTCAGGGCTTTCGTTGCCAATAGAGTACACCTGCATATCGGCATAGAAATGGTTGAGGCTGCCGGTGTCCTCCGGGTTGCCTGAGAAAAATTCGTCCATACGCACTCGCGCAATCTGCACATCTACTCCCAGCTCTTGCAGACTATCGCTGACAATGGTCTGGGTCTTTTGGCGCACCGGATTGACCGCCGCCTGAAACAGCACCTCTAGGGGAATGCCATCTTTTTCACGCAGACCATCACCGTTGCTGTCAACCCAGCCCGCCTCATCGAGCAGCGCTTTGGCCTGCGCCAGATTGTAGCTATAACTGACGTCTGGCGCTTGGTAGTTGGCAGGGGCCACCAGCAGTTGAGCGGTTGGTTTGCCAGAGGCACCGTAAAGCTCTTTGGCAATGGTGTTGCGATCTACGGCTAGATTAATCGCCTGACGCACTCGCACATCGCTGAAATAGGGGTGCGGAATCTCTGGGCTAGAGCGCTCCCCGTCTTCGGTGCGGGCAAAGGGATTGGAAAAATTTAGCATAATCCGCTCCACCTGAGAGCCAAACAGGTGAGTGACATGGCCACTGGCGTCAGTTTCTAGCTCGCTGAGGGCCTCCGCTTCAACCTGGAGGTTGTGGGCAAAGTCGGCGGTGCCAGCCTGCAAGACCTCTCGCGCTGCGGCGTAGGGAGCTAGACCGCCTGCCAGCTCTATTTGCTTAAAGGCAGGCCGTCCGCCCCAGTAGCTGGGATTGGGCTCGTACACCACAGTGCCCGACTCAAACCCGACGACCTGGTAGGGGCCAGTGCCAACGGGCTGGAGGTTGGCCAGTGCATCTCGGGCGGTAGGGCCGTTAAATTCTTTAAAGATGTGGCGAGGCAAAATCAGCCCGGTTTGACCGGTGAAAGGAATCGACCAGGCGGGGGTGGGAGTGGCAAAGGTAATTTTTACGGTGTAGTCGTCGATCGCCTCCACGCTTTTCACACCGTCATAATATTGAGCGGTTGCTGCCGCCACCACAGGATTGCGAATAAATTCGAAGGTAAACACCACATCGGCGGCGGTGAAGGGTTCGCCGTCGGCCCAGGTGATATCGGGGCGCAGCGTCCAGGTGACAGAGGTGCCATCGGCGGCTATGCCCCCGTTCTCTGCAGTCGGAATTTCGTCGGCTAGAAAGGGCACCAGCTCGCCCGCCTCGTTATAGCTGGCTAGGGGTTCGTAGACGATGCGGGCCGCCTCAAAATCTTGGTAGCCACTGGCCAGGTGAGGGTTGAGGGTAACCACCGAGCGACTGTACAGCAGGCGCAGAGTTTCTGGGTCGCGAGCTGGCGCGGCGGCGTCCAAGTTATCTGCCTCGATCGCAGCAGGCGGAGCGGTGGCCAGGTCGGTAGATTGGCTAGTGACGGTGGCGGCTATGGCAATGCCAGCGACGGCTACCAAAAGTGCAGTGCGAAACCCTGATCTGATCATTATTTACGGTATGGAACCCCAAAACGACAGTGTTGCCCATTCACCCCCGCACTTTATAGTAGACAATTTGTGCGGTGAGGCTGGGGGCGATCGCGGCAGTAGAGGGCAATGTTTCGCCTCTATCTCTATGTCTATCAAGGGCGGGGGCAGAGTTCCCGGAAACTTTGACCCAATCTTGAGCGGGGGGTCAAACGGGGAAATCCAGCGCGGGATTGGAGAGCAAATTTGGCTTACCAGGACAAGGCGTAGCAGTCTCGGTGCTGTAGCGCTGCAGGTAGTGGCGGTAGCGATCGGGAGCAATTTGCGCTTTCGCTGAAATCATCACGGCAATGTGCTGAGGCTGCATAGCAGCAAAGAACTCGACCAGCTGATGATCATCTAGCGGGCAGGGTCGCCAGTATTCGTGACACAGGGGAGACCAGTCGTAGACGTGACCAGCCGCATCGCCCAGCACCTGATCGACAAACACCCCGTAGAGAATGTATTCCGACAGAGTTTTCGCTCGGGCCAAGGTCTCTAGCCAGGGGCGACCTCCTACTTGCTCTAGGCGATCGCACAGGGCAACCACGTTACTCTGCCGCCAGCTAATCAAATTGCCAATGTAGTTGGGGCGTGTGACTCCGTAGCGGTAACCCTCTAGCCCCAGCAGCTGATAGGCCACTTCGTACAGCGGTTCGAAGTCAGGGCTATAGAACTCAGGCACTCGAAACAGCCGCGTTTGGTCGGGTTGGGCAAAGTTTGTCAGGTCAAAGGGGCGCACAAACACCACATCAGAGTCAACAAAAACCGTGACGGCCTCAGGGACGCGTTGGGCAAAGGCCAGCTTGACCAACTGCTGCAAAACCCAGTTGCGAATTGGCGGAGTTTTGAAGCTGAGCCAGGCGCAGCTGACTAGGGGAAAGCGACGAATCCAGGCGGGCAGTAGTGACTCAACCGTTAAAATTTCAGTGCTGGCGTTGGCCAACGACTTAAACATTGGATAATCCCGCTGATCGACAATGACGTAGTGGCGCAGTGAGATCTGACTGAGCTGACTAACACTGTCGACTAACAGTTGGCAACGGTAGAAGTCGGGGCCGTAGCTGAGGGTAGCCAGGGCAAGGGATGGAGACACAGAGGCCGGCATTAGTAGTTGCTCAAAAGGGCGACGCTAGCAGAGGGGATACAGCCTTGGCGGTGCATTCAGAGCGAGCAAAGCAGCATTTTTACCCGGCTCTAACTCTAGGGATAAAAGAAAAAGCGAAGGTAAAGGATAAACTGAAGTCATAAAAAGACATGTTGTAATTGAAGAGTCAATAAAAAAGTGAATAAACTGGCAAAATTAGCTACTCTTAGGGGTCAACAGCCCCCTTAGTGGTTGAGTGTTCAATGTGAGACTACGCGACCAGGATCAGGCAACCTTATGACTGACACTACGGCTTCAAGCGCTTCCCCAGAGCCCCAGGGTAACCCTTCGCGGTACAACTCCGAGGAAGCTCTAGATCAGCCTTTTCCCCCGGCTGGCAACGAGTGGGAGGCAGTCACCTTTCCTGGTCAGCTGCCCTTAGACCATGCCGTTGAGCTGGCTGAGGTCTATGGTTTGTCTTCGCCAACCGCGGCAGAGAGCCTAGCAGAGGCCACACAACCCGCCGAGCCTGCCCCAGAAGATCTGGTGCAGCTGATTCAAGATCTCAACCAGTGCAACGATGCCCTCCTGCTGCGCGTCACTGAGCTTGAGGAAGCTCTAGAGCGATCGCAGGTGGCCCTTCAGGCTGAGATCGAGCGCACCCAAACTATGCCGGGCAGTCTTCCTTTAGGGGCCACTCCCGGCCCGGTGCAGCAGCAGATTGCTCAGCTCCTCAGCGAGCTTGACATCGCCAACGATGGGCTGCGCCGCACTACTATCCACAACGAAACCCTCCAGGCCGAGCTGGAGTCCAACCAGCAGCGGGTTGCCCAGCTTGAGCGAGAGTGCACCCTTTTGCAGCAGCGCTTCGGTGAAAAAAATACCGCCCTGCACCAGGCTGAAGAAACCTGCCGCGATCTTAAGGCGCGCCTGCATCGCCAGCAGCGCTATACCCTCCAGTTCAAAGCGGCGCTAGAGAAGTGTTTGAATATGACTCCGGCCGCTGGCTCGGCCGGTCCCAGCTCGACTGCGGTACAGGGGCAGCTGCTGAGCCCTACCGCCCTTGAGGACGTGAGCCAGCCTGTTGCCATGCCGCGATCGCAGCAGATCCAGCCTTGGTCAGCCGGTCAGGGCAGCGTCACGGATAATCCTAGCCTGACCCATCTGCTGCGAGGTCTGCGCAGCGCCGGGCCAAGCTCAGTACCGGCTCCGGCAGCAGTCCAGCCCGATTTTTTGCCAGAACCAAGCGTGGCAATCGCCCCCGAGCCCCTACCGACGATTTCTGCGGACCCACCGCCCTTGGCTAACCCCAAACCCGCACCTACCGCCCTCGACCCCTGGCTGGAGACGATTGACCAACCCGCAACAACTACCGCTTTAGAGGCAGCGTCTCTATTTACAGAGCCATCGCCCTGGGGAGAGCCCGTCGCTGCGGTACCGCAGCCCACCCCAATGCCTAGCCCCTCTGCCACCGCTCTACCCGCAGAACCGGTGCGAACTCAGCAGCCCACAGCACCTGCACCTGGCCCTAGCCAGCCAGCGGCTTCCGCCCTGCCTAGCTACAGCTATCCAGTGTCCGCCCCCAAGGCTTCACCGTCGCCCTTGGTCCATCCGCTGCGATCGCAGAAAAAGATCACCTCCATTGCCGCCGTCGAGCTACCTAGCTTTGGCCGCGCGGTCCGACGACGCACGGTGTGATCCCATGACACTCAACACGAAGCGCCCTAGCCTTAGGGACTAGGGCGCTTCGTGTTTAAGAATTCTAAGATCGCTGAGCAAACTATTTGATGTGGTGGCCAATCACCATCTGCAAGAGAGTAGGTTCGCCACCCGGCTGGTGATACTTATCGGCCCAGGTGCGAATTACTTCGTCTAGCTCTTGGAGAGCAGCATCGCGAGCAGCGACGGGAATATCTAATTCTTCTAACACACGCATCGTGCCAGGAATGCCGTTGGCCCACTCGCGCATCATGCGAAAGTACTGAGCCGTATCTTCGACCATGGCGTACATGCGCTCTTGGTCATCAACCGGAGCATAGGAAGACCGGGCCAGCCCATAGTACGAAGCCCCCCAGGAGGCATCAATGCGCGCCACAGTACCCGAATAGATCAGCCGCCGCCGGATATGCTCGGCCAGAGCTTCGCTCAGGGGTACGCGGTGCTCTACAGGCAGGTCATCCTGAGACTTTTCGTGGAGAATTTCAATCAGCTCTAAAAACTGAAACGAGTTGATAATCCGGGCATCGGGACAGGGTTTGGGCAGCCGGCTCTCCAGCAGCGCTTTTTCGTCACTGGTTAGAGAGGTGCCCGAGACCCGCGACTGCCCTGATCTCCAAGGGTAGCGCCGCAGCCACATGTAGGGAAATTGAATGAGATAGCGGGGTTCTTGGGAGCCCAGCATTTTAAGCAGCTTGCCCTCAGTGAGGGCCTGGCGCATTTCTTCGACAATGGCCTTGACCCGCTTGGGCTCAATGTGGTGCAGATGGCCCGTCATACGCAGGTTTTCGCCCTGCTCTAGATAGGTCATGTAGATGGCGCACTTAGCCGCCGTGGCCGCTGCATCTAAAAAGGCCCCGTGGCGATGCCCCCCCGTTCGCATAGCGCTGAAGGCGATGTAAAGCAGTATCTGATCGATGGCACTGGGGCTGAGGCGGCGAATCAGGGCTTCGTCTTCTACCGCTAGGGCAGACAGAGACATTGAGAGAAGGGGTTCGGCCATCGGACTTGGGGAAGCTCAGAACAACAGGCGGTATCGCGACCCCCGCTGCTAAGGGGGCAAAACCGCTGAGAATTGTCAGAAATAGCAGATACAGCTTAATTTAAATGCTCTGCAAGAAGACGCACCATGAATAAGGCAATATAAATACGTTTAATTGTTTGAAGCTTTGACGAGGGTTGACGGCCAAGCCGTCAGCCAAAGAAATTACACCTGATTAGGTTTAAGTGTGACTCAAAATCTGCCAAATTGACCCCTATTGCAGGTTAAATTCATTTAGTCGTAGAGCAGGGTCAACAGAAACCCAACGCATCAACTAGCTGACCCTAAGCCGGCAAAGGCTAGAGAAAGCTAGGTGATGCGAGTCTTAGTAATTCTGCCGCTGCCGCGGTAGGCAACGGGGCTATCACTGCCAAAGGAGGGTTGGGGAGGGGTGGGATCAACCCGACCACTGCCGCGAAAGCTGAGCCAGCCCGCGATCGCAGGCACCCGGCTGAGGCGACCGCTACCGCGATCGTCCTCAGCACGAGCCGCGGTGCGCAGGGTAGCTTCGGAGCTGGCTTCGAGCCCAGCAGATAGGCCCAGGGGCGCGGCAGTAGCCATAACTAGGCCCAGGCTAGCGGCGCAGGCCAGACGAGTCATCAAAAAACAGGGGGAGGAAGAGTGCATAGGACGTGGCCTTGTTAGCGCTTCTAGTCCTAGTTACAAACCCATCCCTCCTTAGTCAGGAAAATCTTTATGCGTAAATCTGCGGATTTCTAAAATTTAGTAATCCCCAGCACAATCTTGTTCTGTTCTAAGCAGTCTGTAGTCCAGCCCACGTTTATTCTATCGGAGGGTTTGAAGCCCTAAGATGAGCCCGAAAAGAGCCTGGGCAGGCAATAAAAGGTTCAACCGCAGCTTATTCCTGGGGCAGGAAGCAGCAGCGGCGGTCAACATCCCACCGTGAGAGGCGATCGCAATGGCAGAAAAAACCCCGGTTGCAATGGTCAGAACCGACCAAACGATCTAATCTATGGTGAATGTAATATATTCCGGTTAGAGGCCCAACGAACAACCGTTCTGGGGAAGCCGATAGCCAATGTTCGTTGGAGGTCTGGCCGTGCCCCGATTAGCCCTGGCAAACCGTGTAACCTGCGTCACTCCGTCGATGACTCTGGCCATTGCGGCCCGGGCCAAGGCCATGAAGGCCGAAGGCTTGCCGGTGTGCAGCTTTAGCGCTGGCGAACCCGATTTTGATACCCCCGACCACATCAAGGCGGCTGCCAAGGCTGCCCTCGATGCGGGCAAAACTCGCTACGGTCCGGCAGCGGGCGAACCGGCCCTGCGCCAGGCGATCGCCCAAAAACTTCAGCAGGACAACGGCCTCTGCTACGGCCCCGAGAACGTCATCGTCACCAACGGCGGCAAGCATTCGCTCTCTGGCCTGATGATGGCCCTGATCGAACCCGGCGACGAGGTGATTATTCCGGCCCCCTACTGGCTGAGCTACCCTGAGATGGTGAAGCTAGCTGGGGGCACGCCGGTCATTGTGCCCACTACCGCTGAACAAAACTACCGCATTACCCCCGAGCAGCTGCGCCAGGCAATTACTCCACAGACCAAGCTGTTTATTCTTAACTCCCCCTCTAACCCCACGGGGATGGTCTACTCCCCCGCTGAAATTGCGGCTCTGGCGGCGGTAGTGGTCGAGGCCGACATCTGGGTGGTGTCAGACGAAATCTACGAAAAAATTCTCTACGACGGGGCGACTCACCTTAGCATTGGGGCTGTGTCGCCCGAGGCCTTTGAGCACACTATTATTAGCAACGGGTTCGCCAAAGCCTATTCAATGACCGGCTGGCGGGTGGGCTACCTAGCTGGGCCAGCGGAGCTGATCAAGGCGGTAGCTACTATACAGAGCCACAGTACGTCGAACGTGTGCACCTTTGCTCAGTACGGGGCGATCGCCGCCCTCGAAGGCCCCCAAGACTGCATTGCCACTATGGGCCGCGCTTTTGCCGAGCGACGGCAAGCCATTATTGAGCGGTGTCGAACCATCAATGGCTTGAACTGCGGTGAGCCCGAGGGGGCTTTCTACCTCTGTATCGACATCAGTGCCCTCGGTGTTTCCTCCCTCGATTTTTGCACCGCACTACTCGACGAAAAATACGTAGCGGCCATTCCGGGAATTGCCTTTGGCGCTGAAGGCACCATTCGCCTTTCCTATGCCACCGACATGGAGACTATTTTGGAAGGTATGGAGCGGCTAGAAGCGTTCGTAGCAGGGCGTTTGGGTTAGCACATCGACCTCCAGCCTCACCCGTTCGTAAATATGTGATGTCGATCGCTTAGTTTTGCCCCCCGACAGGAATACTAATAGGACTGTTGGTAACACAGGCTACATGGGGCGTCGTTTTCTCGGATTGCCAAATCGAGGGGCATTTAGCCGCATACCGCTGCGGCTGCTAATCGTTGTGCCCTTTGTGGTGCAAGTATCGATGGCCGTGGGGTTGACAGGATGGCTATCCCTACACGAGGGGCAGCGGGCGGTGAACGAGGTAGCCACTGAGCTGCGCTCTATGGTTTCCCACCACATTCAGCATGAGATGGAGACGATGCTGGCCACCTCCCACCTGGTCAACCAGCTCACCTATGACGCCATTGCCCTCGGTCAGGTTGACCCCACCGACTCGGAGGCACTGTTTCGTCACTTTATGCGGCAGTCTCGCACCTTTCCCCACATCGATTCGATCATGTTTGGCAACGCCAACGGCGAATTTGTAGGGCATACCAACCTGGGCCAGCAGGCCCACCAGCGCATGCAGGCTGGTCCTTCCCTAGACAATCGTATTGAGTTTGTAGAGGTTGAGATAGGGACGGCCCGCTCTACTCGTGTCGTCTCATCTACCCCTAACTGGAATACCCAAACTCGACCCTGGTATCGGGCGGCTGTGCAAGCCCAGGGCCCGGCCTGGGGAGAAATTTTTCCTTACCACGCCTACCCGGTGCTAGCGATTTCAGCGTCTCGCCCCGTGTACGGCGATCGCGGCGAGCTAATTGGGGTGCTGGGCAACAACTTCTTTCTTACCCAAATCAGCCAGTTTTTACGGGAAATCTCGATCAGTGAGCACGGTCAGGCCTTCATTATGGAGCGATCGGGCCTGCTGATCGCCACCTCTAACGATGCTAAGTCCTACAAAATAGTGGACGGTCGGCCCCAGCGGGTCTACTCAGTTATTAGCCCAGACCCTCGCATTCGCGCCAGCGCTCGGCTGTTGCTCAACCAGTCGGGGGGAGACTGGCAAACCATTCAACCCCAGCAGACGGAGTTTTGGCTCGATCGCGATCGGCAGTTTATGCAGGTGGTTCCCCTCAATGATGGCTATGGCCTCGACTGGCTGATCGTGGTGATTATGCCTGAGAGTGACTTTATGGGGGAGATCAAAACCAGCCGCCGCAACACCATTGCCCTTTGCACCCTGGCACTGGCTGGGGCGATCGCCTCTGGTCTCTACACCAGCCGCTGGATCACCCGCCCCCTAACCGCCTTTAGTTCAGCATCCCAGGCGATCGCTGAGGGCAACCTGAACCAGACCATTGGCCGCACCGGCCTGCAAGAGCTAGAAGGACTGGCCGTGGCTTTTAACCGGATGGCGACGCGGCTGGAATCATCCTTTGGTGAGCTGCAACGCTCCAAGGCCCAGGTCGAGCAGGCCAACGCCGAAATTCAGCAGCAGGCGGCGCTGTTTCGCCTGATGGCCGAAAATATGAGTGACCTGATCTGTTTACACGAGGTCGATGGCACCTACCTCTACGTCAGCCCGTCGGTGGAGTGGCTGCTGGGCTATAGCCCAGCAGCTCTGATCGGGCTACAGCCCAGCAGCCTGGTGCACTCTGACGACCTGGTGAATTACCAAATGCACTTGCAAACCTCGCCACTAAGGCGGGCCTCAGACCCGACCCCCGTGGTATATCGAATGCGCCATCTTCAGGGCCACTACGTCTGGCTAGAGACCTTTACACGCTCTATCGTCGATTCTACCGGTGTGGTGGTGCAGCTCCAGACGGCCTCCCGCGATGTCACTGACCAGGTGAGACTGCGCCGTCAGCTCCAACACGACGCCTGCCACGACAGCCTCACCGGCTTGCCCAACCGCAAGCAGCTACAAGAGCGTTTAGAAATGGCCCTGAAGCGGGCCCACCAGCAGAGTAAGTACCGCTTTGCCCTGCTGTTTTTAGACATCGACCACTTTAAGGTCGTCAACGATAGCCTGGGTCACCTGATCGGTGACGAGCTGCTGATGGAGGTGGCCAGCCGCCTTAAAACGGCGCTGGGGCCAACCGATCTGGCGGTGCGCCTAGGGGGCGACGAGTTTATTGTGCTGCTGGAAGACATTGGCCATTTTGAGAGGGCCCAGGCCACGGCAGAGCAGCTGTTAGAGACGTTGCGCCAGCCCTTTCAGCTCAGCAGTCACCAGATGTTTGCCACCGTTAGCCTGGGGCTGGTGATGGGCGATGCCCGTTACCAAAGCGCCCTAGAGCTAATTCGCGATGCCGACACGGCCATGTATCGGGCTAAAGCCGGGGGCCGCGACGGCTACCAGACCTTTGATAGCGGCATGCACGATCGCGCGATCGCCCGCCTCACCTTTGAAACCGAGCTGCGCCGAGCCCTACTCCACCACCCCGAAGAATTTGTGCTTTACTACCAGCCCATTGTCGATCTGCAAACAGCGACTGTAACCGGGTTTGAGGCTTTGGTGCGGTGGCAACATCCCCAGCGGGGTCTGATCATGCCGGGAGAATTCATTCCAGTCGCCGAGGAAACCGGCCTGATTGCGCCCTTAAGCTACTGGCTGCTAGAGCTAGCCTGCCGACAGATGGCCACCTGGCAAAGCACCTACTACCAAGCCAAGGCACTTACGGTCAGCGTCAATCTGTCGGCGCTGCAGCTGCACAGTACAGGCTTGCTCAGCCGGGTCGATGAAATTCTAAGCAAAACGGGGCTTTTGCCGCACAGCTTGGTGCTGGAGATTACCGAAAGCATGCTGATCGACAATATCGACGATACCATTCGCGTGCTCAACGGGCTGCGGCAGCGGGGCATTGCCCTCAGCATTGACGACTTTGGTACTGGCTATTCTTCCTTGAGCTACCTGTACCGCTTTCCGATCAGTAGTCTGAAGATCGATCGCTCCTTCGTCGGCCAGATGAACAGCAGCCCGAGCCACGAAACCATTGTGCACACCATCATTAACCTGGGACGACAGCTGGGCTTTCGGGCGATCGCCGAAGGTATTGAAACCTCCCGGCAGGTCAGTACCCTCAAGCGATTGGGCTGCGACTACGGCCAGGGTTACTGGTTTGGTAAACCCCAGGCCGCCGCTGAACTAGAAGCTTGGCTGACCCAGTCTACCGCCCACTACCGCCCCTATCCGGTGAGCTAAGCCGCCGATCGACCCACTGTCTGGCCTTATAAATGGCCTCAGAGCGGCTGACTACCCCTGGCACCGCCACCGCACAGCCCATGTCGTAGGTGGCCCATACCGCATAGAGCGGCACGCCATCCTCCGTGCTTTGGTCAAGCTCTAGGCGAAAGCCCCGATAGTCAAAGGACAGCACCACGTGGGGAAAGTCTGGATCGGCGAATAGCATAGCGGGGAGGGTGTAGGGTTCAGGATTTAAGGTTCAAGGGGCCGACCTGAGACCTTCGGCCTGGTACCTTGAACAAAAAAGGAGGCGGACCGTAACCCACCTCCCATGAGTCGCGGAGCACGACTGTGGTGTTGCCCCCGTCTAGGCGGCGGCTAGGTTGCTGGTAGCAAAATCCCAGTTGACCACGTTCTTCAAGAAGCTATCGATATAGTCGGGGCGCTTGTTTTGGTAGTCGAGGTAGTAGGCATGTTCCCACACATCCATGGTGAGCAGGGGCACTTGCCCAGCGGTGAGGGGGTTGTCGGCGTTGAGGGTTTTGGTCACCTTGAGGGTGCCGTTGTCGAGCACCAGCCAGGCCCAGCCGCTACCAAACTGGGTGGCCCCAGCATTCTTAAATTCCTCGACAAACTTATCAAAGCTGCCAAAGTCAGAGTCAATTTTGCTGGCCAGCTCCCCAGTGGGAGTGCCGCCGCCACCGGGCTTCATAGAGTTCCAGTAGAAGGTGTGGTTCCAGGCCTGGGCACCGTTGTTGAACAACCCCTGCTGAGAACTGTCGCCAGCGATCGCCTTGATCACATCCTCGATCGGCTTGCTGTCGTGGTCAGTGCCTTTGACCGCATCGTTGTACTTGCTGACGTAGGCCGCGTGGTGCTTATCGTGGTGAAATTCGAGGGTGCTCTTGGAGACGTAGGGCTCTAGGGCATCGTAGGCGTAGGGGAGAGGGGGCAATTCGTAGGCCATGGGGGCTCCTTGCTTAAAGGCCAGTGGCATGATAAATCGCCCCTTTGATAAAAACTATCCCCCTAGGGTGGAGGGGGATAGCGGCATTCGAGCCTTTCGACTCGGCCTCAGGGCAGAAATTTTTCCTCAGCTCAACCCTGAATCGCCACCAGCTCGATGTCAAAAATCAGGGTTTCTCCCGCCAGGGGATGGTTGGCGTCGAGGGTGACATTGGCCTCAGACAGGTCAGTTACCATGACCGGCACCATCTGGCCCTCAGGCCCCTGTAGCTGCAGCTGTTGCCCCACATCGAGGGAAATTTCGGCAGGAATGTGGTGGCGCTCAACCACCATCACCATCTCGGGCTGATGGGGGCCGTAGGCGCTGTCAGCCGGAATCACTTCGGTTTTAGCATCGCCAGGGGCCATGCCCACCACCGCCGCCTCAAAGCCAGGAATCACCTCGCCATTGCCAATGGAAAACTCTAGGGGGTCGCGATCGCGCGACGAATCAAACACAGTGCCGTCTTCGAGCCTGCCAGTATAGTGAATCGAGACGCTGTCGCCGGGTTTAGCCTGGGTCATAAAACCATCCTTGCGTGGGAGCTTGTCTACAGGTCGTGGACCGTTCTCTTCACGCTAGCGGGCATTTTGTAGAACCCCAGCAATACTAGAGATTTTCCTAAGGTTTCGGGTAGAAAACCTGCAAACAGCGCTGGCCTCAGCCGTTTTGAATCACCAAACCCTGACTATGCTGTAAATAAGTCTGGCCCAGCGGGCCCCTATCAGAGACAATCCGCAATGGTCGAGTCCGTAGACGACGCAACGCCTCAGCCCTCTGCCAACATTTGGCTCATAGAATTACAGGCCATTCTCCAGGGGGCGGTGGGGGGCTTTTTGTTTGGCATTCCGCTGCTGTACACGGTGGAGGTATGGGTGATCGGCGCCGCCACGGGTCCCCACTGGCTGCTGACGGTGCTCGCCACCACCCTAGTCGGTGTGGGGTTGCTCACCCAGGTCGAAGGGTTTCGCCAGACCCTCCACCTGCACCCCCTCGAAGCCTTGTTCGAAAGCATTGAGGCTGTCGCCATTGGGGTTGTCTGTGCAGCCCTGGCCCTGGTACTGCTGCGCCGCATCACCCTCGACATTCCCCTATCGGAAGTCTTGGGCAAGGTGGTGTTTGAGACCGTGCCCTTTGCGCTGGGGGTAGCCTTGGCGCGCTCAACCTTGCAGGGCAAGCAAAGGCGCGATTCTGGCACAGACCGCGTGCGTCGCACGACTGCCCCCATCTCGCGCAGGTTGGCCTCTCCTACCGTGGCCAACCTGCGCGACGCCTTAGTCGATTTCGACGCTGCCCTGATTGGTGCGGTGCTGATTGCCTTTAGCATTGCCCCCACCGAAGAAGTGCCGCTGCTGGCCGCATCCCTGCCCCCCCTGTGGCTGCTGCTGATTATGGGCGCGTCGCTGGGCCTCTCCTACGCCATTGTGTTTGCTTCGGGCTTTACCGATCGCGCCGAGCGGCGACAGCGGGGCCTGCTGTTTAGCCCCGTCACCGAAACTCTGGTGGCCTACCTCGTGGCTCTAGTAGCATCAGTGGTGATGCTGATGCTGTTTCAGCAGCTCAACCCCAGTGACCCCTGGTCAGAATGGTTGAGCAATACCCTAGTTTTGGGCCTACCCGCCTCCATTGGCGGAGCCGCAGGGCGTATCCTTATCTAATGGATTTGCCCAACCACCCCGACAACTCACCCTCCCCCAATGCGCCCAGGAGCTTTACCCAACGGTCTGCGGCTGAGTGGGTGACGTTTGTAGCGGCTTCCCTCATTTTGCTGGGGCTGGTGGGGCTCATCTTCTTTGACTGGCAAACCAACCAAAATCGCCCGCCCGCCTTTTCGGTGGCGGTGTCGGAGGCGGTGCGGGTCACCGATGGCCGCTACTACGTGCCCTTTGCCATTACTAACACCGGCGGCCGCATTGCCCGCATGGTGCAGGTGACCGCTGAGTTACACATCACAGGGGTCGACGACGAAACTGGCGAGCAGCAAATCGACTTTCTCTCAGGTCACGAAACCAAAGCGGGCAGTTTTGTCTTCACCCACAATCCCCAGGGGGGGGATTTGATGGTACGGGTGGCCAGCTATCGGCTACCGTAGAATGCGGTGGTTCAGGGCACTCGCGTTGGGTCATCCCTAAAGCGCAACAAGGGGGATGCATGCTCGGCTATGTCTTAATTCTGCTGGCGACCATTTGCTTTGGGGCCCAAAACCTGATCACGCGGGTTCTATTTATTCCGTCTGACCTGTTTGGGGTACTGGAGACTGGTGGGTTTGTAGAGCCCACTCTGCCCAACTCGTTTTTGCTGATGTTTATGCGCATGCTGGTCGGAGTACCGCTGATGGCGGTGCTGCTGCCGCCGGTGTATCCGGCGATGTGGGGTGACCTGTGGCGTTTAGGGTCGGCGAGCTACCGCCGCGAACTCTACCTGGCCTTAGTGGGCGGGGTATTGATGTTTTCGTACCTAGCGCTGCTTTACGTGTCGGTAGGGCGAATTGCGGCGGGCATTGCGCTAACGCTATTTTTTACGTACCCCGTCTATACGGCGCTGCTGGACTGGTACTGGTTCAACCACCGCCCTAGCTTTAGCCGCTGGGCCATTTTGGCGCTGATTTTGCTGGGCAGCGTCCTGACCATTCCCATGACCGGGGCGGCGATCGAGAGCTGGGTAGGCGTCGTCTTTGGTCTGGCCTCGGGGGTAGTGTACGCCTTTTACACCGTGGCGGCCCAAAAAGCGTTTGAAACCTTTCACCCGGTGCCGTTTACGGGCATTAGCTTTACGGTGACGCTGGTGCTGTCGGCGGTCAGCCTACTGCTGTGGCCGGTGGATTTGGCGGGTCTGCTATGGCCCGCGCTGTGGATGGGAGGCTTGCTGTCGGCGATCGCTACCCTCGCTGGCCATGTGCTCAACAACCTCGGCATTCGCGTTGTCGGGGCCACCGCCGCCTCAATGCTCGGGGCCGCTAACCCAGCCCTCACCGCCGTCCTCGCATGGGGCATCCTGCAAGAGCAGCTTTCTGTGGTGCAGGGGTTAGGGGTGCTGCTGGTCACCGTCAGCGTGGGTCTGCTCAGCCTGACCAAGCCTTCGTAACCAGGAAACTGATGGACTCTAAGTTAATCTTGCTCAGCCGCAAGAGATGGGCCTGTTCTTGAGTCCAAGCGTAAAAATCTGCGGTGTAGAGGTCAGCCAAAATGAAACCTCCGAAGCCTGTCTAACCTGATCTTGCCGCATCTAGCCTCAAAAACCCCTAGGACTGAACCACCTCTTGTATGGGGCTAACTTGCACAGGGCCAACTTGGATAGAACCAACTACCGGAACAACTTTGGCCGAGGGGCAAAGATCGGCTAGCTCGCACATACTGCATTTGGGGTTGCGGGCCTTGCACACCGCTCGCCCGTGGTACACCAGCCGAATTGACCAGTTTTCCCAGTCGGGCTGGGGCAGCAACTTCATCAGGTCGCGCTCGATTTTGACGGGGTCAGCGTGCTTGGTCAGCCACAGCAAGTTAGTGATGCGCTTAACGTGGGTGTCTACGGTCACACCGCCGTTGATGCCAAAGCCGTGGGCCAGCACGACGTTAGCTGTTTTGCGCGCCACGCCCGGCAGAGTGACCAAATCTTCCATGCGGGGAGGAACTTCGCCGTTGTACTCGGTGATGATCCGTTGGCAGGCGGCGCGAATGTTTTTGGCTTTGTTGCGGTAAAAGCCGGTAGATTTCACCAGCTGCTCTAAATCGGCGATATCAGCTTCGGCAAAGGCGTAGACATCGGGATAGGCGGCAAACAGGGCCGGGGTGACCAGGTTAACCCGCTCGTCGGTGCACTGAGCTGCCAGCATAGTGGCAATCATCAGCTGCAAGGGATTGGCAAAATCTAGGGAGCAAGGGGCTTCGGGATACAGTCGTTTCAGGCGGAGAAGAATCTCCAGCGATCGCTGTTTTTTAGAAGCTCGCCGCTGGTTGGGCATAGATGGGGTGGGGGGTGGATGGGTAGAGGGTGAATGGGTAACGTGGGTCGCGCCCCCTACCCATTCACCTGGCGCTGTCAGTCAAAAACCTCAGTGACCCATGGTGAGGAAGTTACCGAAGATTTTGGAAGATTTCGAGCTGGGTGGTGTCGCGGACAATGAGAAACACGCCCAAGCCCAGCAGCAGCACAAGGCCAGTCTGCATAACGTTTTCTTGAATGCGATCGGGTAGGGGCTTGCCGCCGCGCAGGGCTTCAATCAACAGAAACGCGAGCTGACCGCCATCTAACGCCGGCAGGGGTAAAATGTTGATGATCGCCAGGTTAATGCTGATGATGGCGGTGAAGGGGAACAGCATGGCGGCGCTATTTTTAGCCAGTCCAGCCCCCTGCTCGACGATTTTGACCGGCCCAGCTACCTGGCTGGCCATTTCGCCAAAGTTAGTCACTAGTTGAACAAAGCCTTTTACGGTGCGCACTAGAGTGTCTTGGAATTGCTGCGCCGCCAGGGAAAATACTTCAATAGGGTTTTTGGGACGGCGGTAGCCAAAGTCGCCATTGGGCTGAAGCTGCACACCAATCACCGCCGTGCCGTCGGGGCCAATGACGGGAGTGACCGAAACATCTAGCTCGCGAGCACCGCGCTGCACCGTGAGCTGCACGGGCTGGTTGGGGCTATCTTTGATTAGCTGAATGAAGAAGGGAATGCTCTCTTCGCCGGAGGCCAGGGGTTCACCGTTGGCCGCTACCAAAATATCTCCAGCGCGAATGCCTGCCTGACCGGCGGGAGAGCTTTCGGCGATTACCTGGGGCACCAGAATACCGGGCTGAGGGTTGAAGGTTTCGGGAATGCCCACGGCGCTAAACTGGGCCACAAACACCAGGTAAGCAAATACCAGGTTGGCAATCACCCCAGCGCTGATGACAATGGCGCGATCGAGAATCGGGCGATTTTTAAGCAGGTCGGGGTCGTTGGTGGGAATTTCGCTCTCGGGATCGTCGTCAGGAAAACCGACAAAGCCGCCCAGGGGAATGGCCCGCAGGGAATATTCAGTCTCAGCTCCCTGGTACTTCCAGAGGATAGGGCCAAAGCCGATGGCAAAGCGGTTGACGTGAATGCCCTGTAGTCGAGCGGCTGTGAAGTGCCCCGCTTCATGAACGGCTACCAGTAGGGCAATGACCGCGATCGCAGCTAAAACCGACATAGACAAACCCGATAGGTTAAGAACAGTTTCCCTATTCTAGCGTTGCTTCTCCCCGCTCACGGTGGGCAACCCCTCCGCAGCCCCATTCTCAGCCTTTTGGTTAGCTAGCGATCTGCACCCCACTGGGCACAAACTGAGCCGTCCAAATGCCTAAATCGGGGTCTGGCAACGCCGAGCGCAGCTTGGCCGCCAGCTCGTTGGCCTGGGCCTCAGACTCGGCCAGGGTAAACACCGAGGGGCCAGATCCCGACATTAGGGTGCCGAGCCCGCCGAGGTCAGCCATGGTGGCTTTGAGGGCGGCGGTTTTGGGGTGGGCATCTAGCACGATTTTCTCAAAGTCATTGCAGAGGTGCTGCCCCAGGGCGATCGCATCTCGACGGGCCACTGCCCTCACCATCTCACCCGATCGCACTTGGGCCTGTCGCTCTTGCCAGCCTTGGGTATTGGTTACATAGGTGTCGCCATACTCGGCCCGGTAGGTTTTGTAGGCCCAAGGGGTTGAGACAAACTCAGACTCGTACTTGGCAATCACTAGGTGCAGGCTGTCGATACCAGGGAGCGCATCGAGCTGTTCGCCCCGGCCAGTGGCGATCGCCGTCCCGCCCGATACGCAAAAGGGTACATCTGACCCTAGCTCAGCCCCCAGATCTTGCAGCTCGCTTCGGGTAAGGCCCAGGTTCCACAGAAGATCTAGCCCCACTAGCACCGCCGCCGCGTTGGACGAGCCACCGGCCAGCCCGGCCCCCACCGGGATCTGCTTCTCGATGGTGATTTCGACACCACCCAGCTTGGCCATCGCGTCGGGGAATTGCGCCATTACCAGGGCTGCTGCCTTGTAGGCCAAATTGGTTTCATCCGCAGGCACCAAGGGGTGGTCGCAGCGCACGCGAATCTCATCGACGCCAATGCTGCGAACGGTGATGCGATCGCACAGACTAACGCTCTGCATCACCATGATCAGCTCGTGAAAGCCGTCGGGGCGGCTGCCCACAATTTCGAGATAGAGGTTAATTTTGGCGGCGGCCAGCAGAGTGTAAAGGCGCATAGAAAATCAGCGGGGGTGCTTCAGGATTGTATTACTCAGCGCCACCCACTGTTCAACGCTAAGGTCTTCGGCACGGGCGGTGGGCTCAATAGCTAGGGCCGTCATCATCGCTTCCAGTTCGTCGCGATCGACTACACCCTTAAGGTTATTGCGCAGCATTTTGCGCTTGCTGCCAAACCCCAGCTTTACCAGGCGATCGAACCCAGCCAGATCATCCGACGGAGTGACCGGCGGCCGGGGAGTAATCTTCACTACTGCGGAGTCTACCTGGGGTGGTGGCTGAAATGCGCGAGCCGGCACTGGGCAAACCAGCTCACAGTCAGCCAGGTACTGCACCCGCACCGACAAGGCCCCGAAGGCTTTGCGGCCTGGGCGTGCGTAGAGCCGTTCAGCGACTTCCTTTTGTACTAGCAGCACGATCGCGTCGTAGGGGTCCGGGTTCGGCTCGGCCAGGGTGCCTAGCAGCTTTTCTAAGATTGGCCCAGTGATGTAGTAAGGGATGTTGGCGACAACTTTGTTGGGTAGGCCAAAGTCAAAGTTCTTGTCCCGCGAGACGGCAGCAATGTCTAGCTCTAAAATATCGCTCGGCACCAGGCGAAAGTTATCGTGCTTGGCGAACTGATTATTGAGCTTGCGGACCAAGTCGCGATCGATTTCCACCGCTACTACCGCGTTGGCTAAGGGCAGCAGCCAGCGAGTTAGCGCCCCAGTGCCAGGGCCAATTTCGAGCACGGTGTCTTGACGAGTAACAGCGGCGGCCTCCAGCATGCGGTGGAGCACCTTCTCGTCGGTGAGCCAGTGCTGGCCAAAGCGCTTGCGGGTCGGTTGAGAGAACATTTCGTAATTAGCAACTTGTGATAGGCTCTCGCCCAAAGTCTTTTGCAAGGAGAGAATTATGACATTCTTCTCAGCTTGGTTAACAGTCTTTGCTGTCAGTTTAGTGGCAGTTGTCACCCCTGGCCCTGATTTTGCCCTAACGTTGCGCAATAGCCTGGCCTACTCTTGGCGGGCAGGAATCTTTACCGCGATCGGTGTTGGAGCTGGCAACTTGGTCCACGCCACCTATTCCCTGATTGGCATTGGCGCTGTGATTTCAAAATCTATTCTGCTGTTCAATGCCTTGAAATGGGTTGGCGCAGCTTATCTCGTTTATCTTGGCGTCAAGTCTTTGAATGCCAAGAGAGTAGCGATTCCCCTTCGGGGACACTGCGTGAACGCATCAGAAGCCATTGGGCAACAGCGAGATATAGGGCGTTGGGCCGCGTTCCGCATCGGCTTCCTAGGAAATTTGCTGAATCCTAAAGCAACGCTCTTTTTTCTGGCGCTGTTTACCCAAATTGTCCAGCCTGGAACGCCGATGGTAGCGCAAGCAGTTTTTGGGGCAACCGTCGCGGCTGTCGCCCTGATTTGGTTTGCGGTGGTAGCCGTGGTGATTTCCCAACAGATTTTCAAGCGACATATTCTGGCCATTGCCCATTGGCTAGAGCGTTTAACTGGGGCAGCGCTCATCGTATTGGGAGTGCGCCTGGCTGTGGCAGAGGCAAACGAGTAGCCTGCCTAAACTCAGCAAAGTACCGAAGGCAAACGAGAGCTATGAGTTGAGCGCGACAGTTCAACTTAATCTGAGGCTGTCAGTTCAACTTAATCTGAAGCTGTCAGTGCGATCACCCATCTGGGGAATCCTACAGAGTGGTTATCCGGAGGCTCGTGAATGGCACCTGTTCCTGACAGAGGACAACTGAAAACCTGGAAGGATGACAGAGGCTTCGGCTTTATCAAACCGGACGATGGTAGCAAGGACGTTTTCTTGCACATCAGTGCCCTACCGGCAGACTGCCGCCGTCCGCAGATCGGAGACACGATCCTATACGAGAAAGTGACTCAAGCTGACGGCAAGGTACGTGCTGCCAAAGCCTCTATTCAAGGCGTTGTGCTCAGCCCACCGCAAACCACTACACCTATCTCAACAACGCCCCGCCCCCAGACAGCTAAATCCATTCCAACAACGCCCCGCCCTCGGACAGCTAGGCGTCAATCAATACAAGACATCTGGCTCGAAGCTGTGGTGGGTGTTTTAGGCCTCACTACTGTTGCCCTGTTCGCCTTACCGTTTGTGCATAGAACCTTCTTGTCGCCTGTTGCGAGTATTTTGCCCTTGCCCACTGAACCGCCCAGTACTACGACTCCGCCCTCACCCGTTGCGCAGCCCAGTACTAAGCCCTCGCCCTCATCCACTACGCAGCTCAGTACTAAGCCCTCGCCCTCACATACCGCGTCACCCAGTACCACGACACCCCCGGCACCCGCTGCACAGCCCAGTACTACGGCTCCGCTCTCGCCTATTGACGCCGTTGCAGAACCCGCCTGCACGGTCAAAGGCAATATTTCAATTTCAAGCGGCAATAGGCTCTACCACGTTCCCGGTATGGAGGATTATGAGGGGACAGAAATCCATCTCGACAAGGGAGAACGGTGGTTTTGCACCGAGGCAGAGGCGATCGCTGCGGGCTGGCGTAGAGCCCCACGATAGCCATACCCTGCTGGTTTCCTAGAGAGCAGATGCCGCCACAAGACTGGCGGCCTTGTTATCATCCTGACATTGCCGTGCGGTTGTTTGCCCATGCCTGTTGCCCTAGCCACTCCCTTGAGTCAAATTGTGCTGTCTCCCGGCAGCGCTATGACTGTGTCAGGGTTGACTTGGCAGCACTACCAGCTTTTTCTAGCAGAGCTAGGCGAGAATCGAGCCACTCGGTTGGCCTATAGCGGTGGCAGCTTGGAGATTCGCATGCCCAGTAAACTCCATGAGATTGTCAACCGGCTGCTGAGCAAGATTATCTTTGCCTTAGCAGAAGAACTAGGGTTAGAAATTGTGGATCTGGGTTCAACGACCTGGAACCGTGAAGACTTAGACAAAGGGATTGAACCTGATAGCTGCTTTTTTATTCAGAATGCTGGGTTAGTGCAGGGTTTAAATCCTGAGATTCCGCCAAACCTGTCGCCAGACTTGGCGGTGGAAGTGGATATTGCCAGTGCGTCGAATCAGAAATTGGTCATTTACCAGGCGCTTGGGGTGCCCGAACTCTGGCTTTACAGCAACGGCAAGGTCAAAATTTTGGACTTGCGCGGCGAGCAAATCCGCGAATTGGAGAGCAGTTTGGCCTTCTCCGTAGTACCAGTAGAGCAGCTGCAAGCTTGGGTTGCGCTACGAGAAACCGGGACTGATCTAACCGTAGTCAAAGCAGTTCGTCAGTTTGTTTCTAAGGCCAATTAGCGTTCACAATCCATTAGCGGCCCAAATAATTCAAAATGCCTTGGGCGATGCCGTCGGCAATCCGATTTACTGCGGCGGGGTCGCGGAAGCGGGCAGCGTCTTGAGATCCGGTGACAAACCCAGTTTCGACCAGCACCGAGGGCATGGTGGTGTAGCGCAGCACGTAGAACCGGGCAGTGCGGACGCCGCGATCGCGCATATCTGTATTCCCCAAAACACTGGCGTGAATGCTGCGGGCCAGCCGTTCACCGCTGGAGAAATAGTAGGTCTCTAGCCCGTTGACCTCGGGGCGGCTCATGCTGATGGCGTTGGCATGGATGCTGACGAACACGCTAGCTCCGGCCCGGTTGGCATACTGGGCACGGGCGTCTAGATCGACAAAGACATCGCTGCTGCGGGTCATTAGCACCGTAATACCGGCGGCGGCAAGCTGCTGCTGCACTCGGTTAGAGATAGCGGTGTTAATCTGCTTTTCTTGTAGGCCACCGATGCCCACGGCACCGGGGTCGCGCCCGCCGTGGCCGGGGTCAATGACGACCACCACCGACCCCTGGGGAATCGGTGGTAGGGTGGGCGTGGAGGCCACCGCCGGGGCTGAGGCCCCAAGAATTTTGGCGGGCAGGCTGGCGGCGACTAGGGCGTTGTAGACTTCGTCGGCCCGCTGGCGATCGCGAAACACTCCCACCTGCACCACCTCTTGGCCCTCCGCGTTAGTGCGAAAAGCTTCAGGCTCTACAGCCCGCACCTGTTGTAGGGTGTTGGGTCCAGTAATCGGCACCACCACGCGAAAATAGTTGCCGGTAGCCACTGTGCTGCTGGGTGGTGGCGGCGGCGATGTCATGGGCGGCGTGGTGGGACGGGCCGCGGGTGGCGTATTGGGGGTCTGGCTCAGGGGTGGGGCGGCCCCGGCGGCTAGGCGCACATCCAGGGGTGCGTCGTGGGTGAGGTAAATGTGGCCGACGGGCTGGCCGTTGTAGGTGCGACGGGTCATCTGCCAGCCAGGGTTGAGCTGGATTTTGAGAAATCCGTCAGTGCGTCCATTGGTGCGGCCAATCTCGATGGGCGGGGCGGAGCGATCGCGCGTCGGGCGGGCAAACAGCACCAGGTCATTCTGCCGGGCCGAGACCTCTAGGCGGTAGTGCACCCCTAGGTCTTGACTGTTGATGCGCACCGAGTAGCCGTTGCCGTCGGTGCTGCGATCGCAGGCCCCGGTAAAGTCAAAGTTCAGCAGCAGCGGGTCGACGGTGACCGGCCCGCCCGCCTGTCCCTGCTCTTGCCAGCACTGCCGCTGGTTGGGCACCTGTGTCAAGATCATCAAGCTGTAGAAAGCCCCGTTGCGCACCGGGCTGGCGATGGCCACTGCCAGGTTGGGGTCGATGGGCTGCTGGTCAAACTGCTGGGCTCGCGCCATGGGGGCCGCAGCCAGCCCTGTGAGCACCACAGCGGCAGTGGTCAAAAACGTTTTTAGCGGGCGAGACAGCAGGGCCATAGCAGTTGGTGAAGCGGTGTGGGGAGTTAAGGTTAGAGTCAAACGTTGGCAAGACTCCTAATGCTACCCACGATTGTCGCGATCGCAAGCACCTCCTGCGCGTTTGAGGTGTCGCAGTTTACCAATTGGCCCCACCCAAAATAAAACCGGCCCAGGAATGCTGAGCCGGTGAGGCGGGGCTAAATCACCCCAATCAACCTGGTTTTCATCAATTCTCTATTGCCCTAGCTCCCGAAACGTTTCGTAGGCGCGCTCAGGGTGATAGATATGACAACGGCTAGTGATCGTCCGCATCAATTCCCAGGAAAACTTGGTTTCCTTCATCAGAGGAGACCAGTTTTCCTTCAGCGCTGCATAGGCAGGCCGCAGGTTGTAGGACGGAATCCCTACTGAAACATGGTGGGGAACATGGACGTTGATGTCGTGGCACAGCACCTCAATCCACTTGGGATAGTCGCAGTGCAGCGTTCCCGAGAGCTGCGACTCCACCTCATTCCAGGTGTCGCCGTAGCGAAACTGAATCTCAGGGATGGTGTGGTGCACTAGCGTAAACGTGCTCATCCAGAAGTGGTAGCCCAGCCAGGGCATCAGCCAAAATTTCACGACGCCCCAGGGGCCGGCAAAGTAAAACAGAGTGGGGAAAAACACCAGCGCAAAGATCACCACCGCCGCGATCGAGCGCTTGACCTTGCCGTGGTCGCGGGGTTCAAAATTGCGCAGATCAAAGTGCAGTGCTCCCCAGTGAACTACCGACGCCAGCCACCACAGCCAGCCTCGCATGTTCTTGTAAACCGTCTGTAAGAAGCCACCAGCGCCAGTGTATTCCTCCTTGCTCCAGGGGGCCCAGGCGTTGTCGATCTCCATGTTGTTGGTGTGGCGGTGGTGAATGTCGTGCAGCAGCCGCCAGCTGTGGAAGGGGTAAATCAGCGGCAGAAACATGATGTGCCCCAGCCAGTTGTTGACCCAGCGGCGGTTAGCAAAGGAGCGATGGCCGCAGTCGTGGCCCACCACGAAAAAGCCCGTTAGGGCGGTGCCGGTCAAAAACCAGGCAAAGGGGAGTAAAAACCAGGGGGAAAAGGCGATCGCCACATAGCCCAGGGTTACGGCCCCTACGCTGAGCGCTACAGCAGCCCAGGCTTTGCGCGGGTCTTTTTGAAAATAAACTTTAGGAATAGTTTGAATAACCTGCTTTAGGGTCAGGTCGCTGTAAGGGGTTACATCCGCAGCTCTGGCGGAAGGCTCAAAAATTGCAGTCAAGGAATAGTCTCCACAGAAGTTAAGGTGCGCATATCAGAGCTGGACTGTATTTGCCCAAAAAAAATCTGTCCACCCCGCAGGGGCCAAACAGAGCCTAAGCTTGATTGCAAAATCGAGATATTAGCAAGCAGAACTACTTCAATAACTCTGATAACCGCCGCAAACAGCTTAATGGGGGCAAAGATTGGCCCACGAGAATACTTATAATTCCTTAACATTTATAACATGTTCAGTCTCGCTTACCGATAGAGCTGGGAGCTGTTAGGAAAACTGCTGCCCGAGAAGCGTTGCGTTCTATAAATCACCTCCCCGCATGCCTGAGCATTAGCCGACAATGGGGATAGCTTTAACGGCAACTGGCACTTCAACCGGTGCCATCTTGAGAGGCATAAGTTAGCAGGCAACGATAGCTGTTGGCCGATTTCTTCGACCCTAAAGCGGCTCACCCCGAGCGGATGCCTTAGCTGAATGGCTACGCTGGCCCCCTGCTGAGCAAGACAAGTCAGCAAGCTTCAACCCCAAGGCACTGCCCGTTAAGGCTGATCTAGCCAAGTTGTGGAGGCTGTCTTCCATGGATATTCAACAGTTTTTGCACGAATACAACCGAGGCGATCGCAACTTTTCGGGCGTTCGTCTTCATAGGGTCGACCTACGCGGTGCCACCCTCAGCGGCATCGATCTCAGCGGGGCCGATTTATCCCAAGCTGACCTCAGCGGGGCCGACCTCTCGCGAGCCAATCTAGAACGGGCTAACGTGACCGACGCCGAGCTAATTGGGGCCGACCTCAGCGGGGCCAATCTCAAGCACATCAATTTGATCGGGGCCGACCTAGAGCGGGCCAACCTGGTTGGAGCCGACCTCAGCTACGCTGACTTGCGCACGGCTAATTTAGAACAGGCCGATCTCCAGGGCGCAATTTTGCGTGAGGTAGCCCTCAGCGGTGCTAACCTCTCCCACGCCACCCTAACCAATGCCTGGGTTGAAAACACCGACCTCACCCCAGTCGAACTGGATGATACCAGTGGCAACTGGGTCAGATCATCCGATGCTGGCGATGCGGCTACAGGCTCTCGATGGATTTCTTGGGGGCTGCACTAGCGCCTGCCTCCAACTCAGTTGCTTCTTTCGGCATCGAGATCCTTGAAAAAGAAACCGGGTTTCTGCGTCAGAGGCGATACTCTCTAGCAGAAACCCGGTTTTTTGCCGATCGCCGCCTAGACAGCGACAATTTCTAGTTGTCTATGGCAGGCGGGCAGCGAAGTTTTGGCTAACCTCCTCGACGGTGAGGGCGCGATCGTAGATGGCGACCAAGTGGTACTCACCCAGCCAGGGGCGATCGCCCGTTAGCTCATTACCTAGAGCTAGACGGTAGGTAGCATCCCAGTTGGAAAGATCGCCGCTGATCACCTCGCGTTTTTGCACCTGGCCGTCGAGGTAGAGGGTGGCGTTGCCCTCGCCGTCGCGAGTGTACACCAGGTGGGTCAGCTGGTTGACGCTGACTGAGCC
Organism: Nodosilinea sp. FACHB-141; assembly: GCF_014696135.1. Classification (NCBI taxonomy): domain Bacteria; kingdom Bacillati; phylum Cyanobacteriota; class Cyanophyceae; order Nodosilineales; family Nodosilineaceae; genus Nodosilinea; species Nodosilinea sp. FACHB-141. Next base: position 234,359 of record NZ_JACJPP010000012.1, on the reverse strand, counting down.
CGCTTCGACCACCTTGCTAGACCCGTTGACCCCAGTGGTGGTGGTGCGCAAGCGCGTTACGTACTGGTTGTTGTTTTGGCCCAGGGTGACGTTGCGATGTCCGGTATCGACTGAGAGAGTGACAATCCGCGCCGGGGTCTGGCTGGGGGAAAGCTGGGCTGGTTTCACCCAGGCCTCTACGGTTAATGCCTGGCTGCGCTGAATGGCTTGGTTGAGCCGAGTCGCAGCTCCGGCGGTGGCTAGCAAGCTGGGCTGCTGGAGGGCAATACCTTGGGGGATGCGGGCGATCGCCCCGTTCACCAAAACCAAGTCCAGCGCGGGCTGAATCCCTGACTGGTCACGGATGGTGTTGCCGCTGCCCTCGCGAAAATCGTAGAGGGCCTGAATACCCGTCATGACTCGCTTGGAAACGACAACCGTGACAGTATCGCGCCCGGTCAGCCGTCCGTCGCTAGCGCTCAGCTCCAGCACGTAGGTGCCCGCTCCAGGGAACTCGGCCGAGGTGGAGGGTTTTGCAGCATCTTTCAGAACGGCGGGGGCCGGACCGCTGAGCTGCTGCCAAAGCGTGGTCAGGGTATTGGCGGGGAGACCGTCATCCTGGACCGTACCATTGAGAGTTGCCGTTACAGACTGAACCGCTCCTTCGGCTTGCGCTGTCAGGGTGAGGACTTGATCGGCTCCGGCATTGACCACAGGGGGCTGGTTCACTCGAATGATTACCTCGTCGTGGGCGGCGATCGCCCCATCGTTTGCCGTTAGCCGCAGCACATACTCACCGCCCCGAGAAAACTGGGCCGTGGTAATGTCGCTGGCGGGGTCGGCAAAGGTGACCGCGCCGGGGCCGCTGACTTTGCTCCAGGCCAGGGTCAGGCGACCGGGGGTGGTTGGGAAGCCGTCGTCGCTGACGGTGCCGTCGAGTTCGGCCAGGGCGGGGAAATCGAGGCTCTGATCGGGGCCGGCATCGACCAGGGGAGCCTGGTTGGCGGTGATCGTCACCTCGCGGCTGGTGGTGAGTTCCCCGGTGCTGACGGTCAGCCGCAGGGTGTACTCGCCGCTGGTGCTGAAGGTGGCGGTGGTAGACAGCCGCTGGGCATCGGCAAAGGTGACCAAGCCGGGGCCATTGACCAGACTCCACTTGGCGCTCACGGTGCCCGACGGATCGGCCAAGCCAGTATCGACTACTTCACCCTGGAGGGTAGCGGTAGAGGGCAGGTTGACTAGCGGTGCAGCGCTGACCCGAATCATCGGCGCTTTGTTGGCGTGGACGGTGACATCGGCCACGGTGGTGAGCAGCCCGTTGCTGGCGGTGAGCCGCAGCCTGTAGGTGCCGCTTTCGGAGAACTGAGCGGCGGTGTTGGCCAAGGCAGGGTCGCTAAAGGAAACCGCGCCCGGTCCGCTGAGCTGGCTCCAGAGCAGGGTGAGGCGTCCCTGCTGGGGGTTGCCCAAGCCGCTTTGCACCTCGGCGGTGAGCTGGGCTCGGTTGGGCAACTGCACCACGATCGCATTCGGCGCTTTGATCATCGGCGCGTGGTTAACGGTGATCTGTACCTCGTCGCTAATGGCCTGGGCCTCGTCGCCGACGGTGAGCCGCAGGGTGTAGACGCCCGCCACCTTAACGGGCTGCCCGTCTTCATCGTTGGTGCTCGGTTCGGTAAAGGTCACCGTGGGTTCTAGGCTGGTCGGGTCGCTAAAGGTGACCGGGGCTGGGCCACCGGGCTGGCTCCACAGCACCGATAGGTTGCCGTTGAGCAGCTGGTCATCCATAACAGCCCCTTTGAGGGAGAGAGCACTAGGGAGGTTGATCACCTGGTCAGCACCCGCAGAAACCACCGGAGCCAGGTTGGCGTCGGCCCCCACCTCAAAGTTGGTGGCAATTTCGGCGGGGGTGAGGGCGCTGCTGTAGAGCGCTACCAGATGGAAGTCGCCCAGCCAAGCGCGGTCTTCGCTGAGCGTATCGCCCAGCTCGTTGCCGAGGGCAAGGGCAAAGCTGTCGTCCCAGTTGGCCAGGGTGCCGGGGATGACGCGCTGAGCCACAACTTGGCCATTCAGATACAGACGGGTGGTGCCGTTGGTCTCGCGGGTGCAGACGACGTGGGTGAGGGTGGCGGGGGCCACAATGCCGCTGGCAAAGGCGCGATCGCTGGCATTGCCATTCGTCTCGCTGGTGCGCACCCCGAGGTGGAACTGGTTACCCGCCTGGCCCAAAATCAGGTTGCGGCGGCTAGCTCCACCCGACAGGGTGAGAATGCGACCCAGGCCGGGCTGGTTTCCCTGGGAGGGGTTTATCCAGGCTTCTAGGGTGAACTCACCGCTGGCTTTGATCGCCTGGATCAGGCGGCTGGCATTGGTGCTGGTGAGCCGGGCGGGCTTCTTCAGCGCCAGGGCAAAGGGCGTGGTTGCGCCGCGGGCTTTGAGCGGTGTAGGTTTACCGGCGATCGCCAGATCCACCGGCACCCCAACGCCAGCGACATCTCGCACGGTGTTGCCCTCGTTGGCCAAACTATCCGCGAAGCTGTAGAGGCTGAGAAGACCTCGGTTGATGCGCGCCCCCACAAACACTTGCAGGTCGTCGCTGTGGGTGAGCACACCGCTAGCGGTGGTAGTTTCTGCCGTCAGCCGCAGCAGGTAGACGCCACTGGCGCTAAAGAGGGCGCGGGTGCGCGGGGCGGCGGCGTTGTCAAAGGTAACGGAGCCAGGGCCGCTGACCGCCTCCCAGCGAGTGGTGAGGGCTTGAGTCGTCCGATCGCCTCGACCATCCCGCACCAGTTCGCCGCGCAGTTCTAGGGACTGGCGGAAGCCGATCTCCTGGTCTTCCCCAGCTCGCACCAGGGGCGACTGGTTGACCAAAATATCGAGGTCTTCCGTGGCAGATAGGGTGCCGTCGCTGGCGGTTAGGGCTAGCCGGTAGCGGCCAATGTTGCTAAAGCTGGCAACGGTCACGGGGCTGTGAAGATCTTCAAAGGCGACGGTGGCCCCGGAGGGTGCCGACTGCACTGCCCAGGTGACGAAGACGGCCTCAGGAGAGAGGCGATCGTCTGCCACCGAGCCAGGCAGGGTAGTTTGCACCGCCTCATCTTCCAGATGCAGGGTTTGGCTGCGGCCTACCCGCACCACTGGAGCGGCGTTGGGGCTGCGATCGCCCTCCAAGAGTGCCGTCAGTTCGGGGCTGTCGGCCAGACTAGTGACCTCGGTGACGCCGTAGAACAGCCGCATAAACTCGGTGATGGCAGCCACATGGGGCTGGAGCTCGGGCAGGAAGGTAGCAATGGTCTCGCGAATGGCGCGGGAGAATTCGCCAATGTCGTCTACCTTGTCGGCTACAAACGGGTCGAGCCGCTTGATCAGCTCAAAGTTGCTGTCGATGCTCAGCTCCCGCAGGGTAGATTCTAGTGCCGGCAGGGGCTTGGTGCTGCCGATCGGGGGCAGCACCCGGCTGACAAAGGTGACCCGGTGGAAAATGCGCCAGCAGGGGGGCTTGGTGCCAGGGCCTTTGTTGGCATCGCGCAGGCCGCGCAGGGCCAGGGCGTTGGCGTCGGTGCTTTGCTCTAGCCAAATGGGGTCAACCACCTGGCTAAAGAAGTGGTCGAAGTGGTCGGCCTGAGGCTCCAGATAGAAGGTCATGAACCGGTAGGCATCGACTTTGCCAGGATGGCGCAGGGCCTTGGGCGTCAGGGGATTGCTGAGGTCAAACAGCACTTCTCCCGCTTCGTCGCGCAGAAATACATCGCGCTCGACCTCATCGACATTCACCTCGACCGAGAAGCTATTCTCTGACTGCACGCTCTTGGTGGCCTGCACGTTGAGCCGGCCGCCAAACATGGCCTCAAAGCCAAACTTAAAGCCCACACCGCTGATGGCCACGTCCAGGTCGGCAAAGATGCCCGCCTGCCCCTTGAATGCGTAGGAGCCGCCGTAGCTCTCCTGCACCACGTCCATGGTTTCCTGGGTTTCGGCAAACAGCCCGCCGTCCGCCGTCCAGACGTAGGTGTTGGCCAGGTTGCGCTTCTCTAGCCGGGGCAGGTTTTGCAGCACTTCTTCACTGCCCAGGTCACCGCTCTGGCCAAACAGCACATTCTGGCGGCGGCCTACAGCTCCCGCGTCGTACTGGTCGTAGTAGGCTTGCACCCGCTCCTCTTCGCGCTGGATGCGCTGCTTGAGGGCAAAGGCCTCAATCGGCTTATAAAAGCTGCTGTCGCTGCTAAAGGTGAGGGCATTGGGGTAGGCCGCATCGGGGGTGAAGCCGATCTTGCCGTCGAGGGTGCCCTGCTTGGTGTAGGCGGGGTTGATGGGGAAGTTGATGATGTTGCGATCGGGCGGGATGTCGGGGTTAGGGCGCATCTGGTACGACACCAGGGCGCTGTTGTGCTTGAGGCGCAGGGCAAACACATCGGCGGTCTGCGACTGCACCAGGGCAAAACCCGTGTTTTCGGGAATAAACCGCCGACCGACATCGCCAAAGGCAACGGCATTGGCAGGCTCGACAAACCCTTGCAGCTGCTGCTTGCTCGATAGGTTGGTGGTCAGGCCCAGGCTGGTGCTGCCCGAGCTGAGCCAGCCCAGGGAATTTTCAAACTTGGCCTTGATGCCAAAGGCGCTGTCCGCGTCGGCCACCTCGGTTACCAAGCCAATACCGGCTTCGACATTGGCCCCGGTCAGCAGCCCGGCAGTCAGATCAAAGCTGGAGTCAAAGCCGCTTTCTTTATCAGCGGAAAAGGTGAAGTTAGTTTTGCTGGCCTGCTTGAGTTCAACGGAGCTAGCCCCGTTGTAGTTGGCAAATTCACCGAGCACGGCCCCGCGACTGGTAAGGTTTTCGCCGGGGACTGGCGGCGCCCCTTCGATAAAGCCGATCAGCTGCGGATCGAACTGCACCTGGCCGACCCATTCGGTGACCAGTTCGCCCACCTTAAAGCCAGTGACTAGCTCCCACTGGCCGTCTTTAATCAAGCCGTAGCAGCGCTTGTAAATGCCGAACAGGTTGCAGTCGACATCGGTTTGCAGATCGCCGTATTCCTGCACGGCGGGGGTGCTTTGGAGGCGATCGCTAAAGGGAGTCCTCACCCCCGCCAGGGCGCTGCGCACCTGGGGAGTGTCTTCGCCGATGGGGGCAGTGGAAAGCACAAACTCAGCGTCAACTGGCGTCAGATCATTGCCCAGCAGCGAGAAGTCGGAGAGCACTCCGGCCCTCTGAGTGTCAAAGGGATAGTAGGCGAGCAGGTCTTCGCGGTTGTCGAGGAACTGCCCATTTTCGCCCAGTAGCCGCCGGAACAGGTTATCTTGCAGCTGCTCTGGGGTGCGAGCCGTTTGCCAGATTCGCACTTCCTCCAGTTCACCCTGGAAGAATTCCTGGGTTCTGTTGCCGCGTTGCAGCGCACCCAGGGTGAACTGAGCCTGAGGCGAGAGCAGGACGGCGCGGCTGGCCGCTGGCACGAGTTCACTACTCAGCAGCTGCCCGTTCCGGTAGAGCACCAGCTGCGACCCGCTGGGGTTGGGGTCTTTGACCCACTGCACCGCTCCTTTGAAGCGGGCATGGCTGCTGCCCTTGGAGTCCAAGGCGATCGCGCCCTCCGCCTCCTCAAAGCGCCACCAAGCGAGCAGTCCCTTTTCGCCACCCTGAATTGTAGGTTTGATACTGCCTGCCTCCAAAGGCACATTCCACAGGCGAATTTCGGCCAGGGTGCCGCTGAGGGGGGCGATCGCAGAGCCGTTGCCGAACCCGTTGCGGACGGTATTGAGCAGATCGCTATCCCGCTCTAAATCACGCGCCCCAGCGTTGACCCCAACCGCCAAGGCTACCATTTCGGCTTGCTGGGGGTTGGCCATGCCGCCGTTATTAGCAACAAACAGAGCCTCAGCGGAAATGTACACGCCGTTGATGCTGTCCAAATCGTCGCCCGCTGGGTCGAAGCTGGCCAGACTAAAGCCCGAGCCAAACTCTAGTGGAGCATTGCTGTTACCAATGTCCAGGGGCTGCTGGGGCTGTCCGGCATTGAAGCCGGGGCTGGTGCTGCCTCCATTGCGGCCGTCCTCCTGGCGGGGGGTGCCGGTGGTGTCGCTGCCGGCTTTTTTGTATTCAAACAGGCCGTAGGGCTGGCCGATAGGGGTGTTCGCCTTGCCATCCACAAAGAACTGAATCGCATCCCAGGAGACAATATCGACTCCAGTTTGCTGATCGCTATTGTTGCGCACCGGGCTGGTGATGGTATGGCGCTTGCGGGTGACGGTGACGGTGTGAAACTCGGTGGGGTTGGGAATGGGCTGGGAGATGAACAGGTGTTTTTTGCCCCTGACATCCTCAAAGGCGAAGACCAAACGGCCTGCCGAGTTGAGGTAAAGGGCGTAGGGCACGCGCTGCTCGGAGTCTTCGGTAGCGCTAAGTTTGCCCTTAGTGAGCAGGGCGCGGGGCTGGCTCAGATCATTGACTTTAAAGGCCGCTTCGATGGTCAGATCGCGGTTGAGGTCGAGGGTGAGGTCAGCGCCTGCATCCAAAAAGGTGCCGGGCTGGCCATCGAGCTGCACTCCGTAGGACTGGTTGAAAACCGCTGCCAGGTGGTTCCAATTGCCCGCGGCAATCTTTTGCGATGACTGCACCAGTTGCTCACCCACTCCAGCAAACACCGAATAAGCCGGAATGGGAGACTCTGTCGGCTGGGGATTGCCTTCGAGCTGACCGTGGTGGCCAAAGCGGGCGTGGTCAGTGGCACGGCGATTGCCAAAGTCGTCGAAGCGCCAGCAGCCCACCAGGTCGGTTTCGTTGCCGCTGAGTTCGCGGGTCATGTCAACAGCGATTTCGGTCTGGGTGCGGCCCCGCTGCCAAATGCGAGCCTCAGCGATCGCCCCAGTCAAAATTCGCACGCGATCGCTCGGGTTAGGGTGAGCCCCCAGGCCCCAGTCAGCATCAATGGGGATGGCCCCGATCGCATCGGCCTGTTCACCCAAAGCAATGCCGTTGCGGTACAGCCGCCAGTGGGTGCCGTCGTAAACCCCGGCCAGGTGAACCCAGGCGTTACCGGTGCGATCGGCGGCGGGCATGACGATGGCCACCTTGTGGTCGGTGCCGTTGTGGCTGCCCGCTTCGTAGCGTCCTTCGTTAATGCGCAGAAAAACCTGGGGGCCGCTGGCGTTGCCGTGGACAATGATGTTGCCCAGGTTCTCGTTTTTGGCGGGTTTGACCCAGGCCTCTATGGTGATGGCCCCAGCAAAATTGAGTTGGGTAGCGTTAGGAATGCGCACCAGGTCAGTGCTGCCGTTGAGGGCGATCGCCGTGGTCAGCTCCTCGCGCTTCAGCCCCAACAGATAACGGGTGTCGGTGGTATTTGCCGCTGGTTGGTAGTGGAGCAGGCGCGATCGCAGACTGGCCTCGGCGATTTGGCTGGGGCGCACCCAGGCTTCTAGCGTCAGGTCAGCCTGGGGCGAAAACCGCCGTAGCTGCTGGTCAAAATCGGCGCTGGAGGCCTCCAGCCGAGCGTGGCTGTCTTGGCCGTCGAAGGCATAGGTATGGCCTGGAGCCTCAGAGACCCAGCGGCTAGAGAGCGTCAGACCGCTGTGCACGGTGCCATTCTTCACCGCCTGGCCGGCGCCATTGGCAATAAAAGCCAACAGCTTAGAGCCGGAGGAGAGGTCAGCACCGCCCTGGGTGGTGCTGGCCTGCACTGCATAGTCATATTCCAAAAAGAACACGGGTAGCGGTGCGGTGGTGGAGCTGGCCGCCTCAGTGCGAATGGCCAGCTCCGTTGCGCCTTGGTCTACGGCGGTTTCGAGAGTGGCCTTAAAATCGCCGATAAACAGCGTGGCCCCAGCCGGTAGCGAGCGGTGCAGCCCCCCCGCTACGGTTAGGGTGTCGGCGCGCCCAGAGGTGAGAACGATTTCGCCGCGACCGACAAAGGTGCGATCGCCCGCGAGGCCATTTAGCACCTTGGCAAAGCCCTCGGGAGCGCGGGGTACTTGGTGCCAGGTTTCAATAATTGTCTGGCCGCCGGCTTTGTTCTGAATGGTGACAGTGCAGGCGGAGTCAGCTGCCTCCCCAGCCACATTGAGGCGAATGCGATCCATCTCGGCCTCGGTGGAGCGGGCAAAACCCACTACCGCCTCTGCCCCCAGGGCATCATTTAGGACATAGCGCGCCCGCTGGGTCAAGGTTTTGTAGTAGGCCACAAAAAATTGGTCATCGGTACCGCGAAAATACATCGCCACGTTGCCCACGGCGCTATCGAACAATAGCGGGGTGTCATCTGACCAGGCGAAGGTGAGCAGCCCGCCCGCCACCGACAAGCCGTTGACATCGCTGTGCACCAGCGGCATGGTGGCGGCAAACCCCTTATTCAGCAGGTTTTGCAGCGCAGCCAGGGCGGTGCGATCGCTCGTCACTGCCTGCTCTAGCTGCTGCCGCTGCTGGTCTTGATCGGCACGCAGGGCTTCAATGCTGGTGCGAATGCCGCGCAGCTCGTCGAGCAGAGTGCTGAGGTCGGTGGTCAGGGAGTCGAGCGATCGCTGCAGCGCGTCGCAGTGATTGCGAAAGGCTGAGTTTTCGGAGATCTCTAGGCTGGAAATGCGATCGTTAAAATTGCGACCGACAAAGGCCGTAGTATCGGTAAACGTGTGGGCAAACCCATTTTGGCCGCTGTTGCGGTTGGCGTGCTCGAAAACAGTGACTTGCAGCGCCGGCAAAAACAGCTGTGACCCTCGCCCGACGCGAATAAAAGCCGAAATGCTAATGCTGCTGATCAGATCGTTGAAGTTGTGCTGATTGAGCTGGGTATAGCCCACAAAGCGGGGCGAAAAGCTGTTGCCAATGGCATTCAGACCAAAGGATAGAGAGCGGCCACCAAAGTTAGCGTGCTCGTGTAGGGTAACCCGAGCATTGCGCAGAAAATCTAGCAGCTGCTGTAGCTCTTGCTGGCCATTCGCCTGGAGATTACGCAGCTCGCGCAGTCGGCTGAGCTTAGCCGGTAGATTGAGACTATCTAAACTGCCCGCCGGCACGATGAGCCCGGTGCTGCGGTTAGCGATCGCATCATCCACAATCCTAAATACCCGATTGAGGTAGTCGATTTCCTCGCTCAGGGTTGTCACGCGCTGGGTCTTTTGAGTGATGGCGCCCTGCAAGGTACCAATGCGATCGAGTTCGGCGTTGACATCCACGGTGCGAGCCGCCTGCTGCTTTTGGCTGATCGCGGCCTGCAACGCCTCAATCTGGGCCAGGGCAACACTCACATCGGCAGTGTCGTCGGCGCTTAGGGTTTGGTCAATCACCTGCTGAATTGCCTGAATTTGGGCTAATTCAGCGCTCACATCCACTGGGTCGCCGTCGCGCTCCACCGCTACGGGCTTGAGCCGCAATTTGTCGGCGACCTTGGCCAGGCGGCCGTTGGCAGAAACACCAAAATCAAGGGTGGCAATTTCTTTGCGATCGCCCCCAGACGCTTGGGTCGCCACCGCCAGCATCACCCGCGCTCCCTGACGCAGGGGTTTGGCCTGTTGGTCGTAGCCGGTGCGGGCCTCCTGCTGCTGGAAGTAGAGCAGCGAGGCGATACCCGACTCGACGGTGCGCCCCTCAAAGCGGAAGCTGTCGCGGTTCACTCCGGCGTTTTCGCCAATGGGTGCGTCGGAGGCTACCCAGGCGCGGTTGGCAAAGCCCGCCGTCATGGTGCCGGGGGCATGGTTGCTGGTGTGGTCAAAAATTTCGCGGCCAGAGCCTTCGTCGAGTCGCCAGTAGGCCGCTAGCCCCAGCTCGTGGCCAGAGAGGCGCAGGCCGCGATCGCTGCGAATTTCTCGCTCCGATCGCGGCCGATTCCACAGGCGAATCTCGTCGATCAGGCCAGAGAAGCTGTGGCTGGGCGCGCCGATCAGCGTGATGGCCGCATCCACTGGCACCTTACCCACACTGGTGCCCGCTGTGCCTTCCTGGCGCACATCCACGGGCAGACCATTGACGTAGAGGTGATAGCCCGCATCGTCGGGGTCGTTGCTAAATACCACCGCCAAATGGTTCCACTGGTTCGATCGCAGCACCTCTCCGGTGATGAAGGACTGAAACCCAGCGCCATCGCCAAAGCCCACCCGCACCCGGCGGTTGTCCACAATCCAGATCGAGGGTGGTGCCGTGGCGGTCTTGTCGTCATTCCCCAGCAGAGCCTGCTCTAGCGCTTCCCCCGGCTCCGGTGCGGTAACGCGGGGGAAAATCCACGCCTCCTGACTAAAGCCCTGGCCGAGGCGAACTCCTGGGGCCAGCACCACGTGGTCACTCTCCTGGCTGAAGTTCAGCGCCGTCTCGGCGGCATCGCTGCTGGGGGCAGATTGAGTGCCTCGGGTGTTGAACAGGCCCTCTAGCGATCGCTCCACGTTGTAGGCATCGATCATTCCTGTGGCGCTGTTAAAGGCAAAGATCTGCCAGCGCGACACCTCGGCAATGGTGGTGGGCAGCAGCACGATCGAAAACCGTCCCTCCTGCAAGTTGCGAATAAACGACAGCTCCTGGGTGGGCTCAAAGAAGGGCTGATCCTGCATGTCGCGCGCGCCCAGGCTGTCTTTGGTGCTCTGGGGGCGAGTCTTGCTGCGGCTGCGGCGAAAGCGCACCTCTAGATTGAGTTTGAGCTGCGGTACCGGGGCAGCTTCCCCAGCCTGGGATGCGCCCGACGCCCCCGACAGCACAAAGCGATCGACCAGCAGCGTCGAGTCTACGATTGGGATCTGGCGGTTTTCGGGGCCTTCAACGGTGATTTGGTCGGGGTGGTTAGCGGCGATCGCCTGGCGAAACACGTAGACAAACCGCCCATCTGACATCGCTTGAAATGGAGCATCTGCCGTCAGCCGCGCGGTTCTAGAGAGAAACTTGTCTACTTCGTTGTCGGCTACCACCACACCCGCATTGACCGGGGTGCGGCTGCCCTTCTTCACCGTCGGCAGCAGCAGCTGATCGGCGAGGCCGAAACCTACTTCAGCAATTTCTTTGGGAAACTCCAGCTCCTGGGGCTGGTCAGCCCAGCTATTCACGTCGAGGGAATTTCCCTGACCATTGAGATTTAGCACGGAATAATAGATGCGGCGCTGGTCATCCATCGCCAAGGCAATCACGGTGCCCTGGTGGCGCACCAGCACGGGGTAGCGGTAGTTGCGATCGCTGTAGCGCTTGATAAAGCCTTCTAAAACGGGGGCTTGAGCAGTCATGGAAAGGTTCTCCTGAGGGGCTTTGCGATGTCTAGCTAGGAGCAGCGAACCAGAGCGCAGCGCTGGAACTCTCCCTAGCAATTTTGGGGAACGCAGGAGAAGCTACAGAGAAAACACTGTTGACTACGGCGAGGGTTTGGTGATCGTTCTCACCAACCGCAATGATTAAAGCCAGTGCCTTGGGGTGACAGGTCAGCTTGGCGAAAGCAGGAAAGGCCCATAGCAAAAACCTCCGGCATCCCAACGTTGAGGGATACTGGAGGTCAGTTGTTTTAAGTGTTTGAGGAGACTGTCTAGCGACGGCGGCGGGTAAACCCTAGCCAGGCCAGCGCTCCACCAATCGAGATCACCAGCGGCATGAACGCAGCGGCGGCGCGGTAATGCACATCTTCGGTCGAGTCGAGGCTGATGCCGTCGTAGATGATGCCCTTGTCGCCCACGGGCACAGTCCAGTAGTCGGCGTGGCTCTGGGTGTCGTCCTCAATCGAGACTTCCCAATCGCCGGGGATCGACTCGTCGGGCAAAAACGCGAACCGGCCCTCGCGATCGGTGGTGGTGGTCATCCAGGGTTCGTCGGGGTTGTTGGGTGCATAGATGTTGACCGTTGCCCCCACAAAGGGTTCGCCCGAGCTAAACAGCGACTGAAACTCTAGCTGATTGTCGAGGGTGTAAAAGGTTTCAACCTGGTGCGCATCGGCCTGGGCCGGAAACCCCACCAGCACTAAACACATTACCAGAGCAACAAGCAACCGTTTCATAGCACAAGCAATCCGTAATTCGTGTGGCCTTCATTCTAGCGAGAGTTGCGGCGAGCTGAAGACCACACGCTCAAGTCAAGCAAGCGACTATACCCAGGACCTGCGCTGGAAACCCACTATCGGCGTGGATGACTGCTTGTCTTGAAGTCTTATCGGCAAAGAACGGGCTTTGGCCCTAGGAGAGCCAAACCGCTAGGCGTAGCTGAGGTGGAACGACATGTAGCCCAACGCCACCGTTTGAATTTTGCTGGATTCTGCTAGCGCGCCACCTAACCTACACATGGGGTCATTGGACTCAGACGGCTGTCACCCATCCTTAGGCACCGGGCAGCACGGCCTTTTTGATCACGCCGTGGACGCCCCAGTTGCCATCGACAATTTGGGTGACGCCAAAGTCGGTCGCCACCGACATGAGGCTAATCGCTTCATCTTCGCCCATACCTTGAGTGGTCATGAGAAAGTGGCGCATTTTGTGAAAAGCATCGCGCATGGCCTTGTCGATGGACGACTGGCCAAAGATGTCTTTTTGGGCTGTATCGCCCAGTTCTTCGAGGTAGTTGGCGTAGCTAAAGCCATGGACGACGTACTCTTCGTCGTTCTCAAGCAGTGGGTAGTAGAGGTCTTCGAGGATGGTGCCCGCCAGATCGCTCTGCTTATGCACCGTGACCTGAATTTTGCCAGTGAGAGAAGTTTCAATCGCCGTGCCCGACAATTCGGAGTCACCTTGGGCAGCGTGGGGGTCGCCCAGCGACAGCAGCGCCCCTTCAACGGCAATGGGGTAATACATAGTGGCCCCTTCGCCAATGCGCCAGTTATCGATATTGCCGCCAAAGTAGCTGGGGGGCACCGAGTCAACAAAGTCGGCCTCACGGGGAGCCAAACCAATCAGGCCAAAGTGGGGGCGAATCGGCACCTTGACGCCCTCTAGCACCTCATAGTTTTTGTCGATGGTGGCGGGGTCAACGGGCACACCGGGGTAGTCGATGGTCTCGTGGACAACGCCAAAGGGGTCGGTTTGGGGCGTCCAGCGGAAGTTGTAGAGGGCGGTGGCGTAGTCTTCGGTTTCAGTGGCGTCTAGCTCGTAGATGGTGATCACTTCACGGGGTTTGGGATCTTCAATCAAGTCTTTGTAGTGGAAGCCCCACCAGGCGGCGGCATTGCTGCCGAAGGTGCGCCCCTGGTATTCGGGGTTGCCGCTGGGTCGCGGTGCCACGTCTAGGATTTTGACTTCGAGTACGTCACCGGGTTCGGCCCCGTTAATGTATATAGGTCCCGTCAGCACATGCACGCCCGCCCCTTCGCCTGCGCCCGTGGTGTAGACCTCGGGGTCAACGGAGCCCGCCCCCCGGCGATCGACGCCTTTGCCCTCAGGAGTCCAGGCGAAGACGCTCTCGGCACCAGGGTCGCCCATGACCATGAGGGAGGCGTCGTCGTTGGCGTGGTGGGTGAGGGTCTCGACAGTGACAATGTCGCCGGAGTTGACCGTGAGCTTAGGCTCTAGGGATTGGCTGAAGTAGCCCCAGTGCACGGTGTCGGCATTGGCCGCGAGGTAGTGCTCTTTGGGGGTCTGGGCGATCGCCCGATTGATCATCAGCCCACCAAAGCCTAGGGCCACGGCCAGGCCCAGCCCTAGTAGGCCAAAACGCCATTGTCTAATCATTCAAAAACTCCTCAATTCTGACCAGGAACGACTTAATCGACGTGGCTACGATGCTACGGGGGGGGATAGATAGGGGTTGTAGTCTAAAGAACATTCCAAAGTAAAGAATTGAGCCGGTGGGCGGCATCGAGGGGCGATCGCTGAAATCATCGCCCCCCAATCCGAGCTGCACATAGTAGATTGCTACAGGATGGCGGCGGGGAAAGCGGGCATGGGTTTAGACAAGTTCATTTTGGGGCTCGACGGATTGCTGGGGGTGGCGCTGGTGGCGATCGCGGCGTTCTATTTCAAGCTCACCCAGTCGCTGGCGTCGGCTCCTCGTCTTCAGCCGGTAGGGACATCCCTGCCCTCAGCACCCTCTGTGGATGTGGTGATTCCGGCCTACAACGAAGCTGACAATATTCGCGCCTGTGTGGAAGCGGTGCTGGCGACTGAACTGTCGGGGGCGCAACGGTTTGACGTTTGGATTGCCGATGACCAGTCCACCGATGCCACTGGGGCGATCGCCGCAGAGCTGGCGGCCCAGCATGGCAACGTTCACCACTTGGTGGTGCCGCCGCGCCCTGAGGGCGAGGTGTGGCGCGGCAAAAACTGGGCCTGTGCCCAGGCGGCAAACGTTGCCCAGGGCGACTACCTGCTGTTTATCGATGCCGATGTGCGGCTGTCGCCGGGGGCAATACCCGCTGCCCTGGCCGAAGCCCAAATCCACCAGGCCGACCTGCTGAGCTGTGCGCCCAAAATTGAGTGCAGCTGCTTTTCAGAGTGGCTGGTGCAGCCGATTATTATGAGCGCGATCGCGATCGCCTATGACTTTGAAGCCATTAATGAGTCTACCGCCGTAGACAATGCCTTTGCCGCTGGGCCGTTTATGCTATTTCGTCGCGCCGCCTACGACAAAATCGGTGGCCACGCCGCCATCGGCGACGTGATTGTAGAAGATGTCGAACTCGCCCGCCAGATTCGGCGGCACGGCCTCAAGCTGCGCTACGTGCTGGGCATTGATCTGCTGAGCGTGCGGATGTATTCCTCTTTTGCCACCCTGTGGGAAGGGTGGACCAAGAACTACTACTTGGGCACCGAAGAAAACCTGCCGCTGACGCTGCTATCGGCCTTCACCATCGCCATGGTGTTTGTCATGCCCTGGGTGGGGTTGCTGGCGAGCCTAATCGTCACCCTACTCAAACCCGAACTCTCCTCGTCTATAGCGCTCTTATACGGATTGACGGTGTTGACCCTGGCGGGCTATGGGCTGCTGAGGATCACGGGCTATCGCCAGGTGGGGGTGCCGCTGCGCTACTGGTGGCTGAGCAGCGTGGGCGGACTGGTGGTCGTGGCGATCGCCCTCACCTCCATCGTCAAAACCAAGACCGGCTGGGGCTGGACCTGGCGAGGGCGATCGCTCAAGCCTCAGCATTAGCGATCGCTTCATCCCTGGGCCACCTGCCGGCACCTCAATGTCTTTTGCCCAGTCACCCTACGTACTTTGGCGGCAATGGCTACAGCGGCAAACCTCAATACAGTTGATCAAGGGTGACACTAAGCGGTTGACTAATTAATGTACTGCCACTACCCCGTAGGAATGCCGTAGATGGTTAAACGAATGAGGCCATCAGCCACATACCGCAGACGGTTGCTGCGCTGGTTAGTTGAGTCCGATCGCTCAGGGAAGAGCAGCCACGCGGTGAAACACCCCTGGTGGCAGGTCATGTGCCTGACTGGGGTTGATTACTTCTCCACGCTGGGCTACCAGCCCGGCATTGCGGCTCTAGCGGCTGGGGCGCTATCGCCTATTGCGACGCTGATTCTGGTTTTACTCACTCTGTTTGGGGCGCTGCCGATCTATCGGCGGGTGGCCTCGATGAGCCCCCATGGCGAGGGGTCGATCGCCATGCTCGAGCATTTGCTGCCGTGGTGGCAGGGCAAGTTTTTTGTGCTCTGCCTGCTGGGGTTTGTGGCGACTGACTTCATCATCACCATTACCCTCTCCGCTGCCGACGCTACGGCCCACATTGTCGAAAATCCCTTTGTCCACGATTTTCTACATGGGTACGAAGTGCCACTGACTATCTGCCTCATTGCTTTCCTAGCAGCCGTTTTCTTAAAGGGGTTTCGGGAGGCGATTGGGATAGCGGTTTTTCTAGTCGCAGTCTACCTGCTGCTCAACCTGGTGACCATTGGTGTGGGGGGCTATCAGATTTTGACCCATCCCACAGCGATTGCCGATTGGTGGAGCCTGCTATTTTCCAGGAATAGCAATCCGGTGGTGCTCCTGGCCTTGGCCGCGCTGGTATTCCCTAAGTTAGCGCTGGGCCTGTCTGGGTTTGAAACGGGGGCAGCGGTGATGCCTTTAGTCGAAGGCGATCGCAGCGATACCGAAACCGCTCCAGCTGGTCGTATCCGCAACACCCATAAGCTGTTGACCACCGCAGCGGTGATCATGAGTTTTTTCCTGATTACTAGCAGCTTGGTCACGACGCTGCTGATTCCGCCGCCAGAATTTCAGGCAGGAGGAGCCGCTAACGGAAGAGCGCTGGCCTATCTGGCCCACGAGTACCTGGGGGATGGGTTTGGTACCCTCTACGACCTGAGCACGATCTCGATTTTGTGGTTTGCTGGGGCCTCGGCTATGGCTGGGTTGCTCAGCATTGTGCCCCGCTATCTGCCCCGCTATGGCATGGCTCCCAGCTGGACCTTGGCCGCCCGACCGCTAGTGCTAATTTTTACGGTAATTGCTTTTGCCGTCACGATTATTTTTCGCGCCAGCGTTGAGGCCCAGGGTGGAGCTTACGCCACGGGGGTGCTGGTGCTGATGAGCTCAGCGTCGTTGGCGGTGACGTTGGCGGCTCGACAGGCGCGATCGCGGCGGGGCATGGTCGTGTTTGGCACCATTACCCTGGTGTTTTTCTACACCACCATTGTCAACATTATTGAGCGACCTGACGGGGTCAAAATTGCCGCATTCTTTATTGGTGCCATTGTTTTCACCTCACTGATTTCGCGCGTTTGGCGCTCTACAGAGTTGCGGGTTGAGCGGTTTGAAATGGATCCCATCGCTCGGCGTTTCATTCTAGAAGAAAGCGAGCACACCATTCGCATCATTGCTAACCGCAAGCAGGCCGGGGATGAACAGGAATATTCCCTCAAGGAAACCGAGGTGCGGGAAGACAATCACATTCCCTCGACCGATTCCATTCTGTTTTTAGAGATCGAGGTTTCAGACGCTTCAGACTTTATGGAGACAGTGCAGGTAGAAGGAGTGCAGGTGGGCAATTACCGCATTTTGAGAGCCAGAGGGTCGGCGGTGCCCAATACGATTGCTGCTATTCTGCTCTACATGCGCGATGAAACCGGCAAATTGCCCCACGCCTACTTTGGCTGGATTGAGGGCAACCCAATTCAATATCTGCTGCGCTTCATGTTATTTGGCGAAGGCGATATTGCCGTGGTTACTCGGGAGGTACTGCGCAAAGCTGAAAAATCCCCCAGACGCCGTCCGGTAATCCATGTGGGAGGGTAGTGGTCGCTAGCTGCGAGGGGCGTACATTATCATCAAAACGCCCAGCAGCACCACCCAGCCACCCAGCAGATCGAAGCGATCGGGTTTCACCTGGTCAACCAGCCATCCCCAACCAATGGAAAGCACGATAAATACGCCACCGTAGGCGGCGTAGGCCCGACCAAAATGCGTGGGCTGGAGGGTGGGCACTGCGCCATAGATTCCCAAAACGACCACCCCAAGCACTGCTAACCAGGGGCTCTTGCCCTCGCGCAGCGCCAGCCACACCAGGTAGCCCCCACCGATCTCACACAGGCCTGCAAGGATAAAAAACAATAGAGATTTCACCATCATGG
Source organism: Nodosilinea sp. FACHB-141 (assembly GCF_014696135.1). NCBI lineage: Bacteria > Bacillati > Cyanobacteriota > Cyanophyceae > Nodosilineales > Nodosilineaceae > Nodosilinea > Nodosilinea sp. FACHB-141. Next base: position 216,926 of record NZ_JACJPP010000012.1, on the reverse strand, counting down.
TTGACGCTGCCCAGTTTGGTCGGCGGTAACCTGCGTTGGAGCGATCGCGCGTTTTTTGAAAACGACCTTCAGCCCCGATCGCGGCCTGAGCGTCGGAATCGGCGTCATCTCCAGGTTCTGATCGGGCACCAGATCCCAGGTGTAGTAGCGCAGCAGATGGGCCGCCACTAGCTTGATTTCGAGCTGGGCAAAGGCCAGGCCCAGACAGATGCGGGGACCGCCGCCAAAGCCCACCAGGCTAAAGTCGGCCCGCTTGTGCTCGGCCCGCTCGGGGCTAAAGCGATCGGGGTCAAAACGGTCGGGGTCGGTGTAGATGGTGCGATCGCGGTGGGCGGCGTCAATTCTATACAGTGCCATCCAGCCCTTGGGCACGCGATAGCCGTTGAACTCAAAGTCTTTGACCACACCGCGAAAGCCCCCCGCCACGGGTGGGTACAGCCGCTCCACCTCTTTGACGATCTGGTCGAGGTAGGGCATCTGCCGAATCTGCTCTAGGGTTACGGCGTCACTCGTCTCCATCAGCTGCGCCTGCTCCTGTCGAGCCTGCTCCCACACATCGGGGTGCTGCGCCAGCGACATCACCAGCGAGGTCAGCATCGAGGTGGTGGTCTCGTGCCCCGCAAACAGCATTAGCAGCGCCTGAGCCTTGAGTTCTTCGAGACTGAGGCGGTTGCCCTCCTCATCTTCGCTGTGCACCAGCAGACCCAGGGCATCTTGGGTAGGTCGGGCCTGGCGCTCTTTCACTACCTGCTCAATGTGGTGCAAAAGCTGGTCTCGCGCTTTGACAGCTTTGCCAAAAGGGGTCCACCCCCAGTGAATCGGCGGGGCAAACAGGCCGTTGGTCAGATCGGCAAACCACTCCGACATCTGTGTGGTCTGGCTACCTGGCTCACTGCCCAGCAGCAGCGTGCTGGCGATGTCAAAGGTGAGTTGCTTCATTTCGTCAAACCAGGTGAGCTGTCCCTGAGCGGCCCATTTTTGGGCGTAGCGCTCGGTAAGGCTCTGCATGGTTTCTACATACCCAACCAGGGCCGGGCCGTGAAAGGCGGGCATGAGGAGCTTGCGGTTGCGGCGGTGTTCTTCACCCTCTTGCAAAAACAGCGACTCACCCAAAAGCTGTTTGAATGTGCCAGGCCACCCCTCCCGCCACGAAAAGCTGTCCATATTGGTGGAGAGCACAAACTGGTTAGCCTCTGCCCCCATCAGCACTACCGTGGGACGGCCCAGCAGACGCGTCTTAAAAATAGCCCCATACCTAGCCTGACGCTTTTTGGCGAACTCGCGGTCAAACAAAAAGTTGAGGGTTTCGCCGACAACCGGCAGGCCAAAACTCCCAGGGGGCAGCGGGGCAGGGGTAGAAGCAACCATGGGCAGCAATAGAATGCAGTGGTCAAAAACCGCTCGCGAAGACATGGTCAAAGACCAGTCCCCGAAACCAGTGCATTCTAGAGTAGCGCGGAGCTGCGATCGCAGGCCTTGGACAATCTGGCCGAACCTAGCTAGCAGAAGCTATTTTGTGCCCCGATGCGGTGATCAGCTGCTTGAAGGTTTCTTCGGAGGCTTGAGAGCTAATGGTGACGGTTTTTGCCTGAGTATTGATGTCAATATCAGCCTCAGGTTCAGTGGTCAAAATCAAATCTTTTAGCTCTTGCGCCGATTTCTGATCGCTCAGCGTCGGAACTTGGAACGTTAATGCCATGCTGATTTCTCCACTTCTACGCCCATACTGTAGGCCGCTCAGGCAGCGCTGCCGTCTGTAAAAGGGCAGAAGTCGGGCATAAATGGGAGAGATTTATTAGGGCGATCGGGGTGTGATGTATGGGGTATAAGGTATAAGGTCCGCCATAAACCCTGCACCCTATACCGCTACACCCTTTTGGGATAGAAACTAGCCGCTACCTTAGTTCAAGACCGGCGATAATTCTTCGCCCTTGTAGTCGCGGGTAGGCACCGGAAAACCGCAGGCGGTGCCGTCTTGGTGCACTACCTCATCCTCCCAGGGCAGGCGGTAGCGCTCTTTCACCATGTCCTTCATATAGGTGTAGGGACAGTCTTGGGCACCGCCTTTGACCGCTACATAACCGCGATGGCCAAACTGGTAAATGTTGTTCTCCACTCCCCAGTGAATACGGGCCTCGCGCACCAGGTCGGGGCGCACCTCAGCGGTGATGATTTCGTCGGGGCGGTGGCTGCCCATCACCAGCGGCGTGCCGTCGAAGTTGACGATCATACCTTCGCCCATGGAGTCGAAGCTACCGTCGCTGCCGCACATGCACACCGACGCCGTCACCATCAGGTTGCAAAAAGCGTTGGCCTGGTTGGTGATCTGCCACGAGTGGCGAATGGGGGCCGTGTAGCCTGCCGTGCGAATCATGATCTCGGCTCCCTTATAGGCGCACTCGCGGGCTATTTCGGGGAACATACCGTCGTGGCAGATGATCAGTGCCAGTTTGCTGCCGTTGGGACCGTCACAGACGGGAATACCCACATTTCCAGGTTCCCACGGCTCTACAGGAATCCAGGGGTGGAGCTTGCGGTAGTAGAGCTTGATTGAGCCCTGGTTATCGATAATCAGGCCGCTGTTGTAGGGGTTGCCGTCGGGGTTGTACTCCATAATCGAGAAGCAGCCCCAGATGTCGTTGTCGATGCAGGCCTGGCGAAAGGCGCCGACTTCGGGGCCATCCAGACTGCACATGATCGCAGGGTTGGTGTCCATCGACAGCCCGTGGAGCGAATATTCGGGGAACACCACCAGGTCCATCGTGGGCATGTTGCGGCGGGCTTTGGCAACCATTTCGCAAATGCGCTGGGTTTGGGCGGCGAGATCGCCGGGGGTGACGACGTTGGGCAGTTGCAGTTGCACCATGCCCAGCACCACGCCGTTAGGAGATTTGTTTAGGCCACCAAGTCCACTCATGCTGATTTCTCTCTGGAACAACCTGACTCGAAAGTCGAAGAGCACTATAGGTCTAAGGCACTGGGGTGTTGGTGTTCAATATTACGTAATTCTTGCCGCTTCTCTAACTGGGCTATGGCCACAGCTACAGTTCAGCGGCTGCTACAGTAAAGGCGCTTGTATTGCCGGATCCTTAGCGCTATGCCTATCTCAAAAATTACCCTGGTTGCGCTCGGATCTACGGGCGACTGTATGCCCATGCTCGCTCTAGCTCAGGGTCTTCTGCAAGCCGGATACCAACCTACTGTTGTCACCCACGAGGCCTTCACAGACTTGGTGGAATCCTACGGTATAGAGGTTGCGCCCCTGGCGGGAGACTATCGGGCATTCTTTCGATCGCAGGAGGGACAGCGGTTTTTGAGGGGCGAGTTTCTGCCCTGGGAACAAGCGCCCCAGTTTGCCAAGAATTTGCCGAGACAGCTAGAGCAGGTTTTGGCGGCGGCCCAAGGCAGTCAGGCCATCATCGCGGGGCCACTGGCGCTGTGGAGCTATCACGTCGCCGAAGCGCTGAATCTGCCGCTGATTGTTGCGGCCAGTCTCCCCATCGTAGAAACCGGGCTGTTCCCGTTTCTTGGGTTTGGCGACATCCCAACGAGCGTCAATCCAGTGCAGTCAGCGCTGAATTGGGCCAGTTATCGACTGGTGGATGTTTTGGGCTGGGTACGCGATCGCCCTACCCTAGAAGCCTTTCGGGAGAGACATCAGCTACCAACGCTGCCGCCGCTTGGCCCTCGGTACCGCGCTCACCATCCCAAACAGTTGCAGCAGGTGCCAATTTTGCACCTCTACAGCGAAGCCGTCATTCCCCGCCCTGCCGACTGGGCTCAGTCATCCCATTCGGTGCATGTGACCGGCTACTGCTTTCCTCAAGCGTCTCAACCCTACCAGCCGTCCCCAGACTTGCAAAACTTTCTCGCCCAGTCTCAGGGAGAAAGTTCTACTCCGACGATTGCCCTTGGCTTTGGCAGTATGGCGGTTGCCGATGAGCAGGCGATGCTTCAGCTGTTGCTAGAAGCGGTAGATCGAGCCAACGTTAGGGCGGTGCTGCTGGCCGGCTGGGGGCTCACCCAAGCGGGGCAATTGACTGACCGGGTTTACGCCGCTCCATCCATTCCCCACGACTGGCTGTTTCCTCAGGTGTCGGCTGTGGTGCACCACAGCGGCTCAGGAACAACCGCGGCTGGGCTGCGGGCTGGTTTACCCGCTATAACGGTGCCTTTTTTTGGCGACCAGCCTGCTTGGGCAAACCGCCTCACTCAGCTTGGGGTTGCGCCGCCGCCCATCCCCATTCAAAATCTGACGGCGCAAAATCTGGCTGCTGCGATCAAGCAGGTATTGAGCAACCCAACCATGGCCGCAAAAGCCAGAGCCCTAGGAGAAACCATTCGCGCTGAGGATGGCGTCAACTGCGCTGTCAGTATTATCCAGGCCTACGTAGATTCGGTGGGTTGGTAATCAGATGCTCTGTGGCTCAGCCCACCAGCCACTGCCAGCCCCAGAATGCGGCCATGCCGCCCGCGATGGTGAGCAGCAGGTTTTTGCGCCAGAGAGCGAGGACGACGCAGGCGATCGCCCCCACCAGTCGTGCATTCTGCCAGCCCAGCCACAGCGTCTCACCATCGGGCAGCACCACTGCGGGGACGACGATCGCCGTCAGCACCACCGGGGGCACGTAGCCCAGCGCCCGCACCACGGTCGGCGACAGCTGAATGCGCCCGCTAAAGGCCAGCAGCACATAGCGAATAACGAAGGTTACCAGGGCCATGGAGGCGACGAGAAGCCAGTCATTCATAGAAAATTTTGAACTTTGAATTTTGAATTGGGCAGACGTTATCTTTTGGACTTGGGTCTGGGAGTGAGCTGGGTTTCGAGCCAGTAGCCGCTGGTGACGCCTGCGATCGCCGCCACCATCAGTCCCAATTTGTGGGGCAATCCGTTCGCTAGCACGGCCACAATTCCGGCAACGAGAATCGCTCCTACCATCGGTCGCGTCGTCGCGTAGGGAACGATCATGCCGATGAAGGTCGCCACCATGGCAAAATCTAGCCCCCAAGCAGCCGCGTTGGGGATTAGCTGACCCACCGTTAGCCCCAGCCAGGTGCAGAGAATCCAGTTGCCGTACATCGTGACCGCTGCACCCAAGTAGTACCAGTGCTTGTGGGGGCTAGGGTCGGGCTGCACATAGCGGCGAATGGCGATCGCAAAGGCTTCATCCGTCAAAAAGAAGCCAATCACCGCTTTCCACCGCTGGGAGGAGCGCTGCACGTAAGGTAGCAGGCTGGCGGCGTAAAGCATGTGGCGCAGGTTCACGACCACCGTGGTGAGCACGATCAACGGTAGGGTGCTGCCCGCCGCCAGTAGCCCCAGGGCAATAAACTGCGATGACCCGGCAAATACAAAGGCCGACATGCCGATCGTTGCCCCAAACGATAGGCCGCTGCCCTGGGCCAGAGTGCCAAAGATAATGCCAAAGGGAATCGCCCCCACTACCAGGGGAACAATGTCTCGCGCCCCGGCCAGGGCCTCTTGGCGGGGAGAGCGGCTGCTCAAGTCGGTCACTGTAGCCAAAAGAAATCTCCGCAAAGCAGGATGACTCTTTCCATTTTGAGTTAGAAGGTAGAAGAGGTATCACGGCTTTTCACTATGGCAGACGCTCCCCAGCAAATTTGTATCCTCGGCGGTGGCTTTGGCGGCCTCTACACCGCTCTGCGCCTCAGCCAGCTGCCGTGGGAGGGTACCCCACCAACGATTACTCTGGTTGACCACCGCGATCGCTTCCTCTTCCTGCCCTTGCTCTACGAGCTGGTCACCGACGAACTGCAAACTTGGGAAGTGGCTCCGCCTTACGCCGAGTTGCTGGCCGGTACTGCGGTGCAGTTTCGTCAGGCAGAAGTCACCGGCATCGACCTCGATCAGCACCGCGTCAGCCTCAGCGACGGAGTGACACTTACCTACGATCGCCTGGTTCTGGCCCTGGGCGGCAACACCCCAATGCACATGGCCCCAGGTGTGGCCGAGCATGCCCATGCCTTCCGCACCCTGGAAGATGCCTACCACTTAAAGGAACGGCTGCGCCTGCTTGAAGCTTCCAACGCTGAGAAAATTCGCGTGGCGGTGGTGGGCGGCGGCTATAGCGGTGTCGAGCTAGCCTGCAAAGTAGCGGAACATTTGGGGGAACGAGGCCGAGTACGCTTGATCGAAAGCACCGACACGATTCTCCGCACCTCGCCTGAATATAACCGCGAGGTGTCCCAAAAGGTGCTCTCTGACCTGGGAGTGTGGATCGATCTCGAAACCACCGTAGACAACGTCACCACCGACACCATCAGCCTCACCTTCCGCGAGCAAACCGACATTTTGCCGGTCGATCTGGTGCTGTGGACTGTGGGTACCCAGGTCAACCCCGTCATTGCCGACCTGCCCCTCAAGCACAACGAGCGCCAGCAGGTGGTGGTGAAGCCCACCCTAGAGGCGATCGATGTCCCCGGCGTCTATGCCCTGGGCGATGTGGCCGACTGCCGCGATGCCGAGGCTCAGCAGGTGCCCACCACGGCCCAGGTCGCGCTGCAACAGGCCGACTTTGTCGGGTGGAATATCTGGGCCGAGCTTAGCGATCGCCCCCAGCTGCCCTTCCGCTACCGCCACATGGGCGAAATGCTCACCCTTGGCACCAGCCGCGCCACCCTCACCGGGTTGGGCATTCAGCTCGACGGCGAGCTGGCCCACGTGGCTCGACGCTTGGCCTACCTCTACCGCATGCCGACGTTCTCGCACCAGGTGCGCGTCGGGCTAAATTGGATGACCAAACCCCTGCGAGATGCGCTGGCAGCAAAGTAGGCAGCAGTCGCAAGATTTGGTGTTGCTGACTTGAAGCATGGCTTTGGGTAGGGGCACGGCCGTTTGCCCCTACGAGAGACGCTTTTGTGTGAGGACATTAAGCCGCTCTAAAAGCGTTCAACCATTTGAACGGTTAGATTAAGGCGATGTCTCGATTGAGCTGGCGACGCTTATATCTGGGGCGATGACGTATTGATTGCGCCCAGCCTGCTTGGCGGCATAGAGCGCCCGGTCGGCCAAGGCCAGGGCAGCGGTAGCCTGGGTGCCATGCTGGGGCACCGCCGCATAGATGCCAAAACTCAGGGTAAGTCGGTGGGTGGGGGCGTCGGCGATCGCCACTTTAGCGATTGCGCCTTGCATCTGCTCGACCACCCCAATGGCACCCGCCAGCTCAGTATTGGGTAAGAGCACCACAAACTCTTCACCCCCATAGCGAGCTACCAGGTCGGCGGGGCGCTTCAGGCAGCTCTGAAGCGCCTGGGCCACCGCTACCAGGCAGGTGTCGCCGCTGGGGTGGCCATAGGTGTCGTTAAACTGCTTAAAGTAGTCGATATCGCATAGAATCAGTGCTAGAGATTGCTTTTCCCGCTGTAGACGCCGCCATTCTCGCGTTAGCCGCCGATCAAAGCAGCGTCGATTGGCAATTTGCGTCAGCCCATCGGTATTTGAGATACGCTCTAGCTCCTGGTTGGCCGCGCTCAAGCGCTGATGCAGCTCGGCATGCTGAATCGAAATTTCGAGCTGCTGCACAATTAGGGTCAAGGTCTCGACCTCTTGCTGAGCCCAGGAGCGGGCGCAGGGATCATTTTGCACCACCAAGCCGCCCCACAGCTGACCCTGCTGGTGAATTGGCAAATACAACTCTTGGGGAACATCGGACCTACAGGAAGATGGCGCGGTGGGGGGAGGGAGCGGAGCCGCTTCGATCAGAGAAATCTGCTGCTTGGTGAGGTTGGGCACCACCGGAGGGTGGTGCTCTAGGTAGGGGCAGCCCAGCCCTTGAACGCAGAGTTCTGAGGACAGACCGTCGCCAGAAAGCGCCAGCAGTTTGCAGCCCTGGGGGTCGCAGGAGCGGTAAACCATCACCCGACGCGCCGTCAGCAACTGCTGAATGGCCTTGACGGTGTTGTTGAGAATGTCTTGTAGATGGATAGAGGCGTGAATGTCCTGCACGATCTGCCGCGAAATCGCCTCCCACTGGGCTTGAAACTGGGCTCGTTTGCGCAGCTGGCTCAGCTCTAAGTGGGTGCGAATGCGGGCTAGCAGCTCGACTACGTTGAAAGGCTTGGTGACATAGTCGACTGCGCCACATTCAAAAGCCTGGGCCAAATGCTCAATTTCATGGCTAGCCGTCAAGAAAATAACGGGAATATGTGCCGTTGACAGATTCTGCTGGAGCTGGGCGCACACGTCGATGCCACTCATTTCTGGCATCATCAGATCGAGCAAAATCAAGTCGGGTTTGACGTCGTTTAGCCGGTCTAAAACCTGCTGCCCGCGAGTGGCAAAGGTGGTGCGATAGCCCACCGTGTCCAGCACCTTCTGCAAAATCTTGAGATTGGCGGGCACGTCGTCGACGGCCATAATCAGGCACTGAGCAGGCTCAAACACCGGAGGGTTAACCATTGGCAGGAGCCTCACCCAAAGCCGCGACCTGGTGAGTCAGCGTCTCTAGCAGGGGCGCAAACGCATTCACGGTGTGGGGCAAATGTTCCCAATCAAACTCTTCTAGCTGCGTCGTCAGAGTGGTCAGGTAGTCAGACAGCGGTGGGTAGGGGTAAACCACGAGCGCCCCTTGCAGCCGTTCGACAAAGGTTTCGAGCGATCGCGTTTCCAGGGTTTGCCGCAGCGGTTGCCAGCAGTCAGCGGCGATCGCCTGGAGCTGGGTGAGCAACGCCAACAGCCGCTCTGGAGTCAGGGTCGCCAGAGCCACCGCACCAGGATTCGCGGCCTGGGTGCTAGAGCGTCTCTCCAAGGTGGGGAGCACCCCAGCGCCCACCACGCGCTGCATCAACTCTAGGAGCTGCTGGCGCTTGACGGGCTTGTGCAGCAACCCGTCGTACAGGTCGTTGGCGAGCATGGCTTCGCCCTCATAGCTGAGCGAAGCCGTAATCAAAATAATCGGAATCGAGCGGGTTAGCTCATGCTGCTTTAGGGCCAGGGCTGCCGCCTGCCCATCCATCAGCGGCATGCGCAGATCGAGCAAAATCAAATCGGGCAGGTGCGTCTGCGCCATCTGCACCCCCTCCAATCCGTTCTCGGCAAACAACAGACGATGGTGGGTATTGCGAAAGTAGCCCGCAATCAAATCCTGGTTTGACCGAGCATCGTCTACTACCAAAATTTTGAGCGGTGCCCACTGGTTTAAATCGGTTTCAGCCTCGGCCGCCGTCGGCTGGGAGCTACCCTCAGGGGCGATCGCCACTCGATTAAACTCACAGATAAATGTGCTCCCCCGCCCCAGCTGACTCTCGACGTCAATAGTGCCGCCCATCAGCTGGGTGAGCCGATAGGTGATCGCCAGCCCCAGCCCAGTGCCGCCAAACTTGCGATCGCTCTGGCCGTAGCTCTGGGTGAAGGCATTAAAAATTCGCTGCTGGTCGGCTTCGGCAATGCCAATGCCCGTATCGGCCACAGAGATCTTTAGATTGACCGAGGATTCACCCGGTACCGCCGGCAACCTCGTACAGGCCACCTCGATATCGACATGGCCCTGCTCGGTAAACTTCAGCGCATTGCCGACCAAGTTAAACAAAATTTGCCGCAGTCGCACCTCGTCTAGCCACAGCGCCTTGGGCAGCCCCGTGCCCAAAATCATCCGCAGCCGAATGCCCTTCTGCGCCGCCTTCTGCTGAAAAATGTGCTGAATATCTTGGATCAACAGTGTAATATCCGTCGGTTCCAGCTTGATATCCATCTGGCCCGCCTCGATTTTAGACAGGTCAAGAATGTCATTAATCAGCGACATCAGAGTTTTGCCGCTAGACGAAATCGCCTCTAGATAGTCAAGCGCCACCGGGTTTTGAATAATGGTTTGCAGCAGATCGGTAAACCCCAGCACGGCGTTCATCGGTGTGCGAATCTCATGGCTCATGTTGGCCAAAAACTCGCTCTTGGCCCGGTTCGCCACCTCGGCGCGCTCTGCCGCCTGCTCTAGGGCCACATTCGAAAAGTTCAGCACGGCCAGCATGAGGGTGCTGCGCAAATCGGCCGCTGCTTCGAGCTGCCGGGGCGACCAGGCCACCGATCGCTCCCTCACCAATTCTTTCCACAGGTCGAAAGAATGGCGGGGGCAGAGCTTGGGTTCTCCGGCCTCATCGAGGGTGACGCTGGCGCTCAGCTCACCCGCCCAGTGCACCGTTTCGATCTGTTCGGGGCGAAACAGCAAAATGTGGTACGACACGGGCCGGGGCTGCTGCAGAAAGATCGAGATCGCCAGCACCCCAGCTAACTTTACCGACCACTGCTCGCTTGGGGGGTACGCCTGCGCCAGCGCCGGGGTGGCAAACACCTGGTCTTCGCCCTGCTCGGCCAGCCAGTCAATCAGGGCTTTGACCTCGGCCTGGGCCGGAGTAGACCCCACCAGGGCATAGTCCTGATCTAAAACCAGAGCAACCCCCTCGGCCTCAAACATATCCAACAGCAGATTGGCATTGGTGGTGAGGGTTTTGAGCACCGCGTCTTCGGTTTCGTTGATAGCGATGCCGAGCTGCCCCAGCAGGGTTTTGTTTTGGGCTTGGTAATAGCTGCGCTCCTGCTCCTGGTGCCGCATCAGCTCTAGGCTGGCCACCTTGACCAGCATCGTAAACGCCATGCGGGTAATTTTGGGCACCGGCTTGGGCTGGTAGTGATGGCAGGCCACCAACCCCCACAACCGCTGATCGTCGGTGAGCGAAAAAGTCATGGAGGTGCTGACGCCCATGCGGTGTAAATAGTCGATGTGGGGTAGCGATACCCCCCGCAGTTCGGCAGCACCCAGGTCTAGGGGGCCTTTGACCGGGTTCTCCTCCGGTACCAACGGCACGGGCACATAGTCGAGATTGGGAATAAACCGGAGCGGGTTTTCATAGAACAGCGATCGCGCCTCGCGGGGGATATCGGTGGCTGGGTAGTGTAACCCTAGATAGCTCTCGTGGTCGCTGCGGTTGACTTCCGCCACCACCACCCCGCTCTGATCGGGCTGAAAGCGATACACCATTACCCGGTCAAACCCGGTCAACCGCTGAATTTCGTGGGCAAAAATCTCGACCAGCGCCTGCAGGTCTGAGGCGGTGCCAAAGGCGGCGATCGCCGTGTTGATTTGGCAGCATAGCTCCTCCGACATGGGTTCGTTGGTGGTCTGCGGCTCTAGCTCCATCAGCACAGTCTCTTGCTGCCAGTGCAGGCTGACCGCAAAGGACTGCTCGGTTGTCGAGTGGGTTAGGGTGAGGTAGGCCGACGCCTGGGTTTGGTCGAGGCAGTGGCGCAGCAGCTCAATATCGGCGGCGGCAAAGACCACGGTTAAGGGCTGCCCGATCAGCGCGGCGGGGGGCTGGTGCAGCAGCGTCTCGACATTGGCGCTCACCTGCAAGATCGTCAGGTCTGGGTAGCTCAGGGAGAGCAACAGGCCGTGGGGCTGAATGCTCTTGATGAAGCGGATCGGATAGGGATTGCAGACCTCTAGGGCAAGCAAATCGTCATTGTTGAGCGATCGCAGGGGTCTATAGTCAAGAGTTTCAGCCATGCCAACCTAGCCGAGGAAGTGCTAGCAGCTAGCAGCTGTTAGCGTTTACATCATGTCCAGCTGAGAGTCGTTTTCCTACCGACAGTTACTCGCTATACCGTTCATAATGCCCACAACTAAAGCCACCAGGAGCTAAACTACCCAACCTAAAGTAATTCGAATTATTCGATCGCAGCGTGACGATTTCTGCTCTAACCGCATCAAAGGTGCGGCTCCATCATCCCTACGGCAAAGCCACCCTAGGCGTCTGGCTAGGGTGGCTTTGACCGCAGTGACTGAGCTTTTACAAGAGAAGCCTAACCTACTGGTAGTTCGCCATTGGCTAGCCAGTAGGCGCAATCTTTGCCGAGCTGGGCCTGGGCCACAGACTCATACCATTCGATATCCTCAGCCGTGAGAATGTCGCGCCAGCGACCATTGGTGCCTTTGTTGATAAAGGTTTTGGCCCCACCCGCAAAGATTTGACCGGCCAGGGGCGCGACCTGCTCAGCGTGGCACTTCATATAGTCGAAGGTGCAGTGCTCTACAATGCTGTCCCACTGGGCTTCGTCTACGGAAATTTCCAGAAATTCAGCAATGCGGTGCATTTGACCGGGCAGATCGGCCTTGAGCTGGGCGTAGTGCACCATCAGCACGTTGGGCAAGTGGCGCACCTCCCACCACGATCGCATGTTGTCCCACAGCGACCAGAAGGGGTAACCGTCGCCCTGCAACCAGTCATGGAAGTACTGCCGAATTGAGCTGCAAGGCGGTTCGAGGGGTGGCCCTACTAAGCCTGGCGTGTTGTTCACCAGGTCATAAAATAGGTCATTGGCGTTAGCGTGGTGGTTGTAGAGGCTCCACAGCACGTCACGACCATCGCGGCCAATGTAGATGTACTTCGCCTGAGGCGAAAAGACCAGGGCATCCACCGGCAGGTGCGTCTTGAGAAAGCGGCGGTGGGTTTGGGCCTCCATGGCGGCCAGTTTCACCGGGGCGGGGGGCACCCGCAAATCCATCCAGGGCGACATATCGCCGACATTGAGCCCCTCCTGGCCGTTAAAAATCAGCTGGGCGATAATCTGCTGCATCCAGGTGGTGCCAGACTTGCCGTAGGTGGCAATTACAACGTCGTCGTCGCGAAACTGAAAGTCATTCCAGATGGTGGAGTCAAAGTGGTGGCTATGCAGTTCGTGGGTCTTGACGGGCCAGTTGTTTGCCCAGGCTCGGTTGGGGTCTGCAACTGGGGTTTGAGCAGGCTTGTGAATGGCTTGGGTCATCGGTGGCTCTCCTTGGCAAGAGGTGAAATGTAGTGGTTGTTACACAGCTTCAATAGCTACAAGCGGCGGCGCAGGCTTTCCTGACAGACGATGATTTCGTTGAGTTAACGTCCGTGGGTAGCATTCCCAACGGGGTCGGCTTAGCTGTGAGAACAGTTGAGCGTTACAGAACAGACAGAACGGCGAGTTTGCGATCGCCCTACCATGCCCTGTTTCTAGGGCTGCCAAAAATCCGTCAGCGCCACGGTATAGGTCTGGTCGGCTTCGTTGTAGGCGATGCGGTAGCGGGTGGGGTAAAGCCCTGGTTTGGCGTAGTTTTGGGGGAGGGCAAAGGCCCCTTCAAAATCCTGTTGGCTGCGGAGAAAATCGAAGGACACCATGGGTTCAATGAAGGCGATCGCCCCTTCATAAAAACCGTAGATCAGCGTGTGGTCAAAGCCGTGGGGATGGCCCTGAAACTCTGCCGCCGTGGGGTCGGCCCAGTGGGCCCCCATGCGGGGTTCGGCACTGTCGGGGGCCATTACGTAACCCGCCGGAATGTACTCTGGGGCCGGAGTTTTGTAGGCTTTCTCCAGGTCGGCCCCCTGAGCAGTAATGGCCTCGCGCTCAGCGGGGGTCAGAGTGTAGGCGTGAATATCGAAGTGGGCATCGCCGTAGATCGGTTCGGGGGGGTGCCCGTGGGGCCGCCAGTCGATAGCAATGTGGTCGATCGCCGTAGATTCAGCCTGAAAGGGCAGGGGCAAGATGAGTTCGGTGCCCTCCTGGGGCAGCCCAGCTAGAGCCGCCGCTGTGATCGTCACCCCCACCTCTTGGGGATGGTTTTGGCTGTCTAGCGCAACGTAGGTGCGCACGGTGCCGTTGCCCAAGGTCTGGGGCTCGCCTTCGATCACAGACGGGTCGGTGTTGTCTTCGGAGGCCGAGGCCATGCCCGCGATCGGCTGGGGATTGCTGTCCAACGCCATGTCTGACACTTGAGAGTAGCCAGTGGCCGAGAGCAGCACCAGGGCAGCGCTAGTGCTGTAGAGCAGAATTTGAAAAGGACGCATGGGGGCTCCGTGGGGGTAAGGGGGTAGGGGGTGGATGGGTGGGAGGGTAGGAGGGTGGATGGATGGGGAGTGATGGGGTAGGGGGCGGGGGGTTAGTTCGTGGGGGGTGGTGATGGGTTAATCGAGGGGGTGGGGTATTGAGGAGAGAGGGGACTCAACTTAGCCGAGGGAATGTCTTGCTCAAGGCGATCGCCAGGGGCGGTAAAAGCTGAGGGGGAATCCGGCTGGCCTGGACTAGCGGGCTGGGGCGAGGGCGAACTGATCGACTAGGGCGGGCAGATGCTCGGGGCTAAAGACGGCCTGGTATTTAACGGCCATGACTGGAGTGAGCAGCTCTAGCATGAGCCGGTTTTCGACCCAAAATTCGACTACGTCAAACAGGCCGTCGCGGTTGGCAAAGAGTACGCGCCAGCCTTCGCGATCGCCAATTCGCTCAATTTCTTCGAGGCTCATGGGCACCGAAATAGCGGCGTGAAATGCGGAGTACTGAGGCCGCTGTGAAGTTAGCTGAAAGCCTGCCTGACCCTCGTGGCTATCGGGAAAGATCTCTGATCCGGTGGGGTAGACCTCGATCGCGGTGCCATGGACATCGGCGGCTAGGGTCATGTAGCTGCCTGGGTTTGGCGGAAAGGGAATCACATAGCCCTGAAAAATTTCGGCCATGACGGTGGCTACGTGGAGCGGATCGTTAGCGCTGATAGAAATGTGGTGAATCATTGAAATCTCCTTAGTTGCTAGGGGTGGCAGTAGGCGAGTTAGCGCAGTTCTAGACCGTACTTGGTGCAGATTTCCTGCATGGTTTCCATATCGGTGGTGAGATCTGAGACGCGATCGCTCACTTCGAGATAAAACGCTTCGGCAGAGGCTGGGGCAATCAACAGCAGGGCGCGACCCACCGGGGAGAGAATCTTAAAACCGTGCACTGCACCGGCGGGCACATGGGCAGTGCTGCCTGCGGGGCAGATCTGCTGCTGGTTGCCGATCAGCATTTCGAACTCCCCTTCGAGGACGTAGAACGTTTCTTCCCAGGGGTGGCTGTGCAGGGGAGCACCGCTACCGGCGGTATCGGTGAGTTCAGCTAGAGCGTAGTAACCATTGGTGTCTACGGAGGTCAGTTTGCGAGTGATGGTGTGGGTGAGCATCTGGTAGGCTCGACCCTCGTCAGACTCTAAAAAGATGGGGCGTTGGCGTTGCAGAGTAATCGTCATCGGAGTTCTCCTTACAGCATTGATAAAGGGGGTTGGACAGAACATTTCCCTGCCGGGAGGCTTGGTGAAGCAGAGACGCAACCTACACGGCCAGTCTTGGTTGGCGCTGCCTCACTCAGCCGACCTGGTGTTTAACCATGTCCCCAATATCGTCAGAAAGCCTTGCTGTCACCAGAGAAGATACGGATAGTTAGGCGATCACTTAGATCCCTTAGTTAGGCATCAGTTTCGAGTTAGTCGAGCCTGCTCAAGGAGCGGCGCATTCAGGGTTGTGCAATGGTCAAGGCCAACCCGACGTCGCCGCCCTAGCCCATGCTTAACTCGAACTTATCTCGGTTAACTGACGTAAAATAAGTAACATTCCTGGGTCTGCGGCTGACCGTATGCCTGATTGTTATTCTTTGATCCACCTTGACCCGCTATGCCCGCTAAAAAGAGTCGCCGTCGGGGAGTAGTTTTATCGCTAGCGGGCCAGCGCAAACTGGATGCAGCACGCCGACAGCTAGAGGCAACCCTCAACAACGGCGATCGCTTCACCCTCGAAGAAATTAGCGATCGCACCCGCCTCGCCCTCAGCACCGTCACCCGCGTGCTCGACGGTCAAAACGGCGTTGACAAACAAACCCTCGACCAATTCTTCGCCGCCTTCGACCTACTCCTAGAGCGCACCGATTACCAACACCCCAACCCTGGCGAACTCTCCCCACCCGAAACCCCAGCAACATCCCAACCCCCTACCCCCTACCCCTCCACCCCTTCACCCCCTACCCCCCTTACCCTTGACTGGGGCGAAGCCATCGACGCCTCCCTCTTCTACGGCCGCGCCACCGAGCTTGACACCCTAGCGCAGTGGATTCAACGCGATCGCTGCCGTCTGGTCGCCATCCTCGGCATGGGCGGCATCGGCAAGACGGCGCTGTCGGTAAAGCTCGCGCAGAGGCTGAGTGAGCGGGAGGGTGGGAGGGTAGATGGGTGGGAGAGTAGAAGGATGGATGGGTGGATGAGTCCGCCAAAAGCCGATGCCTTAGAAAACCAAGCAGCAAATTCCCTCCCTACCCCCCTACCCTCCCACTCGCCTACCCATCCACCCTCCCACCCATTCACCCATCCACCCTTCTCCGCCATCATCTGGCGCACCCTCCGCAACGCCCCGCCCCTAGAGCTGCTGCTCACCGATCTGATCCAGGTGCTCTCGGGTCAGCAGGAAAGCCCTTCGACGCTGGCGGTTGCGCCGCTGCTCTCGCGATTGATGCATTACCTGCGGCAGCAGCGCTGTCTGCTGGTGCTCGACAACGGCGAAACGCTGCTGCAAGAGGGAAAACTGACCGGGGCCTACCGCGAGGGCTACGAAGCCTACGGCGAGCTGCTGCGTCAGGTGGGCGAGCTGCCCCACCAGAGCTGTGTGGTGCTGACCAGCCGCGAAAAGCCCTCGGTGCTAGCTGATATGGAGGGGGCGACGCTGCCGGTGCGATCGCTGACTCTGCCCGGCCTACCGCCGGCGGATACTGACCAAATTTTTGATGCGATTGGGCTGTCGCGATCGCCCACCGGACGCTACCAGCTGCTCAACAGCTATAGCGGCAATCCCCTAGCGCTCAAGATCGTCGCCACCTCCATTCGCGAGCTGTTTGGCGGCGATGTCGATGCGTTTGTGCAGGAAGAAACTACCGTTTTCAACGGCATTCGCCGCCTGCTCGACCAGCAGTACCAGCGCCTCGCGCCCCTAGAGCAGCAGATCATGGGCTGGTTGGCGATCAACCGCGACTGGGTAACCATTGCCGATTTGCAGACCGACATCGTGCCCGCCATCCCCAAGCAGCGCCTGCTCGAAACCCTAGAGTCGCTGGCGCGGCGCAGCCTGATCGAGCAAAAGCATGCCCGCTTTACCCAGCAGCCCGTGGTGATGGAGTATGTGACCGAGCGCCTGATTGAGCAGATCAGCGACGAGATTATCGCTATGCCTCAGGTGGCCCCAGCCGAGGGGCTGCTGATTGACCGCTATGCCCTGCTCAAAGCCACCGCCAAAGAATATATCCGCGATAGCCAGACCCGGCTGATTTTGCAGCCCATTGCCCAAAACCTCTGCGCTCGCTTTAATTCGACCGCTGCCCTCGATCGCCAGATGCGGCAACTGCTGACCCTGCTGCGGCAGACCTTTACCCAAAGCTATAGCTACGGGGTCGGCAACCTGCTCAACCTGATGCAGTACCTCAAGCTCGACCTCACCGGCTACGACCTCTCGGGGCTGACCATTCGTCAGGCCGGCCTGCAAAAGACGCCTCTGCAACAGGTCAATCTGGCCCACGCCAACCTAATCGCCTGCCGCTTTGCCGAGCCAGTGCCCCACCCCAACGCGCTGATTGCCAGTGCCGACGGTGACTTCATTGCCATGGGTGGTGAAGACGGCATGGTGCAGGTGTGGCAGGCCTCTACCGGGCTGCCGGTCTTCATCATGCAGGCCCACAGCACCTACATTTTTGCCCTAGCCTTTAGCCCAGACGGGCAAGTGCTGGTCACCGGCAGCATGGATACGGGCGTCAAATTTTGGGATATGGCCACCGGCCACTGCCTGCAAACCTGGCACTACGACCACCCTTGGGGGCTGACCTTTAGTCCTGACGGCACCGTGCTGGCTGGCAGCCTAGGCGACACCAGCCGCTCCATTCTGTTGTGGAACTGGCGCACGGGTGAGGTGCTGCAATCGCTCACCGGGCACAGCGGCCCCGCCAACGGCATTGCCTTTGGCCCCCACCCGATCGCCATGGCCCCCGGCGAACCGCCCCGCCGCATCCTCGTCAGCTGCGGCCAGGATGGCCTGGTCAAAGTGTGGGATATCGACAGCGGTGAATGCCTGCACACTATGACCGAGCACATCGGCATGTGCTGGACGCTGGCCATGCACCCAGGGGGCGATCGCTTTGCCACCTCCAGCTTTGACCACACCGTCAAAATTTGGGACATCGCCACCGGCACCTGCCTGCACACCCTGCGCGGCCACACCGCCGAAGTCTGCGGCGTTCACTTCAGCCCCGACGGCCAGCTGGTCGCCAGCGCCAGCAGCGATCGCACCCTCCGCCTCTGGGATGTCGCTACCGGCCAGTGCCTCACCGTGCTCACCGGCCACACCGACAGCGTTTGGGGCACAGCCTTCATCAACGGCAACACCCCCGACGGCCAGTGGCTCCCCGGCCAAGCCCTAGTCAGCATCGGCATCGACCAAACCATCCGCTTCTGGGACGTCAGCCGCCCAGTAACTCCGTCTTCTCCCCAGCCGCCTGAACAGACACACAAGTCTCCCCCACCCCTTCACCCATCCACCCTCCTACCCTCCCACCCTCCCACCCTCCCACCCTCCCACTCCCCCACCCCCACCCCAATCTCCGGCCACTGCCTCAAAACCATCCAAGGCGGCAACGCCGGACTGCGCTCCATCGCCTGTCACCCCCACCGTCACCTGATCGCCAGCGGCGGCCTGGGGGGCACCATTCGCCTGTGGAACGAGGCCGGTGAATGCGTGCAAACCTTCACCGGCTACGAAGGCAGTATTTGGAAGGTCGCCTTTCATCCCCGAGGCGATCTGCTGGCTAGCGCCAGCCTCAACGGCGAAGTACATATTTGGGAGTTGGCCACGGGCCGCTGCCGCTACACCCTGCGTCGCGAGAACAACTCGTGGATTCAGGCCTTTGGCTACACGCCCCAAGGCTACCTGCTCAGCGCCACCAGCTCCGACGCCACCATTCGCTATTGGGATAGCGACAGCGGCGAATGCCTGCGCAGCATCGTGCTCGACCCCGACGCCTATCTGTTGGGCCTAGCTGTAGAGCCCCAGGGTCAGTATTTTGTCACCGTTGGCAACGACGGTGCTCTGCGCTGGTGGGATGTAGAAACCGGCGCAAGTCTGCGGGTGGGCGGTGGCCAAGAGGGCCACACCTGGGGGGTTACCATTCATCCTCACGAGCCACTGATGGCCACTGTCGGCAACCTATCCGACATCAAGCTTTGGAATGTGGAAACCGGGGAATTCCTCCACAAACTGGAGGGGCACACCGGTATTCACGGCGGGCTAGTATTTAGCCCCGACGGGTCGCTGCTGGTGAGCGGTCGCAGCGATCGCACTATCCGCGTCTGGGATGTCGCCACCTGGAATTGCCTGCGGGTGATCGAGGGCCATACTTCAATCGTCACCGCCGTCATTTTTCTGCCCACCCCCGCCCCCGGTAGCCGCTACCCCATGCTGGCCAGTTGCAGCCTTGATGAAACCATTCGACTGTGGAATGTGGAAACTGGGGAATGCCTCGCCATCATGCGCCCCGATCGCCTCTACGAAGCAATGAATATCACCGGCATTACTGGTCTCTCTCCCAGCGAAATCGACATCCTCAAAAGCCTGGGGGCGGTAGACCTGTAACTTAAGTTGCGGGGTTGGCCAGCCCAGGGGCAGGCAACGGTGAAACCAGCCCAATCCTCTGTCAACGGTGACAGTGTCGCTTTAGCAGTGCCACTTTGAACGAGCGTCTATTTCAACCCACTGCTCCGCATGGCCTAGGACAAGATTGACGGTGTGGAATGCTGCGACTTTTTGCCGCTTGCTAACCTTGGCCAGCGGCCCCACCGTTACCCTCCACCCCTGTCTTCCGCCGTTTCTATGCAGCGCAGATTTTTACCTCTTACCGCTCCGGCCCAGCCGGTGGCGGCCACGGCTGACCAGGTGGTGTTTACGGCCCCGCTACGTCCGGAGTTTAGGGATTGCACGGGCAGCGCTAGCGCTGAACAAATGGCCATGTATCAAGCCGAGTTTGCCGGGGGTCAGGTGCGCTTTACCCTCAATCTGCTCGGCGACGGCACGCGAGAGGTGCTGGCCTCTAGGGTTTCTGTGGATCGCCCCTATGTCTTTTGGCGAGCGGTTGAATAGACCTCGCGATCGCTCACTCTTCCCTCTGACCCAACCATTCTCTGGCAACCATGATTCGCTCTATTCAGTCGGTTTTATTGTTGGGTGTGCTGGCGATCGCGCCTTTGGAAAACGCCATCAACCCCATTTATGTAGCTCAGGCTCAAGCGGCGGCTACTGCCGTTTGCGACCCCAATGCTCCCCTGCAAAACCGGCTGGCCATGGCGGAGGATCAGGTGCGGTCTGCCATGGAAAGCGCTCAACCCGATATGGCCCTGTCATCGTTACAAGAGACTTTGACGATTGCTGGGCAGCTGCAAGACGGGCGGCGGCAGGCAGATCTACTACAGCAGTGGTTGCTCGATGCTAACGAGGGCTACCCAACGACGCGGTGGCAGCGATTGACCCAAGGTGATCAGGCGGCGCGTTGGCGTAGCCTCCCGGAACGGGAATCGCCCCAGCTTCGGGCCACCCTGGATCAGTTTTTGGCGTTGGCCAATCAGCTGCCCTCGGGCTACAGCTATGTCAAAGCGCGATCGCTCGCGGCGATTGCCCGCTACTACACCGTTTTAGAGCAGCGTGAAACCCCATCTGCTAGGCAAGCCCAAGAGCAGGCGCGGCAGGCAGCAACCTTGATTCGCGGCAGCGATTTCACCGCCAGTGCGCTGATCGATATTGCTGAAACCTACGCATTCATGGGCGATACAACCTCGGCGTTGGTAGTGCTGATCCAGGTGGGGGGAGCGGTTGAGCAAATTCCGCCCGGCACCTCTGAGAGGCTGAAGCTATCTATTTTGCAGCGCATGGCAACTACCTATGCCCACATTGGCCACTTCGCACCCGCCGAAGCCATTGCTGCCGATTTGCCCGATGAGTATGAGCTGAGGTCGATCGCGCTGCGGGGGATAGTGGAAGGGTCAATTACTGTGCGAAATCTGAGCGCGGCAGAGACGACAGCGCAAGCTATTCCTGCTGCGACCCAGCGCATTTTGGCCCTGGGCAAGGTGGCGATCGGCTACCACAACGCTAACCAGCCCGCCTATGCCGCTCGGGTGATGGCCCAGGCCAGGGAGCAGGCCGAGTCGGCTACGGGCTTAAATGCAGAGTTTGTCTTTGGAACCTTAGTTGACACCTACCTTCAGCTGGGGCAACGGGACGAAGCCCTTGAGCTGGCCCAAACTCAGCTCAAGGTCACTCAACAGGAGTCGATTAAATCGGTGATGGTGGCTTACAGCCAGGCCGGGCAGCAGGATGTGGTTGAGGCGTGGCTGTCAGGCCAGTTGAGTGACCTTCAGGCGATCGCTGACCCCTGGGAACAAAGCTTTTCCTTAGGGAGCCTGCTGGAACTGGCGATCGACATCCAACAATTTGACTGGATTCGTCAATCCTGGAGCCAGCTTGCGGCTATCAGCTACGGCCCTCAAGATGAGCAAATAGTCAGTGTCGTCACCGCCTACGCGGCCACGGGGCAATACGACCAGGCAGCGGCGTGGGCCAAACAGCTGCCCCTGGCCAATCGGCCCGTCTTGCGGGTTCGGCTGCTAGCGGCGATCGCGCTGAGCGCTCATCAGGCCGGTCAAACTACCTGGGCCAACAATTTGCTCCAGCAAACGTTGCAGAGCATAGACGATCTGGTCGCCACTCATCAGCGCCAGTTCCCCGAAGAGGTGACGCAAAGCGCGGCGATCGAGCCCGGTGCCCTCGTCGCCATTGCCGTTGTCTATGCCCAAATGGGGCAAGCCGACCTCACCCGCGAACTGCTGCAGCGGGTCGGTACCATCGAACAACCCTTTGAGGTATTTATGGCGGCGAGGCAGTATGTCGGGGCGCTGCAGATCGCCCGGGCTACCTCTCCCGCAGAGGTACGCATTGAGCGCTTGCAGAGAAGTGCAACAGCTCTGCTGCAGCAAAACCGTTTTGATCTGGCCCTGCCCGTGGTCAACGAACTCTCTGAACCCAGCCGTCAGGCTCAGCTCCTGCTGGCGATCGCCCAACGCTATGGCGATTTGCAGCAGGTCGAGGCCGCGCTGCCCATCTTGGCTCAAGCCTTCCAGGTGGCGCAGACCATCCCTGGCGAAGAATCCCAGGTCGATCGCTTCGGGACCGAGGGCTACACAGTCATCGATAGGGAGGACGATCGAGGCAGTTTGCTAGAAGCGATCGCTCTGCAATATGCCCAGCTGGGGCAGGGCGATCAAGCCCGGCAGGTGGCCAATCAACTTCGGTCAACTCATTTACGCCAGCAGGTCATGGCATCCATTCGCTGCATTCTATAGCTGTAGCCAGTTCGGTTCAGACCTTTTCTGAGCGAACAGTGAAACGTTTGAACGTTTCAGCATTGCTGAACTGAGGCAGGAATTTAGGTAAGGGCGCGCAGCCAAGTCAAAGGTTTTATGGCCGCTTGCCCTGACAGGCAATGCCGCATCAGCCTCAAGCGCCGCTGCATGTTTTGCCAAGCGTACAAACCCTTGGCCAGGGTGGTTGTGTTGTGGCCGTTGTAAACCGCAGCCATGACCATACAATTTGGCAGTGGTCAAATACGAGCCTGCTCCCTGGTCGATGAGGGTATAACTTGACAACGCAGGGATCTGCGAACCGGCAGTAGAGCGAGGGTGCGTGAGTAGTCAGAGCAAACTGATTGTGGCCAAGCTGCGGCGGAAGAATCGGCGGCTAGGCCTATTTCTGTCGCTGGGGACGCTCGGCGTGTTGGGACTGCTGTATTTGATTTCGGCGGCCTTCGTCACCCAGAGCCTGGGTCGGCTGGAGACCGTTACCGTTCGGCAGGATGTGCGTCGGGCCATTGATGGGGTTGACCGCGAACTCCGAGGGCTGTTGGTCAGCACCTGTGACTATGCTCGCTGGGACGAGTTTTATGCCTACATGACTACCAGCGATCGCACCTTTGAGCGCGAAAACTTTGCTTCCAGCAGCCACTTCACCAACCTGCTGAATGTCGATGTGCTGGCCGCCGTACTGCCTGACGGGCAGATGCGCTATGGGCAACAGCTCTCTCAACAGGGTATTGCGCCGACCCCGCTACCGACATCGGTGAAGACTTACCTGCAAAACTGGGCTCAGCAACAGAGCATTGCTCAGACCCAAGATACCCAGACCGGTTGGCTTGCCAGCGAGTCAGGCCCAATGCTGCTGACCATTTGTTCCGTCACCAACAGCGCCGAGACAGCTCCGCCCCAAGGGGGGTTTGCTATGGGCAGAGTACTCAGCCGTTCTCAGATTCAACGTCTGGAGCAGCAACTGCAAGTGCAGATGAAACTAGTGGATCTAAACGGCTCCCTCAGTCCCAGCGAGGCCGAGATCCGCGATCGCCTGATCCGCCAGCCCAAAATTGGTGACAGTGCCCTGCCCGACGATGCGATCGCAGTTGTCCCAATCACGGGCGATCGCATTGCTGGCTACGCCCGCATAGACGACATCAACGGCACCCCCCTAGCGTTGTTGCGGGTGGAGCTGAACCGCGACCTGCACCAACAGGGCTGGCTGGCCAGCCAGCTGCTGGGCGGGGTGTTGCTGGCGGCCGGGGTGGGGTTTGGCTTGCTGGGCCGGTGGCTGCTAAAACAACTCATGCAAGAAAGCCAGCGTCTGGCGCGGGCTGAGCAAGCCCTAGCCCACGAGAGCGTCCTGCGCCTGGCCAACGCCCGCTACCAGGAAAAGGCCGTGGAGCTAGAAATTACGCTGAAGGAGCTGAACAAAGAGAAAGAGCGCTCCGAGCAACTGTTGATCAACATCCTGCCCGAGTCGATTGTGCAGCGGCTGAAGGAGAACGACACTTCAATTGCTGAGCACTTTGACGAGGTCACAATTCTGTTCGCCGACATCGTCAACTTCACCCCCATCGCGGCCCGCCTGCAGCCCTTCGAGGTTGTAGAGCTGCTCAACGGCATCTTTTCCGAGTTCGACGACCTAGTAGAAGAATTTGGGTTGGAGAAGATCAAAACTATCGGTGATGCCTACATGGTGGCAGCGGGGTTGCCTGTGCCGCGCACCGACCACGCAGAGGCGATCGCCAATATGGCCCTGGCTATGCAGCAGCGGGTTGCCGACTTCCGCTCAAAGACAGGCGAGGCGTTTCAAATTCGTGTTGGCATCAACACTGGCACTGTGGTCGCCGGAGTGATTGGAACCAAGAAGTTTATCTACGACCTCTGGGGCGACACGGTTAACGTGGCCTCGCGGATGGAATCGACTGGATTAGCTGGCGGCATTCAGGTAACAGCAGCAACCTATAACTGGTTGAAAGACCGCTATGACTTTGAGGTGCGCGGCACAGTGCAGGTGAAGGGGAAAGGGGCAATGGAGACCTACTGGCTGCGGGGCAAACAGTCCACTGAAGAGGGATAGAGCCCAGCACGCATTGAGCTAGGCGGTCTGTCATAATAAATATTGGAATTTTGGGGGCTAGAACAGGCCTGTGAAAATTAACGGCGAGCCAACAAGAAGCATTCGTTTACACCCAGACAATCCTCGCGTTGTGCAGGTGATTGACCAGCGCCAGCTGCCCCACCAGCTCACCTGGATGGACCTGAGCTCGGTGGATGAGGCGGCCTATGCCATCAAAGATATGGTGGTACGCGGTGCTCCGCTAATTGGGGCCACCGCCGCTATGGGCATGTATTTGGCGGCCCTTGATGCGGTTTCTGAGCCAGACTTTCGCGACGTTTTGACCCGGGCCGCCAACGCTCTGGGCCAAACCCGCCCCACGGCAGTCAATCTGCATTGGGCGCTGACCTCCCAAATGAAGGCCCTACAACAGGCGACAACGGCCTCAGAAGCAGTCAATTGCCTGCGGCAGAACGCTGAGGCCATCCTCGATGCCGACGAAGAACAGTGCCGCCAGATCGGGCTCCACGGGGTGCAGCTGATCGAAGATATCTACGCTCGCACTGGGCAAACCGTCAATATTTTGACCCACTGCAACGCTGGCTGGCTGGCCTGTGTTGACTGGGGCACCGCCACCTCGCCCATCTACCAGGCCCACGATCGCGGCCTGCCCATTCACGTTTGGGTCGATGAAACCCGCCCCCGCAACCAGGGGGCCAAGCTCACCGCCTGGGAACTGGGACAGCATGGCGTGCCTCACACGGTAATTCCTGACAATGCCGGGGGCCACCTGATGCAGCACGGCATGGTAGATCTGGCGATCGTGGGCACCGATCGCACCACCCGCCAGGGCGATGTCGCCAACAAAATTGGTACCTACCTCAAGGCCTTAGCTGCCCACGACAACGGCGTACCTTTCTACGTGGCCCTGCCCTCCTCCACTATCGACTGGACCCTGCGCGACGGGGTGAAAGAGATTCCCATTGAGCAGCGCAGCCAGGACGAAGTGAAGTACATCGATGGGCTGTCTCCCCACGGGGTCACCTCGGTGCTGATCTGCCCCGAATCTTCCCCCGCCGCTAACTACGCCTTTGATGTCACCCCCGCCCGCCTAGTGACGGGCTTGATCACCGAACGGGGCATTTGCCCCGCCTCAGAGGCCGGGCTGCTGAGCCTGTTTCCAGAGGCGGCCTAGCGGCGATCGCCATGATTCCCGACGAAGGTGTAATCAAGTACGTCGGCCACTGGACACCTGGCGCGCCGCTGGACACGGCTGAGCTAGCAGAGTTGATGGCGTGGCGCGATCGCATGTGGCAGGCACAGCAAATTGGGCTATACCCTAACGGTATTGGCTACGGCAATATCAGCCTCCGGCGATCGCCCCGCAGTTTTGCCGTCTCGGGCACCCAAACCGGGCACCTGGCCCAAACCACGACTCACCACTACACCCTGGTCGACTCCTGGGATATCGATCGCAACGCCCTCCACTGCACTGGGCCGATCCAAGCTTCCTCAGAATCGCTTACCCACGCGGCCCTATACGACTACAGCAGCGCTATTCAAGCAATTATTCACGTGCACAATCGCCCGCTGTGGCAGCGTGGCCAGGGGGTGCTGCCCACCACCGCCGCCAGCGTTCCCTACGGCACCCCAGCGATGGCCTACGAAATGAGGCGGCTGTTGGATCATGATGACCTGATGCAAACCCGCATTTTGATCATGGCGGGACACGAGGAGGGGGTCTTGGTGTTTGGCCCCACCCTAGAGACTGCGGCTCAGGTGCTGCACCAGCATATAGACAACTAGTGTTTCGTCACATTTAAAGCCAAGGATCGCACTAAATCTGTGTGCAACGCTATAAAGTGAGATCCCCCACTTCACCGCCCCCTACCAAAGGGGTTCTCAAGAGCCTACCACCCCCTTTCAAGAGGGGAGGGGATCGGTGCAAGATAATTTGTAGGGTGCATTCGCGAAGCAATGCACCACACCCAAGGAACAGGCTAGAAGCAGCCACGATCCCAATTTTTAGTATCAACAAACCACTAGCGGCCCCCGTTCCTTACCCCTCAAGCCTCTTGATCTACGCAACTACCGCTGCCAGCGCCTGTCGTCCCTGGGCAACGATCTCGTCATAAACTGCTTCTAGAGCTGGATTGCAGCCTCGGCACCCGGCCACGACTCGATCAGCCCAGTCTAAATATTCGCGCTTTCGCTCTAGCGACCAGCCGTCGGGGGGCGAGGTGGTAATGTTTTGCACATTGGCGGCTTTGTCGGCGATTTTAAGCTGCTTCGCCTGGGGCGACAGGTGGGGGGCGTGCTCCACTTGCTGTTGTTTGCGCTCTGCCTTGGGCAAAGTTTTATCGTCAGTGACTTCTTCCACCACTCGCCGCACCTCGGGGCCAAAGTGGCGCTCGATCTCCTCTGGAGTGGTGTCGGTATCTTCTACCGTGTCGTGGAGAATGGCGGCCTGTAAGGTCACCAAATCGGTCACGCCGCCTTCGCTAGCTAAGAGTTGCGCGACCCGAATGGGGTGGTTGATGTAGGGCGAAGCTTCTTTATCTTTGCGGCGCTGGTCGCTGTGTTTGGTAGCTGAGAAGTGCAGAGCCTCTAGCAGAGCAGTAGTAGCAGGGGCGGAAGCCAAAGCAGATGAAGTCATGGTTGTGCAGAAAATCGCTTTCATCCAGCATGACCGATCGCGATGGGCAACGACATCAATTTGGGGTGTGGCCAAGGCAATGGTTAAGCACCTGCAGAATTGAC
Organism: Nodosilinea sp. FACHB-141; assembly: GCF_014696135.1. NCBI lineage: Bacteria > Bacillati > Cyanobacteriota > Cyanophyceae > Nodosilineales > Nodosilineaceae > Nodosilinea > Nodosilinea sp. FACHB-141. Next base: position 189,908 of record NZ_JACJPP010000012.1, on the reverse strand, counting down.
AAGCGCGCCTTACCTGGTTCGCTAATCGCCATTGGCATCGCGAGTCATTGATTTAATGAACTTTACCCACTGAAACCGCAACGCCAACTAGTCGGCAGCGATCGCCACCTAACGCACCGGTCCAAACCACAGCTCGCGCAGTAGGCTTTAATCAGTGTCCTAAACACAAATTAAATTTAGTCAATTTGTCATTCTGCCTACTAAATTGTCGCTAAGTTGAACACTAATCTCATGGCCCGTGGGTACACGTTTTTAGCCGCATAAAGCACCTGTGACTCAACAACTCGACATTCAACTCAGTTTTACGGTCAATGGAGAGCCTGTCTCTGTTAAAGACGTTTCGCCCGCGATGACATTGCTGGAGTATCTGCGCCTGGGCGGGCGAGCAGGCACCAAAGAAGGCTGCGGCGACGGCGACTGCGGGGCCTGCACCGTAGCCCTGATTGGCGAAGGAGCCAACGGCCAACCCCAATATCAAGCGGTGAATAGCTGCCTGATTCCCCTAGGGGCGGTGGTGGGGCGGCAGGTCTTAACCGCCGACGGCATTACCCAATGCCAAATTCCTAAAAATGCCTTTGTTAAGGAGCCCGTCACCGCCGACCAGCTTCACCCTGTGCAGGCCGCCATGGTCGAAACGGGCGGCTCTCAGTGCGGCTACTGCACCCCCGGCTTCATCATGAGCCTGTTTGCCGCCTACTACGACGGCACCCCTAACGATCTCTCAGTGGAGGGCAACCTCTGCCGATGTACGGGCTACATCCCCATTCGTCGCGCTGCCCAAATGGTGGCCGATGCCACCGTTCAAGACCAATTCTCAGAACGGCTGGTCTCTGCCTCGACAGAACTGATGCCCCTAGCCTACACCACCCAAAACAATGGCCACAGCGAGCAGTTCTACCGTCCCACTCAGCTATCAGAGGTGTTGGACTTGTTGCAGCAGTACCCCGATGCCACCTTGGTCGCTGGGGCCACAGACCTGGGCCTGGAGATGAGCTGGCATCGGCAGCACTACCCCGTGTTGATCTCCTTGGAATCGATCGCCGAATTGAAGCAGATCCACCAAACCGAGGACCATGTTGAAATCGGCGCGGCGGTGCCCCTCAGCCACATCGAGGCCAACCTGCACGGCATCTTCCCCAGCTTGGATGAGATGATCCACTGGTTTGCTGCTCGCCAGGTGCGCAACCGGGCCACTCTGGGAGGTAACATCGGCACCGCTTCCCCGATTGGCGACCTGCCTCCAGTTCTCCTGTCGCTGGATGCGACCCTGAAGCTGGCTGGCTCCGGGGGTGAAAGAACACTACCTTTAGCAAACTTCTTCATTGGCTACCGCCAAACCGAATTGCGGCCTGGTGAAGTGATTGTCTCCGTCCAAATTCCAAAAGCCCCGACAAACGGTACCGATCGCCGCCTGAGCCAGTCTTACAAAATTGGCAAGCGCGGCACCGACGACATCAGCATTGTGGCAGCGGCTTTTGTGGTGGATGTGGATAGTAGCAATCAAATTCTCCATGCGCGGTTGGGCTATGGCGGGGTGGCGGCGACTCCGGCCAGGGCGATCGCAGCCGAAGACTTCCTTGTGGGTAAACCCTGGACTGCTGACACCATTCAAGCCGTGAAACCTATTCTTCAAGAAGCGTTTACGCCCCTCACTGACCTGCGGGGCAGCGCCGAGTACCGCCAGCGCCTGGTGGTGAATTTGTTCGAGAAGTTCTTTGTGGAGTTTTCGTAGCGTAGACCCTGCTGCCTTCTCCCCCAGCCCCTCTCCTAGGGAGGAGAGAGGGCCAGTTCACAGTCAAAAATCCCTAGCGAGATACCCCATGAGCCCAGTTGGCAAGCCCAAAAGTCATGAAAGCGCCGTGGCTCACGTCAGCGGCACGGCCGTCTACACCGACGACCAGCGCGAACCGGCGGGAATGCTGTCGCTGTATCCGGTGCTCTCACCCCACGCGCGGGCGAGAATCACCAAGCTAGATGTGGCCCCAGCGCTAGCGGTGGCGGGCTGCATTACCGTGCTCACTGCCGCTGACGTGCCGGGAGAAAACAACACTGGCGTCATCATCCACGACGAAGTGCTGCTGCCAACTGACGAAATTAGCTACTACGGCCAGGTCGTAGCCTGGGCCGTGGGTGAAGACGAAGCAGCCGCCAGGGAAGGGGCAGCCAAAATTGTGGTGGAGTACGAGCCGCTGCCGGCGATCAAGACGGTGAAAGAGGCGATCGCAGCCAACAGCTACCACAACGATCCCCAAATCATTCGCCGAGGTGACCCCGATGTGGCCCTGGCCGAGGCCGAGCATACCTTTACGGGCGAAATTGAAATCGGCGGCCAAGACCACTTCTACCTTGAGACCCAGGTCAGCTGGGCCATTCCCGATGGCGAAGGCAACCTTCAGCTCTACACCTCGACCCAACACCCGACCGAAACCCAGGAGATCGTCGCCCGTATTCTCGGCCTACCCAAAAACCGGGTGGTCTGCACCTGCCTGCGCATGGGCGGTGGCTTTGGCGGCAAAGAATCCCAGTCGAACCCCTTTGCCGCGGCAGCCGCCCTAGCTACCTACAAAACCGGCCGACCCGCCCGCTGCCGCCTGCGCCGCCACCACGACATGCTGATCACCGGTAAGCGCCACGGTTTTCTAAGCCAGTATGAGGTGGGCTTTAACAGCGACGGCACGATTACCGCTATGAAAGCAGTGCTGACCGCCGATGGCGGCTGGAGCCTAGATTTGTCGCCTCCGGTGCTGGGGCGGGCCATGCTGCACGTGGATAACGCTTACTACGTGCCCAACCTAGTGATTGAAGGGCACATCGCCAAAACCAATCGGGTGTCGAACACCGCCTATCGCGGCTTCGGCGGCCCCCAAGGCATGATCGCGATCGAGGAAGTGTGCGATCGCATTGCCCGCACCCTTAACCTGCCCCCCGACGTGGTGCGCGAGCGCAACTTCTACCACGGTGAGGGCGACACCAACCGCACCCACTACGACCAAGACATCGTTGACAACCGCATCGCTCGCGTTTGGCAAGAGGCCAAGGCCGGGGCTGACTATATGGTGCGGCGGGCGGCGATCGCCGCCTTTAACGAAACCAGCCCCTACAAAAAGCGCGGGCTGGCTATCACCCCAGTCAAGTTCGGCATTTCCTTCAACAACGTGCAGTACAACCAGGCGGGGGCGCTGGTGCTGATCTACACCGACGGCAGCATTCAGCTCAACCACGGCGGCACCGAAATGGGGCAGGGGCTGCACACCAAAATGATTCAGATCGCCGCCAAGGCTTTAGGGGTGAAGGTCGATCGCCTGCGCATGATGCACACCAGCACCGACAAGGTGCCCAATACCTCGGCCACGGCTGCCTCTAGCGGATCAGACTTGAATGGCCAAGCGGTGAAGAATGCCTGTGAGATTTTGCGCGATCGCCTCGCTGCCGTCGCCGTGCACATGCTGAATCTCGATGCCCCCGAAGACATGGTCTTTGAGGACGACTGGATCTACTGCCGCACCTACCCCAGCGCCCGCATCACCTTCGATGAAGTGGTGAAGCAGGCCTACAGCGAACGCATCAGCCTCTCCGCCACCGGCTTTTACCGGACCCCCAACATCTTTTGGGATGCAAAGCTCAGTAAAGGTCGCCCCTTCTACTACTTCGCCTACGGTGCCGCCGTTTCTGAGGTCGAAGTTGATGGCTTCACCGGCACCTTTAAGCTGCGCCAGGTTGACATCGTTCACGACGTGGGTGAATCCCTCAATCCTTTGGTAGATAGAGGCCAGATCGAAGGGGCCTTTGTGCAGGGCATGGGCTGGCTCACCATGGAAGAGCTGGTATGGGACGGCGAAGGCCGCCTGCGCACCTTTGCTCCCAGCACCTATAAAATTCCCACCATCAGCGAAGTGCCTGAGCAGTTCACCGTGCACCTACTCGAGCGCGCCGCCCAGGATGGCGTGATCTACGGCAGCAAGGCCGTGGGCGAACCGCCGTTTATGCTGGCCATGTCGGTGCGAGAGGCGATTCGCGCCGCGGTGGCCGCCTTTGGAAATGCTGACTATGTGCCTCTGGCGCTACCAGCGACCCCGGAAGCAACGTTGTGGGCGATCGAGGCGGTGAAAGCAATGGTGAGGCAGGGGCAACCTGTGGAAGTTGTATCGTAATTTGCTAAGTGGAAACGGGGTTTGTTGGGCGATCGCCTATTCAAACAGCAACCCCGTTTCTTGCCATACGAAACTTGTCTACTCATGGTGAACTGCTTTCAACAACTGGCGCAGGCTCTCGCCTATGGCCCGACGGTTCTTGCCACCGTTACCAGCGTGAGGGGTTCCGTTCCTCGCGAGGTGGGAGCCAAGTTAGTCGTTGATGTTAATGGCCAAGCCTTCAACACCATTGGCGGCGGTGCCGGAGAAGCTAAGGTGCTGCGCCAGGCTAAGGAAGTGCTGCAAACCGGCCACAAGCAGTTTGTAGACATTGACCTTTCTGGCACTCCCCAGGGACAGACCCAGGGGATTTGTGGGGGTCACATGCGGGTGTGGCTTGAACGATGGCAGGGGGAAGCGGCGAAATTTCTAGTTCAAACGATTTTGCACCAGCTCCATCAGGGGCAGTCGGTAACGCTGGTGACACCTTTAGATGGAGTTCACGATCCGTACCTGGCAGATGAACCTGTTTCAGTAGACGCGGCGATCGCCTTTGTAGAAACCCTCGAACCGCCGCCCACGCTGCTGATTGTCGGAGCGGGTCATGTCGGCATTCAACTCGCTAAAGTCGCTGCTCTGATCGGCTTCCAAATAGTTGTGCAGGACGATCGCCCCGAGTGGGCTAACCCAGAGCACTATCCCCAGGCCAGCCAGATTTTGACGGGGGAGGTTGAGGGGGCGATCGCCGCCCTCGCTGCCCACCAAAACCTTTACGCTGCCCTGGTTACACGCGGCTACACCTACGATCTCGACGCTTTGCAGCAGTTGCTTCAGCGTCTCATTCCCTGTCGTTATATCGGCATGATCGGCAGCGAAAAACGGGTGCGCCAAGTCTATGGGGCGATCGCCCAGGCAGGCATTGCTAAAGAAAGGTTAGCCAATATCTACGGCCCCATCGGGCTAGATATTGGGGCGCTCACTCCAGAAGAAATTGCGGTCAGCATTAGCGCTGAGCTAATTTTGGTGCAGCGGGGAGGCACGGGGCGATCGCTTTCTGAAGGGTTACGCTAAAGTCTGTTTAATAACTAAAACTGTCAAACTGTTACATGTAAATTTTGTCTAGCACGTCCAAATCAACAGAGCATATCTTTAAGGGATTAGCTCTTTTCAGACCAGAAATACTAAGTACAAGTTTAATGCTAGCTACAGCAGGCTAAATGCGAATCAAGATAGCCCAAGATATCAGGATTCCAACCTGTCGAGCATGTTTTAATTCTTCGTTATTCTATTTTCGTTCATATAAAATGAGTGGGCAAAACTACGACCTTGAATTTGGTCGCAGCAATGCCCACTTTACATCTAATAACTCCAGCTAGAAGCCAGTTTGAGTGGCACCCATGTCACAACTGTGCAGAACGCCAACTCTCAAACAAGCCTAGTTACCAGGCATGGTACCTGTGCTGCTTCTGGAATCACGGTCTTCAGCTCTGAAGTACCACTCGCCATTGCTATCTTGGGCAAAGGTGTTTTTCACCGAGCTCCAAGCCACATCGCGGGCACCGTCTTCGCTAAAACCGTCGCTCGAAGCAGCATTAAAAGCTGCCATAAAAATTTGCTTAGCCTCTTGGGGCAGCGACTGAGTATCTTGGGGCAAAGCTTCTACATTTTCGTAGGGCATTGGATTGTCTCCTTAGTCATGCGGTAGTTCTTGCATAAACCTTAAAGCACTCGAAGCGGCCTCAACCTCCTTCTTCAGCTGTAAAATTTCCTCTTCTAACCGCTCCTTAAGATGGAAATTGCGACCGCTTGAGTAGTATCTCAATTTTCTCTTGTCAGACTAAATTGCAGTACTGATTTGGCTATCGCCGTTGCTGGCGTTCTGTCTCAGACAACGCCGGGAGTTTGAGCCATAGTGAGCACTAAAACGTACTGGCAACTGTGCGATCGCCCCACCTCACCTTGCCCATAGCCAAACTCCACATTCCCATTCCAGGCTCCCTTGAACCCGAGATGATGGTAGCCCTAGCCCAGCGCAGTAGCCATCGCTATCTATTCAAAATTGACGAACTGCCCAAAACTGCAAGACGCTAAGAATGCTGTCCAGGCTCAACACCGACAGCACGCTACCGGCGCTGCCAACGCTCAAAATGCTGCCTGCACTGCCAATGCTCAAGATGCTACCCGCGCTGCCGATGCTGAGAATGCTGCCGGTGCTGCCAATGCTGAGAATGCTGCCCGCACTACCGAGGCTCAACAAGCTAAAGTAGCTCCCTCGACTTAAAACAGCGCGATGCCGTAGGGGAACAGCGTGACCAATAGAAGGCATGTTTTATCCGTAGTATTGCAGATTGCTGAAGATGAATAATACATTGCCCATATGATTTGATATAGCACCTGCTGTCAGTATGCAGGCATCCATCTTTGTTTATTAGTACTTGGATAGGAAAATGCGGATTGATCTTAATAGAGAGAAGCCACTCTAAAACTAACTAACAAAAAATTTTCACAGCATCAGATGACTTCAGCAGAATTGATACACTCACATTTCTTAACTCCTTTAAGACGAAAGAATTCCTGACTCAAGCTAGCTAGTCGTGCATTCCTGAAATCAGAGCGCTTCAATCTAAGGCCATACTTTCTGTAAAAATAGACACTTACCGACTGACGAATCCACTTGTCTAATTCATACAACTGCTGAACGTTTGTCGTGACCGAGAAAAATCCAATCCAACTTCTTGCGCGATCACCATTCACACCTCCACACAAGTTACAGAGTTCTGCACCACACCCAAGCACCTTTCGATTGATGACGTTCTTGATAAGGAACTTAAACCTATAAAGCGTATTACTCCCAGTCTCGTAGCTTGACTCTTGAAAAAGCTTAGCAGAGATTCTTTCTTTAAATTTTTGAACGTTTTTATCTTGAATCTCGATACAATCAGTAGAAAAAGCAAAACCCACAAAGTTTAAATACTTGTTTTGAATATAAACGTGCTTAGTCTTAGGCTCTTTATGTAGTTCCAGTTCCAACTTTGAAAGCTTCTCACCTATGATCGCATGAACATCTACAAGCAGCTCACCTCGCCGTAAAAGCACAATAAAATCATCTGCATATCTTACATATTTAAGTTCGTATTGTTTAGACAGATCCTCAACGATATACTTGTCGAAATCGTGCAAGTAAAGATTTGCCAGCATTCCAGACAAGACGCCTCCTTGAGGAATGCCAATTCTTCTGCTCCTAACCCCTGGCTTTCTATGGTGACAATTTCCTCGCCTCCTTCCTGGAGTTTTCAACTTTAAAGAAGTCCCATTAGTTTTAAAGAACCTTTCCAAAAGACTTGTCGTCATTGTGTTAAGTCCAAAAGAGTCTTGGACTTTTGCCGTTAACTTATCATGCGATATATTGTCAAAAAATTTAACAATATCTGCATCCAAGGCATAACAAAATCCACGTTCTATATGCCGGTGTATTAATTTTGCAGCAAGGGGAGCTGACTTACCTTTCCTGTAAGCAAATGAAGCGAGATTGAGCTCCAAAGTTTTGTTGAATAAACGCTCAAGATGCCTGTATGTAGCTTCATAGAGTAACCTTTGAACAAGCACATCTCTTATCGAAGCAATCGATAAAACACGCTCGCCACCATCAGGTTTAGGTATCTTGATTTCTCTATATGGATAGAATTGGTATGTATTATTGCTTATACGCCTGGCAATATTGTTAGAACGAAACTCAATATCTTCTTTAAATGCTTTATACGAAATACCATCAGCACCAGTAGGAATGTCAATTTTTTTTGTAATCCTATCAGTCTTAGTCAACTCATATTTTATAAATTCAGCCTTAATTCTCTCAGGAGTGAAAAATCGCAAAAGCTCTTCATCAGGGAAAAATAACATGGTAAGTCTATATACTCTACAAAGCCCCGATTGTAGAGTTCCCTTAAGATGCTCGCTTCCAATATTGAGTACAGAAATGTAAAAATATTTTATAAAGCGCTCCTATCGAGACAGGGATCGTGGAGCGCTATGAAATCACCTGTCGGCCTTGCTTAGCAAGGCAATCCATAATACTCATTTTTCAAATGAGTATTAGAGGAACCATATGTCAAGGTTATGATCCATGATTTGGTGGTCCTCTGTTTCTGGTTCCAAAACCATTATAATGGTTAAGGAACCTGGACCCACTCGGGACGAGAGAGTGTCTCGTGTCAAGCTCAAAGGCTTAAACTCCTACATTATTCTACACGAAATATAAGAAGAGCGCCCTTTTCTCAGTCCCACACCCTTCCAACCTACAATCGACGTAATGTAACCCCATAGTTTGGAAGAGTATGAAAATACAAAGGTGACTGAAGGTAGCTTAAAAAGCCTCTTAGTTGCCCTCAATCCGCCCCGCCTTCACCGTCAAAATTTGCGATGAGGTCATCCACTGGCTGCCGAAAGCCCCCAGGTGGGTGGTGGTGATGATGGTTTGAAAGCGGTCTTGAATGGCTTCTAAAAGCTGGTTTTGGCGGTTGAGATCCAGCTCGGCCAGCACATCATCGAGCAGCAGAAGAGGTGGTTCGCCAACAACCTCGTCGATCAAATGTAGCTCCGCCAGCTTGAGCGCCAGCACCAGGGTGCGCTGCTGGCCCTGGGATCCGTACTGCCGGCTGGGGGTGTCATTGATGGTGAACTCAATGTCGTCGCGGTGGGGACCAACCAGAGTGGTGCGCTGGTGCTGTTCTGCGATCGCCCTCAACTTAATCTTCTCCAAAAAGCTGGCCTGAATCACCTGCGGGTCATCCTCTGTCATTGGCACATTGGGCTGGTAGTGCATGCGCAGGTCTTCTCGCTGGCCGCTGATCGCCTGGTGCCACTGGTGGGCAATCGGGGCGAGGCGATCGATCGCCCTGGCCCGACGCCGAATCACCCGCGTGCCCAGGGCCGCTAGCTGGGCATCCCACAAGGCAAACTCGGTGGCGTCTAAGGCCGGGGCAGGCTCGCCGTCGTCATCGCCAAAGGATTTTTTGATCAGGGCGTTGCGCTGCTTGAGCACCTGGTTGTACTGGCTGAGAATGTGGGCATAGACCGGCTCTAGCTGGATCAGCAGCGTGTCGAGCCAATCGCGCCGCCCGCCCGGCCCGCCCCGCACCAGGTCGAGATCGAGGCTAGAGAACTGCACCGCGTTGAGGGCGCCGAGAAAGTCGAGCTGTCGCCGCAGCTTTTCGCCGTTAAGAACGGCCGTGCGCCGTCCCGCTTGGCGCAACACCAGTGAGAGGTCGGCTATGCCCAACTCTTTGCGCACCGAAGCGGTGATTTGGGCCATGGGCTGGTCTTGCTGCACTAGGTCGCGATCGCGGCTGGTGCGGTGCGACTTCAGCGTCGCCAACAGCTCCACCGCCTCTAGCAGATTCGACTTACCCTGGGCATTTTCCCCCACCAAAATGGTCTTGGGAGCGGCAAAGTCAATCTGCTGCTCGCCGTAGTTGCGAAAGTGCCTGAGCGATAAATGGGTGAGGTACAAGGGAGAAAGCCAAGGCTGATCTGGGTTTAGGATACAGGACAGCGTAGAGGATCTAAGCATTGAGCCTGCCGAGCCATGGAACGCTAGCCCTGCGGCCGGCTCATGAGCACTACGGTCGATCGTGGCCCCACCGGGTAGCGATCGCTTTCAAACACCGGGGCTTCCTCGGGGTAGCAAAAGTCGCGGGGGGGCGGCACGGCGGTATCAACAATGCGGTGCCAGCGATCGTGGGGGCCAAGCCCCGGCAGGTCAAACATCAGCGCCTCCCAGTAGGCATTGAGCATGACGTGAATTTGCTCCTTAGCGTCGGGGTAGCGCAGGGTAAAAGCCAGGGTGCGGGAGTGCTCCGACCAGTCGGGCTGGTTGAGGGTGGTGCCATGCCAAACGATGTGGGGTTCGTAGTGCCAGGTGGTAGTTACCCGCAGCAGGTGCTGGAGCTGAAATACCTTCAGGTTTTGAATGAAGTGAATTAGCCCCTGGGTAAAGCGCAGCAGCGGTTGTTCTTTCTCTACGGCATCCCAGTTAAACCAGCTCAGGTCGTTGTCTTGGCAGTAGGCGTTGTTGTTGCCGCGCTGGGTGCGGCGCACCTCGTCGCCCATCAGCAGCATGGGAGTGCCTTGGGACATAAACAGCAGGGTGAGAAAGTTTTTGATCTGCCGCTGGCGCAGCTGCTCGACCTCAGGCGGGGCAGTGAGGCCCTCTACCCCGCAGTTCCAGCTGTAGTTGGCGTCGGTGCCGTCGCGGTTATGCTCGCCGTTGGCCTCGTTGTACTTGTGGTCGTACGAAACCAGGTCGTTGAGGGTAAAGCCGTCGTGGCAGGTGACAAAGTGAATGCTGCGGTTGGGCTCGCGGTTGGGCTTTTGGTAAATGTCGGGGCTGCCCAACAGGCGGGCGGCTAGGTCGGGCACCACGCCCTCGTCACCTTTGATAAACTGGCGCACGTGGTCGCGGTAGGGGCCATTCCATTCGGCAAAGCGATCGCCGATAAAGCTGCCCACCTGGTATAGCCCCGCTGCATCCCAAGCCTCAGCAATGATCTTGGTACCCGCCAAAATCGGCTCCGACTCAATGTTCCACAAAATCGGCGGGTCTTCTAAGGGGTTGCCGGCCATGTCGCGCGACATCACCGAAGCCAGGTCAAAGCGAAAGCCATCCACGTGCATCTCTGACACCCAGTAGCGCAGACTGTCGAGAATCATGCGCCCGACAACGGCGTGGTTGGGCGACAGCGTATTGCCGCAGCCGCTGTAGTTGGAGTAGTAGATGGGGTTGTCTTCGAGCATATAGTAGGTTTCGTTGTCGATGCCCTTAAAGCTCAGGGTGGGGCCTTCGTGGTTGCCCTCAGCAGAGTGGTTAAACACCACGTCGAGAATGACTTCGATACCGGCCCGGTGTAGGGCCTTGACCATGTCGCGAAACTCGTTCACCGGCCCCAGAGGGTCTTTGCGGGAGCTGTAGGCGCGGTGGGGGGCAAAAAAGCCCAGGGTGCTATAGCCCCAGTAGTTGTCCCGTCCGGGCATCGCATCTTGGGCATCGAATTGGTGAATGGGCAGCAGCTCAACAGCCGTAATGCCCAGTTCTTGCAGGTAGGGAATTTTTTCGATTAGCCCGGCGTAGGTGCCCCGCTGCTCGTCGGGCAGGCCAGAGGACGGGTGGTGGGTAAAGCCACCCACGTGCATCTCGTAGATGACGCTGCTGGAGTAGGGAATGTGCAGGGGGCGATCGCCCTGCCAGTCGTAGTTACGGGTATCAACTACCACTCCTTTGAGGGCGGTGGCGCAGTTGTCGCCGGGGCCAATGGCGCGGCTGCGATCGTAGATGTCGTCGCCGACAACGGCGCGGGCGTAGGGGTCGAGCAGCACCTTGGTGGCATCGAAGCGGTGGCCGCGGGCCGGATCAAAGGGGCCGTGAACCCGATAGGCGTAGATCTGGCCACTCTTTAGCCCCGGCACAAACAAGTGCCAGTAGTAAAATGTGCGGTTCCACAGCGGGTCTAAAGCAATTACCCGGCTGGGTTCGGTGAGGTCGTCGGCCTCAAACAGCAGCAGGTCTATACCAGTAGCGTGTTTGGAGTACAGGCAAAAATTAACCCCCACAGCGTAGACGGTGGCCCCCAATGGGTAGCTTTGGCCAGGGAGAACTTTTGGACTCATACGCGACCTGTGTGCTGAATGCTGACAGTACCTCTGCCGATGTTGCCTAGACTGTCCTACCAGCCCTGAAGCAGAAACCGGCCCGATGAGGGCGACCATGCCCCCAGAGATAGCCTTAGAACGTCAGGCTTTACCTTATCACCGAGAGTTTGTCAGATACCCAGGCTCAATACTTAGTTAAGCTCTAGGCTCTGGCTCACTGGGGCCGATCGCTCTAGCTGCCACAGACCAAGCGGGTCATCCAAATCCAGCGGTGTCCAGTGGGGTGGGGTGCCCAGGCTGGCCTCAGTGCCAAACAGAGCCTGCCAGGTGCCCTGCCGATACTCCCAGGCAGTGGCAGAAAACGCGCGAAAGTTCTCTGCCTCCAGCGAAGAGTCAGCGGTGGGCGACTCTCCGCTGGAGACACTTTGCGATTCTCTAGTGGAGACGCTCTGCAATTCTCCACTGGAGACGCTGCGCGAACGCCACTGATGCACCAAAACGGCCCAGTTGCCCACCCGGAGGGCCTGCCCCTGCTGATCTGACCGTTCTAGACGCCACACCTGCACAGGGCCAGGGTGAAGGCGATACCAGTGCTCAACAAAAGGGTGGAGACCGCCCTCATCATCCTCACAGGTGCCATGCTCTAAAAAATCGTCTGGCCCCAGCCAGTGATAGTTGCTGGTGTCGGGCCACTGCCGTGGGGTAAGGGCAAGGCGATGGTGCCAGGTACAGATCGGGGGGGACTCAGTCCAGCTAAAGGTGCCGGCAAAGCCCAGCAGGTCGGCGTCAAAGCGCGATCGCCAATCCATCGCCCGATACCGCTCTGGCGTCAACCGTCCTGCAAAGGGAGCACTGCGCACATCGGCAAAGTAGGTTTCGGCTTGAATCCACAGGACCGATTGGCTGGTTTCGATGGGGCCTTGGTCGAACTGGATGGAGCGGCGTTGCCAGACGCCGAGGAAAGGGTTGGAGGGCATGGGGAGGGGGTGGGAGGGTAGGCGGGTGGATGGGTGGGAGGGTGGATGGGTAGGGTGGGCAGTGCCCCACCAGCGTTAACCCTAGCGCTATACAACTAGGGTTCCGCGAGGGGGGAACGGTGGTTTGCCCGCGCTCAAGCCGTGCTGTTATTCGGTACCACCAACGGCGGCAAGGGCGTCCCAAATCAGTTTTTGCTGGTGGATAATTCGTGATTCTAAACCGTTCACCGGGCCGGGGGTGTAGGCACCGCTGGCGTAGCCCTGCTGGACACTTTCGGTGAGCACCATGTCTTCCTGCATGAAGGCTTCAAATTCGGCTAGCAGGGTTTCGGTGGGTGGACAAAATGCGGGGTCGCCGTAGAGGTCTAGGGAAACTTGGCAAGACTCGACGGTGAGCGGCTCAATGTGCAGCCAGGCTAACAGACCGTTGGGTAGCCCTAGCAGGTGCAGGTTAGGGTAAATGCCGTAGGTAAAAAATCCCTCGCGGCTGCGGCCCTGGAGGGCCGGTGAAATAGGGTTTTCGGCCTGCCAGTCGGCAGTAGTGGGTGTGTAGAGCAGGTTAACGAAGGCTTCGAGCTGGTGCTGGTAGCGGCGAATGGGGCCTTGCACTTGGTTTAGGGTGGTGCGGTGGGCGATCGCCACGTGGTAGTCGCACAGGGTGTTGTCGTGGTAGTTCTTCCAGTTGCAGGCGACGGTGTATTGCTTGGCCGCCAGGGGTTGGGTGGCGGGGGTGCGGTGCTGCCCTAGGTGCTCGGGGATGCTGCCGAGAAACTCGACTAGCGGCGGCGCACTGTCGTCGAAGCAGACAAACATAAAGCCCGACCAGGTCTCTAGCCGCAGCGATCGCAGGGGGAAATTCTGCTTCTCAAACGACTCCGGAAACTGATTTTGGGAGGGCACACCCACCAAATCTCCAGAAAGGTCATACACCCAAGCGTGGTAGGGGCAGACCAGCTTTTGACAGGGGTGAATGCCCGCTTGGGGCGACAAAATTGCGGCCCGGTGGGGACAGAGGTTGTAAAAGGCCCGTAGCTCGCCATCGTTGTCTCGAACGAGCAGCAGGGGAGCGCCCGCCACCGACTTGGCCCACACCATGCCTGACTGAAGGCGATCGCCATCGCCCGCGTAGAGCCAAGTGCGACGAAAGATCGCCCGCTGCTCTATCGGAATCCATTCAGGATTGGTGTAGTGGTCAGCGGTGAGTAAAAATTGTTCTGGCAGCCCGTGAACGTCGGGAGGAACCGGTGAGGACCCTTGGGGGCCGGTCTTCGACCATTGCAGCGGCAGACTGGAAACCATCAGCGTTCACTCCCCATCAGCTCACTAAGGCTGGCGTCGTCTTTCCCCGCAGCAGATCCATAATGCCTTCGCGGTAGTCTTGAAAAGCGCGATCGCGGCGAATGGTGTAGGTGCGATCGCTGGGCAAATCCACAAACACCTCCCGCTGAATGGTGCCGGGGTGCGCCGTCAGCACGTAGATTCGCTGGGAGAGAAACACCGCCTCATCAACATCGTGAGTAATCATCAAAATGCTCACCCCGGTGCGGTTCCACAGGTCGAGCATAAACTGCTGCATGGTTTCCTTGGTCTGCACATCTAGCGCGCCAAAAGGCTCATCCATCAGCATAATTTTGGGCCGGGAGGCCAGGGTGCGGGCGATCGCCACCCGCTGCTTCATGCCGCCAGAAAGCTGCTTGGGCAGCGATCGCGCAAACTTAGTCAGCCCCACCACGTCTAGATAGTAGGAAGCCATCTCCCGCCGCTCCCGTGGTCCCACGCCCTGAAGCTTGAGGCCAAATTCGACATTTTTCTGCACCGACATCCAGGGGTACAGGGTGTAGCTCTGGAAGATCATGCCGCGATCAGATCCTGGCCCCGTCACCACTTGACCATCCACCGTCATTTCCCCCGCCGTGGGCATATCTAGCCCTGCCACCAGCCGCAGCAGGGTAGATTTTCCGGAGCCTGAGGCCCCTACCACGCAGACAAATTCGCCCGTTTCCACGTGCATGTTGATGTCATCGAGCGCCAGCACTGGCCCTTGGCGGGTGTCGAACTGTTTGCTGAGGTTGTTGATTTCTAAGTGCATGGTGGGGAGTGGGGGTAGGGGGTGGATGAGTGGATGGGGAGGAGGGTGGATGGGTATGCCGTAGGGTGGGCACTGCCCACCAAAGCTAGATTGAGTCGGATTCAGGATGAATAGAGAGGGTGGGATAACCCTGGTTAGATCCCCCTTGCCCCTTTTTAAGGGGGTTACGGAGTGAATCTTAGAACGTGAGAATTTGAGGGGATCTATCTGAGCGATCGCGCACCTCACAAGCTGAGGGAACACCAGCGCTCAATCTATCGCCCATTTACAAGTGGCTTTCATCAACCCTCGCAATGACAAATCTAGGGCAAAGCCGATTACGCCCAGAATGATCAGGCAGGCAAAGATTTCATCGGTGTTGAAAAACTTTTGGGCCAGCACAATCCGTTTGCCCAGGCCGTTTTCTGCCGCCACCAGCTCCGCCACTACCACCAGGTTCCAGGAGGTGGCAATGTTGATGCGAAAGGTGTCGATAATGTTGGGCACCACGTAGGGCGTAATCACCTGAAACAGCGCCTGCCGCCGCTGCCCGCCTAGGGTGTAGGTGGTTTCGAGCAGGGCCTTGGGCACAAACTTCACCGCATCCATGATCATCAGGATGTTGAAGAACACGGTGCCCATAAAGATCAGGGCGATTTTGGGTGCTTCGCCCAGGCCCAGATAGATCAGCAGCAGCGGAATGAAGGCGGGGGCGGGCATATAGCGCACCACGCCAACAATGGGTTCGAGCAGCGATCGCACGCTAGCAAAGGCTCCCATGGCAATGCCGATGGGGATCGACACCAGCGCTGCCAGCAAAAAGCCCACAGTCACCCGCATAATGCTGGCGGCGGTATCTTCCAGCAGAAAGCCATCCGTCCACAGCCGCCCTAGCGCTTGAGCCACCTGAATCGGCGACGGCAAAAACTTGTCATTCACCAGATCCAGGCTAGCCACTATCCACCACAGAGCAAAGGGCACCGCAATGGAGAGCACCATCAGCGCCGTGCTCATCGGTTTGGGAATGTCGTCGGCCAGTCGCCAAAAGACACTAGGCTTCATGCCTTGGGGGGCGGTGGACGCGGTGGAAAAGGAAGGGGAAGCGGGAGTCACAGGGGTTAGCCCAAACGTACAACAAACCTGAAAAGCATTAGCCCCCATCATCCACAGAACGGCGATCGGGGCTTGCATCAACGGCTACTTCTTGGCGGTATAGGCCTTAATAAATTGGTCATCGAGAATAGCCTCTAGGTCGGGGGCCTCGGGGATAAACTTAAGCTCCACCATGAATTCGGCCATTTTCTGAGAGGCGTAGGGCATGTACTTCATGTCATCACCGCCTGCGCTAAAGGCTTCTAAGTTTTCGTCTAGGGTGAAGATTTTGGTGCCCTCGGTATACTTCTCAAACTCGGTGTCGCTGACGCTGGCTCGCTTTGCCATAATCTCGTTGGCCCGCTCAGGGTTTTCCTCAATAAAGGCCAAAATGTCGAACCAGGTATTCACCAAGGCTTGCACCTGGTCGGGGCGGCTGTCGATCAGCTTTTGGGTCACTACCAGCAGGTCAGGAATCGCGCCTGGGAAATCTGCCGAGCTCGCCAGCTCTTTGCTGCCTTCGCGCGAAAGCGCCGTTTCCCAGAAGGGTACCCAACCCGCAAAGCCATCTACCTGCTCGGCAGCAAAGGCCGTGGCCGCAGCCCCGGTTTCAAGATTTTTAATTTCTACAGCGTCGCGGGTTAGGCCAGCATCTTCGAGGGCCAGGCTGAGCAAAAAGTCACCCACTACGCCCTCTTCTAGGGCAACGGTTTTGCCAGCCAGATCGGCGACGGTGTCGATGCCCTCAGCCCCAATCACCTTGTCGTTACCGGCAGAGTTGTCGTTGACCAACACCGCCACCATGCCGTTGACGGCATCCCCTGCGAAGGAGATGGTGTCGTTGAGGGTTTGGCTGTTGGCATCGAGCTGCCCGGCGGCTAGGGATTGAATTGATTCTAGGTAGCCGTCAAACCAGATCAGCTCGACGTTGGCCCCATTCTTTTCGAATAGGCCCTCTTCTTCGGCGATCGCCCAGGGCCACCAGCCCGCCCAGCTGCTGTAGCCGAGCTTTATGGGTTCCCCCGCTGTAGCAGTCGCAGGGGCATCGGCGGGGGCATCGGCCTGGGGCGCGTTTTGAGCACAGCTAACGGTAATCAGCAGGCTGCAAAAAAAGGCAAACAGCGTGGGTAAAAAGGTACGTCGTTTCATGGCGGTGGATGTTTGAGACTCAAAAACTACAGGGAAAGCTGTGGGTGTTTGGGACACCCTGGAGCGAGGGGCGAGCGCTAGAAAAACTTGAGATACCGCTTAATTTCCCAGTCAGAAATGTGGGTGTGGTACTCCTCCCATTCCCGACGGCGAAAATCAATGTAGGTCTGGTACATCAGCGGCCCCATCACGGCCTGGCTGAGCGAGTCGGCCTCAAAGGCGTCGATCGCCTCTTGCAGCGTGCGAGGCAGCATGTCGATGCCCATCGCCTGCAGGTCAGCTAGGGAGTAGTTGTACATGTTTTCGGTGTGGGGGTCACCGGGATCAATCCCCTCAGCAATGCCCTCTAGCCCGGCGGCGAGAATCATTGCGGCCCCCAGATACGGGTTGGTGGCAATATCGGCAGCGCGGCACTCGACCCGGCCTCCCGCCAGGGGAATGCGCAGCATGTTGGTGCGGTTGTTGTTGCCGTAGCAGATGTAAACCGGGGCCCAGGTAAAGCCCGACATGCTGCCCTGGCGCAGCAGCCGCTTGTAGCTGTTGACCGTGGGGCAGGTGACGGCGCAGATCGCCTTGGCGTGGCGCAGCACCCCAGCAATAAACTGGTAGCCCAGCTTAGAGAGCTTGCAGCCGCGTGGGTCGTCCGGGTCTTCAAACAGGTTTTGCCCGGTCTGGATATCGGCCAAAGACATGTTGTAGTGGGCGCCGCTACCGGTGCGATCGCCGAAGGGCTTGGGCATAAAGCTGGCGAAATAGCCGTATTTGCGGGCGATCTCCTTCACCATCAGCCGAAAGAAGGTGAGGCGATCGGCCATGGTCAGGGCGTCGCTGTAGGCAAAGTCGGTCTCAAACTGGCCGTTGGCGTCTTCGTGGTCAAAGGAATAGACATCCCAACCGAGCTGGTTCATGTATTCCACCAGTTCGCTCAGCCAGGGGGCGTTGTCGAGCAGGCTGGGTAGGTCGTAGCAGGGTTTGGCAAGGTGGTCGCGATCGCTCACCGGCCCAAAGCTACCGTCAGCGTTTTCCTTGAGCATGAAAAACTCGGTCTCGATGCCCAGGTTAAAGGTAAACCCCATCGCCGCTGCCTTGGCCAGCATTTGCTTGAGAATGGTGCGGCAGCAGGCCTCAAAGGGTTGTCCCTTGAGGTAGAGATCGCTGGCAAACCAGGCGACTTCGGGCTTCCAGGGCAGCACCGTGGCCGAGGCCGGGTCGGGCATCGCCGCCACTTCCTCATCGCTAATCTCCTGGGGCACCCCATCGAGGGCCGCGCCGGTAAACAGCTCTGAACCCGCCATCATTTGGCCCAAGTGAGCCAGAGGCACCATTTTGGCCTTGCCCATGCCGTGGATATCCACATAGCTGGCCAGGGCGTACTTGACACCTTTATGCTCCAAAGAGGATTTCAGCGCTTCGATTTCAGGAGTTAGCGGGTGGGCCATAGGTGGGTAGGGGTAAATGGGCGGATGGGTAATGAATAGGTGCTACAGGAGGCAAACCGTCATGAAACACAACAGCCCGAGAGAATGGCCAAGCAATGCTTCGCTATCCTCCCGGGCTTTTATCCCGCCGTGTACCAGAGGCCGTGAGCCCTGCTGTTGAAGCGAGGCCAGTAACTTATCTGGCGGTTTCTCTCGGACCAGACGCTCCACCGCAGCGGCGGCAAGCCGGAACCCTAGAAACCGTTTGGCTATTAAAACTAGTTGAGTGACTGGTGACTTAAGTCAACGGTTGATGCACTAATAGGCTTAGCAATTGCTCAACCATTAGAAAGTAACCGCTGTTACTAATAAACCAAATTCAGGCCTAAAAATAGAGTTTTTTCCATAAAAACTAAGGATCCTGAGCTGCACTTAAATATATTCGGATAGGCAGAATTCTTCTCCGCTTTTCGCCCGACCGACGGTGAAATAAACCTACAATTTAAGGCAGTCACATTTTCTAAACCCATGGCCCCAGTTGAGTCTGATTACGCCATTGCCCTTTGCTATCCCCGGCGATCGCTCAAGCGGGCCGAACGCGCCTTTCGGTGCTCTTCTTTTCGGTTAGATCTGCTAGCGGATATGCGATCGCAGAGCATTTCCATTCGCCAGGTGAGTGGACCAGCCGGGGTTAAAAGCCGCTATAGCCGTCGAAATCTAGCCGAGCTTCAGGCCGAAAACGAGATGATGTGGCTGATTGCCGTGGGCATCTTGCGCCGCGAAGTCGATGGCCAGGGCCTCACCGACAGCTTTCGTCTCACCCCCATGGGGCGGCAGGTGTTTGAGCACCTATCTCCCCTGAGTCCGGCCCAGTATCGCCCCACCCTAGGCGATCATCTTTATAATGCATGGTGCCGGTGGGTGCGCTGGCCCTTCTAGGCCGGTTATCATCGCCCAGCTGGTAGCAGGGCTATATCGTCCTGATGGGTTGCGTTGTTCCTGAAGAATCTGCATAGACAGTGGCTACGGCTCGGCAAGTAAATCTACTCCGGCTCTAGCCCTACCATCGAACTCATTCAATTTTGGAGACGCTCCATGAGAGCAATCATGGTAGTGGGAACAGCCTCCCACGTGGGTAAATCATTGATTACCACGGCCCTTTGCCGCATTCTCAGCCGTCGGGGCTGGCGGGTCGCCCCCTTCAAAGGGCAAAACATGGCCCTCAACTCCTACGTCACCGCCAACGGTGGTGAAATGGGCTATGCCCAGGCAGTGCAGGCCTGGGCCGCAGGCGTGCCCCCCCAGGTAGAGATGAACCCTATTCTGCTCAAGCCCCAGGGCGACATGACCTCCCAGGTCATTCTCAAGGGCCGAGCCGTGGGGCGCACCACCGCTATGCAGTACTACGAAAACTTTTTTGACCAGGGCTGGCAGGCCATTCAGGAAAGTCTCACTCGCCTCAGCCAAGACTTCGACTTTTTGGTTTGCGAAGGGGCCGGTAGCCCGGTGGAGGTCAACCTCAAACACCGCGACCTCACCAACATGCGCATCGCCAAGCACCTCAACGCCCCCACTGTGCTGGTGGCCGACATCGATCGCGGCGGCGTGTTTGCCCACATCATTGGCACCCTAGAGCTGATGGATCCTGAGGAGCGCGCCCTAGTCAAAGGGATCATCATCAACAAATTTCGCGGCCAGCGCGAGGTGCTTGAGCCCGGTCTAGCCTGGCTCAAAGAGCGCACCGGCATCCCCGTCCTCGGCGTGGTGCCCTGGGTTGAAAATGCCCTCCCTGCCGAAGACTCCCTCAGCCTGCTCGATCGCACCCCCGGCAGCAAAAAACAGGCCGACATCACCATCGCCGTCATTCGACTGCCGCGCATCTCTAACTTCACCGACTTCGACCCGCTGGAGGCCGAGCCAAACGTGCGGGTGGTTTATCTCAGCCCCAAAGAGAAACTCAGCTACCCCGATGCGGTGATCATCCCCGGCACCAAGACCACCATTGCCGACCTACTGATTTTGCAGCGCACCGGCATGGCCGAAGAAATCCAAAACTATGTCGCTGCAGGGGGCACGGTGATGGGCGTCTGCGGCGGCTTCCAAATGATGGGCCAGTTCTTAGCCGATCCTGAAGGCATTGAGGGCCATGAAGGCCGCTTCCCCGGTCTCGATCTATTCCCGCTGAGAACAGTTATTACCCAGCAAAAGATCGCCCGCCAGCGCACCGTCAGCTCCCGATTTCCCCAGGAGGGGCTACCGGTGTCGGGCTACGAGCTGCACCAGGGCCGCACCCAGCTCCTCCTCTCCGAGGGGCAAGACGAAAAGGGCACCAAGTTCGAGTTCCTATTTGAAGACCGCAGTTTAGGCGTAGTCGATGTCAGTCAGTCGCTGTGGGGCACCTACCTGCACGGCATCTTCGACAACGGCCCCTGGCGGCGGGCTTGGCTCAACCGTCTGCGCCAGCAGCGGGGTCTAGGGTCACTGCCCACCGGCATCCCCAACTACCGCGAACAGCGCGAGGCCATTCTCAATGAACTCACCGAGGCAGTAAGCGAACATTTGGATTTAACACCGCTGCTGGGATAATCATCTTCAGCTATTTTCGGTATCCCATGACTGCATCTCCGCACAATCCAACGGGTAAACCCTGGCCGCTCAATATCACAGTTCCTCAGGTAGCGATCCCCTACCTATTTCTGCTGCCGGCACTGGCGGCACTGGGAATATCGGTATTTTGGCCTGCTCTTCGAGCCTTTTATCTCAGTTTCACCACCTTTGGAGTTGACCTGACGGCGGCCCCCACCTGGGTAGGCTCGGCCAATGTGCAGCGGCTGAGAACCGACCCAATTTTCTGGCAGACGGTACGCAATACCCTGATTTATCTAGCTGGAGTCGTGCCGATCTTGACCTTTGCGCCACTGGGATTGGCGATTTTAGTCAACCGGCAAC
Source organism: Nodosilinea sp. FACHB-141 (assembly GCF_014696135.1). Taxonomy (NCBI): domain Bacteria; kingdom Bacillati; phylum Cyanobacteriota; class Cyanophyceae; order Nodosilineales; family Nodosilineaceae; genus Nodosilinea; species Nodosilinea sp. FACHB-141. The sequence goes on along the minus strand of NZ_JACJPP010000012.1, from coordinate 168,481 downwards.
TACGGGGCATTCACTGGCTGCGGGTAGCCTACTATTCTCCGGTGGTGGTGTCGATGGTGGTGGCAGGCATTGCCTGGCGCTGGCTCTACGCTGAGACCGGTCTGTTTAACCAAGTACTCAAATCTTTGGGACTGACGGAGAACGGTATTCCCTGGCTCACCAGCCCAGCCCTGGCGCTGTTTAGCGTCATGGTGGTGACGGTATGGAAGGGGCTGGGCTACTACATGGTGATCTATCTGGCGGGGCTCCAGGGCATTCCCCAAGACCTGTACGAGGCGGCGGCGCTGGATGGCTCTGACGGCTGGCGACGCCATTGGGATATTACGCTGCCGCTGATGCGGCCCTACCTGGTGCTGGTGAGTGTGATCTCGGCGATCGCCGCCACCAAAGTCTTTGAGGAGGTCTATATCATGACCCAGGGCGGACCGCGCCACAGCTCTAAAACCGTGGTCTACTACATCTACGAGCAGGCCTTCCAAAAGCTCGAAATTAGCTACGCCTGCACCATTGGGCTGGGGCTGTTCTTAGTCATTCTCGTGCTGTCTGCCCTGCGTCTGACAGTTAACGATGGCTCAACGCCTATGGCTTAAACAAATTAGCGGTCTGCCAAGCCAAAACTAACAGTCAAACGACAGTTTGGAATTAAGGTGTCCAGTTCATAACCGGCCTTAAATCCGATACCTTAAGCCCTAAACCCTGGCTTATTGGAGCTTGCTTAAGCTACCCGCGCTGGCTGGGCTAGCTCTAGAACGTTAACCTGCACGTCGTGCACTTCGACGTGGGTTGCGCCTTCAGTATGCAGCGCCAAATTAACTAGCTGATCGAGCAGGTCTAGGGTGTCTACCTGGCCGCTGAGAATGACAGCCGAGCCGCGCTGCTTGACAGTGATTTGCTTGACAGCATCGCGCCCGACCTGACTGTGGTAGCTCGCCTTAATGCGCTTAGCCAAGCCGTAGTAATCGTATTCGCCGTTTAGACCTACCCGCTCGGGGGGAATGGCCGATAGTGCTGCGATCGCCTGGTTTAAATAGCTAGATTTGGCATAACAAACTCCACGAATGGTGTGGCCCGTTGCCACCAGCGATTGCATGACGTTAGTCATTTGAGCCCTACCCCTTTGTCTCTGGGACAAAAACCAGCACCTACAGCTACCAACCCACCTGGATTAGCTTTGAGACCAGACCTAGATCGAGGCTCAGCAGTAGATACACGGCCATTACCGCAAATTCCGCTTCAAAACCTTGTCAAACTTGAAGATATTATAAAGTAAGTTTACGGGTTTCTCGAACAGATTAAGTATCTTTTACAACCATTGCCGAGAGTTGTGCTGTCAAAGCTACATCTACTGCGGACTGGCCATAAAGATTTAACAAAGTGGTTTGACCCACGCCAAAACAAAAGGTTCCCGCCTCGGGTGGGCTAAATTTTCAGCATCCTGTGAAACGCTTGTGGGGAAAGCCTCTTAGTCAGCAGTCGTTAGGAGCGCTACGGCATAGGCGGCGATTCCCTCCTGGCGTCCCACGGGGCCAAGTTTTTCGTTAGTGGTTGCTTTAACCCCTACCTGATCGGGGGCCAAGCCCAGCTGATCCGCTAGGCGCGATCGCATCGCCTCGATGTGGGGCTTTAGCTTAGGCTGCTCGGCCACCACCACCGAGTCAATGTTGCTCACCTGCCAACCCCGCTCCTGCACCATCGCATTCACCTGCGCCAGCAGCTTTAGGCTGTCGGCCCCTGCCCACTGCGGGTCTCCCGGCGGAAAGTAGAGGCCGATGTCGCCCAAACTCAGCGCCCCCAGCAGCGCATCCATAATCGCGTGGGTCAGCACATCAGCATCGCTGTGGCCATCCAGCCCCAAGTGATGCGGGATGGTGACGCCGCCCAGTATGAGCGATCGCCCCTCCACCAGCCGATGAATGTCGTACCCGTTGCCAATCCTGATCCCCATAAGTTCTCGTCCCTATATCTCTTAAATTCTTTGGATGAATACGTTTTCCTGAACGGTGCATTGCTCCGCTAATGCACCCTACGTCCTGCATGATTATCCGCTCACCCTTACTCATCCCTCCTACCCATCCACCCATCTACCCACCTACTCCCCACACTCCTCCACCCACCGCTCATATAAATCGGGCCGCCGCTGCTGTGTACGCTCAATCTGCTGCTGCCGTCGCCACTGGGCGATCGCCTCGTGGTTGCCCGATCGCAGCACCTCCGGCACCTCCCAGCCGCGAAAGCTGGCGGGGCGAGTGTACTGGGGATAGTCGAGCAGTGGGGTTTCAAAGCTCTCGTAGCGCAGGGAGTCAGTTTTACCCACGGTGCCCGGCAGCAGCCGCACCACGCCATTGATCAATGCCAGGGCCGGAATTTCGCCGCAGGTGAGCACAAAGTCGCCTAGGGAAACCTCCCGCGTCAGCAGATGGCTGACGCGCTCATCGACCCCTTCGTAGTGGCCGCAGATCAGCACCAGCTGATCGAGCGTGACGAGATGGCGAAACAGGTCTTGAGTCATCGCCTCGCCCTGGGGGGTGAGCAAAATCACCTCGCGCCGGGGCAGCACGGGCAGCGATTCTACCGCCGCAAAGATGGGGTCAGGCTTCATCAGCATGCCCACGCCACCGCCGTAGGGTTCGTCATCGACCCGGTGGTGCTTGTCCGTTGTAAAGTCCCTGGGATTGGTAAGATAAACTTCTGCAATTTGGCGGGCCAGGGCTTTACCAATCAGCCCTGACTCTAGAGGGGATGCAAAAAAGTCTGGAAACAGGCTGACAACATCTACTCTCAGATGGGAAGCCCCCGAAATGCCAGTTGTCATAGCCTAGACTGCTGAGGCCTAACGACCTGATGGGTTGAGTAAACGTCATCCATGTCCAGAAGTGGAGTCCTACCGGTAGGAAAACTACAGATCTTGAGCTGGACTTGGTATATAACGCTCTCTATCATGCAGTAATTGAGTCTAGGTAGCAATTTTCGTCCCTTTGTTGAGCGGCCCATGTCTCCCGTCAAGCACCATGCGATTCTGGCCATTGGTGGCGCAGAAGATAAAGTTCACGGCAAAGAGATTTTGCACACCTTTTTCGAGCGGTCTGGGGGGACGGCGGCCTGCATTGGTATCATTCCCTGCGCTTCACGGGATCCGGTAGCAATTTCAGGTCGCTATCAAGAGATTTTTGCCGAGATGGGCGCTCCCAAGACGGTGGTGATGGATATTCGCGATCGCGCCCAGGGGGAAGACCCCACCTGGGAAACCATCGTCGAACCCTGCACCGGTGTCTTTATCACTGGCGGCGACCAGGTGCGCCTCTGTGGCCTACTGGCCGATACTCCCCTCATTAACCTGGTGCGGCAGCGGGCCCAGCTGGGCGAAATCACCCTGGGCGGCACCAGCGCTGGAGCTGCTGTCATGGGCCACCACATGATCGCTGGGGGCGGCAGCGGTGAGTCGCCCAATCGGTCGCTGGTAGATATGGCAATCGGTCTGGGCTTTGTGCCCGAGGTGATTGTCGACCAGCACTTTCACAATCGCAACCGCATGGCCCGGCTGATGAGCGCCATGGCCATGCAGCCCAACCGTCTCGGGTTGGGCATTGACGAAGACACCTGTGCTCTATTTGAGAGCGACGGTAGCTTTCGGGTGATCGGCAAAGGAGTAATTGCCGTGGTCGACCCCAGCGATATGACCCATACCAACGAGCCCGACATTACCGCCTCCGACCCGCTCAGCATCCACGGGCTGCGGCTGCACCTGCTGGCCCACGGCGATCGCTTTGACGTTAACCACCGCAAAGTCTTAACTGTGGCCAAGAGCTAGGGCTCTGGGGGCTGATCCAGACTCCAGAGTCGAATGTAGGGCTGGGTGCCACCAATGGTAATAATTTGGCCGTTGGGCTGCACCGCAAAGCGCCAGATATCGGTTTCAAAGCCGGTAATCCGTTGAATCGGAGCCTTTTGCTGCAAATCCCACACCAAAATCGTTTTGTCAGCGTCAGCGCTCCAGAGCTGAGGCCCCTCTAAACGCAAGGTGTTGACGTAACCTTGGTGACCTTCCAACGCTGCGCTTTGGGACTTTGTAGCCATATCCCAAAGCAGCACATTTTGATCGGCTGAGGCACTCACTAGGGTTTGATCATCGTCGGTAATTTCAATGCGGTTGACAAAGCTGGTATGCCCTTCCAGGGTGGTGGGCAAACTAGCCGCGCCCGTGGCGCCATCCCTTAAACTGGCCCAATCCCAAAGCTGGAGGCTTTTGCCGCCGCTGATCAGCATGGTGTTATCGCGGGTGAACAACAGATCGTTTAAGGTGCCATCGGCCTGAAGAGTGTGGCTAGGACCAGCTGCCGACATGCCCGATAGGTTTAGGGAGCCGGTGGCGTCGGTCAAAGGCCACAGTTTGATGCTCCCCTCGCTGTCAGCACTCACCAGCGTGCGGCCATTGCGACTGACCTCCAAAGCGCGGATGGGTGTGCCGTGGGCATTGTCAAGCTGTCCTAGGGGTTGGCCATCGGGCAGCGACCAAAAGCGAATGGCGCGATCGTCCCCGGTGCTAATTAAGGTTGTCTGGTCAACGGTGGTGGCGATCGCCTGAACCACATTGGCATGAGTCAGGGTGTGACGCAGGGTGTTGTCCTCCAAATCCCACATTCGAACCGTGCTGTCAGCACTGGCAGAGATCAGCGTTTTGCCGTCTCGTAGCAGCAATAGATCGTAAATATCATTCTCGTGTCCAGTCAGGATCGCCACCGGGCTGACGGTCAAATTCTGGAGAGCCGGTGCTGTCACCCGAGAGTCACTCAAGGCCAAGGGTAGTGCCCCTCGGCTCAGCGCGTACCAGCCTAAGGGCACCGCCAGAGCTAGCCCCGTGAGACCGGCCAGCAGCCAGGGGCGTTGGTCTAACCAGGGGGGCAAAAAGCTGCGCGAAGGTTCAGGGAGAGTCTGGGCCTCGTGGGGGTTGAGGGTCGTTAGGGGCCAGGTCGGTGCCGAGGTGTTGTTAGTCGAGCGAGGCAGGCCAGAGACTTGGCGCGATCGCACCTGGGCCAGACGTTCTAAAATTGCCTCGGTGTTTTGGGGGCGATAGGCGGCCGCCGGAGCGATTAGATTGTCAATCAAATCGGCCAGAGGGGCAGAAATCTGCGGCGCTGCCGACCGCCACGCAAACGCATTGGTACGCGAGTTGTAGATCGCTGGGTCGTTGGGCAACTTGGCCGTCATTAAATAGATGAGCGTGCGACCCAAGGCATAAAAGTCAGACTGGGGCACCGCCTGGCCCTGCTCCTGCTCGGGGGGCGTGTAGCCCGCCGAACTCACAGTCGTAATGCCGCTATCGCCCAGGTTAGCCATGTAGGTTTGGGTCATCTCGCGGGCCGCCCCAAAGTCAACCAGCACCAGCTGCCCCGAGGGGCGCAGCATAATGTTTTCGGGCTTGATGTCGCGGTGAAAATAGTTGTGCTGATGCACCAGATCGAGCACATCGGTCAGCTGGGTGAGCCACAGCATGGCCTGCTTTTCACTGATTGGGTGGTTGCCCTGCTGCACCATCCACTGCTTCAGGTTGGGACCTTCGATCTTCTCCATCAACAGACAGTGAGAAGGCTCGCCACCATTGGCTGGGTAGTAGAGGAAATAGCCCTCAGGCTCAATCCGAGGCACCCCCGGATGGTTGAGCTGGCTCAGCACCTGGGCCTCGCGGCGAAACAGCTCCACCACTTTGTCGTTGGTGTTGTAGCCCTCTTTGAGCACCTTGAGAATTTTGGGGACGTTGCGCTCGTAAGCTTCATACACGCGGCCAAAGCCGCTGTCGCTGCTAATTAGCCGCATCACCCGGTAGCGACCCTGGAGCACTAAAGCCGACCCACAGGCCATGCAGGTAGGACTGCCCCCATTATCGGGATGGTTAGGCTGACGGCAATTTGGGTTGATACAAAGACTCATAGCCGACGTTAGAATGCATTCCCTGTGTAGCAACAGTGTTCCACGGAATGCAGGCGGTTTGTCTAGGCAACGGCCTTTCTTTGCAATTGGTCAACCGCCAAAAGGTAGGGTTCAATTACCACTTGCCGCTGGCTCCGCCCCCTGAAGACGACCCACCCCCCGAAGACGAGCTGCCCCCAGAGGTTGAGCCACCGCTAAAGCTACTGGAGGATGAACTAGTGCTGTGATGCAGCTGAGCTAAGGTAATGGTCGTTTGGTCGCTATGGTCGCAGTGGCGGCAGTGCCGTTTGGCCAGCGCTTCTCCCGACGAGTAATAGGTTGGCTCTTTTACTGTGGTGCGCTGCACCTCTTCCAGCGTTTTGTAGTGACAGCTCGGACAGGACTCAAAGGAAGTGATTAAGTTATCGAAGTGACGAGCGGTGTGCTTATGGCATTGGGGGCACTCAGCAACGGTGTGAAAGACCGACTGCAGCTCCAGCTCTAAGATTTGCCCTGCGTCTAGGTGGGCTTTGGCCTCGGTATCACTCAGATTGGTCATTCGCACCTGGCATAGCTCGCACTGGGGTCGCCATAGGTTGAGCAACAGTTTATAACCCGCAATCGCAACTCCACCAGAAACGAGCCCGCCTAGGCCGAGAATCAGCCACCCCCAAGGCAGTTTCTCTAGGGCTGTAGGCGGTGGCCCGGTCAGCTGTCCAACCAAGGCCTGGGTGCCTTCATACAAGCCTGTGCTGTAGGCCGAGGTCCGAAAGCGCGGCAGCATGTATTCATCAATTACGGTCTGCATGCGAGCGTCGTAGACGCGGCTGTAGCCCTTACCTAGCTCAATGCGCACGGCGCGATCGCCCTCTGAAAACAGCACCAGTACCCCATCGTTGCGTTGGGCATCGCCAATGCCCCAGGCGTTGAAAAGATTGGTGGCAAAACTTTCAATAGCATCATCCCCGGTTTCGTAAACCCCGATTGAGGGCACTGTCACCACCACGATTTCGATGCCATTAATTGTCTTAACCTGCTCCAACAACTCTCGCAGGTGAGCGGCATCAGCCGGTAGCAGCACCTCGCCGTAGTCGTTGATCTGGGCGTCTTGGCGCTGGGGATAGCCCGTTCGAGCCTGAGCCAGCAGGGAGTCGGCAGCAGTTTGGGTCAGAACAGACTGGACATTAGCGTTGCCTAGGGCTGAGTCAGGAGCGCAGAACACTAAACCCATCACGGCACTCACGCCCATGATTAAGATCCATCTCTGCCGCAGTTTTCCACTGATTGTTGCCACCGGTTAACCCCGCCTCCGCCGTGTTGATTAACTCCAGAATTCCCCTGAACTCGGCGGCGATCACTTCTGCTGTAGGGCAGGCAAGACTCTATTAAATTCAGCAGATCGGCGCGCTTTTGCCAGTACGCTCAACTCAAACAGCCTTGGTAGCAGGCTGGGATAAAGACACACCCGCTGCGGCGAGCGTGACTAAACCAATGGCACCAATCATGGTCAAGCTCAGGGTTTCGCCGAGCCAAAAAAAGCTGATTACGGCGGCGATCGCAGGTTCTAAACTCATCAGCACGCCAAACACGTTCACCGGCATACGGCGCAGCGCCGTCATTTCTAAAGAATAGGGCAGAGTCGAGGCCAGCATCGCCACCCCCAACCCCAGCAGCAAAATATGGGGTGACAGCAGCAGTCGGCCCTCCGCCGCGATCCCGACGGGCAGCAGCAGCAATGCACCCACCGCCATCGACAGCGCCAGCCCCTCCCCACCGCGAAAAGCCTGTCCCATGCGGGCCGACAGCACAATATAGCTGCCCCAGGCCACCCCGGCCAGCAGCGCCATTACCACCCCCCAACTGTCGAGCGCTGGGGTGTTGAGGGGCGATAGCAACACAATGCCCACCGCCGCCAGAGCAACCCACAATCCGTCGAGCCAGCGGCGCGAGTGCAGCAGCGCCACCGCCAGCGGGCCGGAAAACTCGAGCGCGACCGCAACGCCGATGGGAATCCGGGCGATCGCACCGTAAAACAGCGCATTCATCACCGCCAACGACAGCCCAAAGACCACCAGCAGCCGGTAGTCAGCCGGACGGTGCCCTCGCCAACGGGGACGGCACCAAGCCACTAACACCACGGCCGACAACCCCACCCGCAGTAGCACCATGCCCAAGGGTCCCACCTGGCCGAATAAGCTCTTGGCCAAGGTTGAGCCCAGCTGGGTCGAAGCCATAGCGGCTATCACCAACAGCGGCGCTGGCGGGTTAAAGGTAGGCAGCAGGGACTTGGGTAGCCAAGAGTTAGGCAGCACAGGGCAAAGCTCCAAGATCAAGGAGGCGAAAAAGCGTCCTCCAACTCTAACGCTCTCCGACCACTCCATCTAGCGACGGCATCGATACGCTGCTATCACCAGCATAAATATATAGATGTATGGATGGCCGCACCTTCAGCCGTCCTAATAGTGACCCTGGTTTTGGCTATGATCCGCTTTAGACTGTGGCAATTACTCCAGCACCCTGCTCCTAGAGGTGCAACATTTCTCCAGGATGCTTTCTATGCCTGATTTTTTAGCCCTTGACCCGACTCCATCACCGCTCCCACAAGGCCTCTCTGGAGTTTACTCTCAAGTGACTCAGTGGATAGCTGGCTTAGTCAACAGCAGCAGCAACTCCCTGAGTCAGATCGGTCACAGCATCGCTAGCTTGCCTGCTCAGGTGCAGGTATCCACAGCGATCGACACCACCGCGGCGTGGCATTTAGCCCTGTATTGGTTGCTGGTGCTCGTCATGGTGGTGGGGGTAATTGGCGCAGTAGTGCCGGCCCTGCCCGGAATCACGCTGATTGTAGGGGCCATGGTGATATGGGGCTTAGTTGTCGGGTTTGTCGGCCTCAAGTGGGCGTTGGGGGTCGCGATCGCCGCTCTCATCCTCAGCTTTGTCATCGACTACTTGGCTGGGGTGCTGGGGGCGCAGCGAGTAGGGGCCAGCAACTGGGGTCAAATTGGGGCTTTTATAGGCATGTTTTTTGGCCTGTTTGGGTTGCTACCTCTTTTGCCGACGGGCATTCCCCTGCTCGGGCTTTTGATCGGCACGGTGATGGGGGCTTTTATTGGCGAATTTCTGCACCGCCGCGAGCTGAAGCTGCTCCAGCGGGTCAAGCAGTCGGCCAAGGTAGGCTTGGCCATTGTGGTTGGTACGCTAGTCGGCAATGTTTTACAGGGCATTCTTGCCCTGATTAGCCTAATCGTGTTCTTAGCCACTACTTGGCCAGGAAGTTGGGCCTAAAGTTCACCTCTTGAGCGGCTTGAGACCCGCTAGCAGCGCCATCTCGCGCCATTTCCAGTGGCAGTCAACATCGTCAAGCCCAAGCTGCCTTAGCCAGCCCAGCTGAGTTTCCACATCCAGCAGTTGGTTGGAGGGATCTTCTTCGTCGGGGGTATAGCCAATGGCCGCTAAAAACTGGTGGTGCAGCCGCTCTGTAGGAGAAGCCACATGCTCCAGGTTGCAAAAGCAGCCTTCGGGTTCCAGAATTTGGCATATCTCTGCGTAAAGGGCTGCCTTGCGGGGATGTTCGAGGTGGTGAATAGCAAAGCTTGAGACCACTGCGTCAAAGGTGCCGAGGTTGGGTAAAGGCTGAGATAGGTCGTGGCTAACGATAGTAACGTTGGGGTCTGCACCAAAGCGATCGCGCACCGCCGCCAGCATGGTCGGCGAAAAATCCAGCGCTACGCAATTGGCCTCAGGCCGATCAATCTTCAGTAGTCTCAGGAGTCGTCCATCTCCTGTACCCAGGTCGAGAATACGACGAGCCGTTTTGGGCACCAGATCCAGCAGTACAGCCTCCCCCTCGGTGCGGTGCGGAATCGTATCAGCCCGGGCTAGATAATCTAGGGCATGGCTGGCCGAGGTCCATTGGTTGCCGGTCGGAGATAGGGTCATGGCGTTTGCGGATGTAAAGGCGTCTGACATTGCCCATTGTGCAGCGCAGAGATCTCCTCAGCCAGGGCAAAATCTAGGCTCGTCGAACCTTAGCGTCATGGGTGGTCACCGAGAGCGTGACGCGGTTGACGATCGCTAGATCGGGGTGGTGCTCCAACCTATCAGCGGGTTCTACGAGACGCATTTACAAGGGCGACGGCGGCAGCAAAGTCAGCAAATTGGCAGACCGTCCTCAGGCTCTCGCCCTCCTATAACCACTCAGAAGATATGTTCGCTACACCGGGCAGTGGATAACTTCCCCCAGCGTCATCCCCAAACTCAGTGCGCCCAGCTTTCTACCCAAGCCGCATCGCATGGGGATCCGCCTCCCTACGTCAGGCTTCACCAATGAACCCCTAGGCCGTGATTCTGACATAGGGCTAGATATAGAGTATTACCGCCAAATTAAACTATCGGTAGCGCAGAGATGTCAAACCCTGGTGGCGATCGCCCACCAAATCGGCGATCGCCAAGGGCTCAATCACATCATTTAGACAGTCGCTCTAGCGATTCAAAAGACAACAAATTCGCGAAAACCTGAACCCGCATTTAGAAACCAAGAAATAAACTTTCGTTTCGGCCAGATGACGGAAGTACAAAATTACCTATGTAATTTTACGGAAGCCTACTACCAGTTGGCCGATTTGACCCACAAAAGCACGTCATATTTTTCGGATTTCTCTGTTGCGATTAAACCTACAAGGCGCTCAAAAATCGAATGTTTACGCAGATCTACGGATTGATTTATTCCTAAAAAAAGTTTGCTCCTTCAATATTTCTCGTAGGGGTGAAACCCCTCTTAAAGGATTTTGGCCTCTTAGATAAACTTAACCTATTGAGGCGTGAGCACTCAGTTTGAGAGCTAGTTTTCTACAGTTCTCGATTAGCTGAGTCACTGAAAATCTCACCTGAAGTAATGGCTAAAGTTTTTATGTTCCCCTTTCTATTTACTAGTCAGTCAAATTTAGAGAACGCCAAAACAGGGTGCGAGGAAAATGTCAAGGGATGCGCTTGTTGTCGGGATCAATGCCTATCAGCACCTGCCGGTTTTGCAGGCACCAGCCCACGATGCTGAGTCAGTGGCCCGCTGCTTAGAAAGCTTCGCTGAATGCCGCGTAGTCAGGCTTCCAGAGGCCATCACCCATCAAAAACCGGAGATTAGTCAGCGAGGCGGTGTGACCACAGCGCTACTTGAAGAAGCGCTCATCAAACTATTTAAGCCAGCCGGCAAAACCATTCCTCAAACCGCCATTTTTTATTATTCTGGCCACGGTTTACAACGCCAGGCCGGCATTCAAGAAGGCTATTTAGCAACTAGCGATGCCAACCCGGCCGCAGGGCATTACGGGCTGTCGCTGCACTGGCTGCGGCGACTGTTGCAAGAGAGCCCAGTGCGTCAACGAGTCATTCTGCTCGACTGCTGCAACAGCGGCGAGTTTTTTAACATGCTAGAGGCCGATCCGGGTGCCCGAGCCGGCACCGATCGCCTCTTTATGGCAGCGGCCCGCGAGTATGAAGCCGCCTACGAATCTCTCAACAGCAACCACAGCGTCTTCACCCAGGCGCTACTGTCGGGCCTCAATCCCTACAAAATCAAGGGAGGCATTGTTAACAGCCACTCCCTCACAGACACGGTCAACCGAGAACTCAAGGGCGAGCTACAGCAGCCTCTGTTTGAAAGCTCTGGCAGCGAAATTGTGCTCACTCGCGTGTCAGGCATGGTTGCCCCCGCCGGAGATACACCGCCCCCACTGCTAGAGAGACTGCAAAAGCTCCGCTATGGATTTTGCCCCTTTCCGGGAATTGCCCCCTTCGAGGCTGCCCATAGCGAATTCTTTTTTGGCCGTGACGAAATCACGCAAACCCTTGTCGAGCAAGTGCAGTCGTCTCGGCTGTGTGTGGTCACAGGGGCATCAGGCATTGGCAAGACCTCGCTATTGCGGGCCGGGCTGCTGCCCCGCCTAGCTAAAAGCGAAGGCACCACCGCCTGGACGCTGCGCTACTTGGCCCTGGGGTCTTCGCCCCTCACCAGTCTGGCAGACGCCTTTGTTGACCCCGGTGCTACAGGCTTGCATCGAGCCGAACAACTGCGTCGGGCCGAATCGTTTTTGCAGCAAGGAGCAGAGGGATTTTGCCAGCTGATCCAAGCCTTAATGGGGGAACAAGGTCCAGAAGCCCGCCTGGTACTCGCTGTTGATCAGATAGAAGCGCTGCTAACGCCTGGTTCAATCTCCGATCGCGATCGCCGTCTAGTGATCGATTGTTTGACAGCCGCAGTACAAAACGTCCATATTCCGGTTCACTTAGTGCTGGGTCTGCGGACTCACCACCTTGAGAGCCTGAACGAGTTCCCAGACTTTCAGGCTTTGGTAGCGGCCCACAGCCTGGCCGTACCGGCCATGACCTACAACCAGCTCAAGGCCACCATTGTTGGCCCCCTCGAAAAGGTGGGGCTGAGCTATGACGCCAACCTGGTCTACACGCTACTGCTCGACATTGTCAGTGCCCCCGCCGACTTGGCTCTGCTTCAGCTGGTCCTGAAAGAGCTGTGGCTACGGCGAGAAAACACCCCTGACCTCTCCAAGCCGCCGCATTTGACCCTAGCCGCCTACGCAAAGATGGGGGGCATTCGTCACCTGCTTAACCAGCGGGCTAACGAGTTGTACGAGAGCCTTACGGCTCCTGAGCAAGCCGTTGCCCAGCGCATATTTCTGAGCCTTTGCGACCTAGGCGATGGCGCCATGGTGACTCGCCGTCCAGTGTCTTTGCCTGAGCTAGTCACCGAGGCCATGTCCGAGCCCGCTGTTATTGCAGTGCTAAACAAGCTCATAGCAGCCCGGCTGGTGGTTGCCCAAACCCAGTCACAGTTCCCCAGGTGCAATATCGCGGCCCATTCGGTGCCCGGATGGGCACCGGCGGATCCTGACGGTATTCTTTTCACTATTACGGGTGAGCTGTTGAATTCTCAGCCAGCTACCACCAGCATCCCCTGTTTTGACATTGCCCATGAGGCTTTGATCCGCAACTGGCCGCTACTGCAAGAATGTTTGCAAACCCAGGGGCCACGGGTCAGGCAGCAGCGGACCATTGAGGGTGCCGCCCAAGAATGGCAACAGCAGGAGCAGCCTAACCATCCCGACTATTTCTTGAGCAAAACTCGCCTTAACGAGGCAAAAGTTTTTCAGCAGACTCACCCCGAGCAGCTCTCGGTGCTGGCTAACCGTTATTTGGAGGCCTGCGATCGCTACACCAAGCGCTGCGGCCGTCAGCGCCACCTGGTCCGACTGCTAATTCCGCTGAGCATGGCCACCGGCATGTTGACGGCCTACGGCCACAGCTACCTCAGCCAGCCAGCGACTGGGTTTAGCTTGGCGAAACCTGGGGTCAGCGCGGTTACCCCTTCCTTCAACCTTGCCGACCCGCCAACCTCTACCGATGCAGACATTCCCACCCATCTGGGTTCGCCCCAGACAGGAGTAGTGCGCACCAACATGCTTCCTCTGGGGTCGCCCCTGCCCAGCCCACCGCCTCAAGAGCATCGGGCGGCCGCACCGCAGCTGCAGGCAGCCCTGGCCAAGACGGCCCAAAAATTGAAGCCGCTCCCCCGTACCGATGACTCAGAGGCAGCTCAGACCACCCTTGCCACCTCAGCTGCCGCTAGCGAAAGCAGCAGTCTGCCCCCAGCTAACCAGGTAGTCAAGCTTGAGGCTTGGTGGGTTTCGCCCGACGACCCATCAGTGATGATTCAGATTTGGTGTACGCGCACCCAGGCAGAACCGGTGTGTTTTACCTCCACCGCCGCCCGCAGCCAACCGGGGCAGCCCTAGCTCCAGCAAAGAAAGCTATCCTAGTCTTCGTGGCTGAAGCGATGGACGGGGCAAGCAATGCAAATTTTGTCGGTGGCGCTGCAAAACTTTAAGACCCACCGCGATCGCTACTTTGAGTTTCAACCGGGCACCAATGCCATCTGCGGCGAAAATGGCGCGGGCAAGACCAGCATTTTAGAGGCGATCGCCTGGGTGCTCTTCAATTACCAGGGCGACTACGGCAAAGACGATCTGATTCGCAACGGCAGCGGCAGTGCCCAGGTTACGGTGGCGTTTACCTCCAACTATGATGGCCGCACGTACCATGCTCAGCGCTGTACCCAGCGGGGCTACGCTCTATTTGACCCCCAGCTTAACGAGCGGCTACCCTACACCCGCATCAAAGACGAGGTGCTGCCCTGGTTGCGCCAGCACCTTGGGTTAGGCCCCACCACCAACCTAGCTCAGCTGTTTGCTCGCACCTTGGGGGTGCCCCAGGGCACCTTCACCGCCGACTTTTTACAGCCTGCTGAACAGCGCAAAGCGGTGTTCGACGCCATTCTCAAGGTTGAAGACTACAAGCTAGCTTTTAAGCAGATGAACGCCCTGCGCCGCTACGCCGAGGATCAGGCGGAGGCCACTAAGCGAGAAATTACTCAATACGAAGAAGCGCTTACCCTTTGGGATGACCTGCACCAGCGACAGCAACACCTGACCAACGCAATTGGGATCAGCAAACAGCGTTTAAAGGCTTTGCAGACTATACTCGCCACTCTGCAGACCCAGCGGGACGCGCTCAAAGCCCAAGCCCAGGCGGTGCAAACCTTGGCTACTCAGCGCCAGGGGCTGGTGCATCAGTTTGAGGTCAAGCAGACCGCATTAGTCCGACTTCAGCAGTCAGTGCAGCAGGCTGAGCAGGCGATCGCCCTGTGTCAAACCCATCAGCAGGCCTTCAAAGCCTATCAAGCAGCGGAGCAGGCGTTAGAGGCGCTAGGTCAAGCCCAGCAGCAGCGCCAGCACTTGCAGATCGAGTACCAAACGCTGCAAACTGCCCAGAACAAAGCCCAGGTTGAGCTGGCTAGGTGGCAAACCCAGCTCGAATCGTTTGCGGCGACAGAGCGGGAGCTAGCCCAACTTGAGCCGCAGATAGCCACCCAGACTCAGCTTGAGGCCCAGCGCCAAGACCTGGTGCAGCAGCTAGAGCAGGGCCAGCGGTGGCAGCTCCAGCAGCAGCAGTACCAAGCGGAGCTGAAGCAGCTCAACCAGCAGCGGCAACAAGCAATCCAATCTCGCGATCGCTTGCTAGCTCTACAACCCCAGGTCGAGGCCATCGCCGCCCTCGAAGACCAACGCGATCGCCTCCAGCAGCAGCTCAGCCGCCTGGCCGCTGCCCGCCAGTTTGAAGCGGAAATTAATGCCCTGGTGGCAGACAGCCGCCGCCAGGGTCAAGTCCAGCAGTCTGAGATTGAAGCAGTGCTAAGAGATTTAGCGGTGTTAGCCGAGAGCCTGCCGTTGCTCTCAGGCCCAACCTTAGACCGTCTGGAGCAGTCGCTCCAGGGAGCTACCAAGCTGCACGGATCATTGCTGTCAGCCCTAGACGCCATTCTCAGCGACCTAGCAGATCAAACCGACGAGGCCGCCCTTAAGACCGCGCTGCACACCTTAGAAAACGACCTCAAACAGCGCTATGGCTGGCGAGCCGAGTTAGCGCAGCTGGGTAGCATCGCCGTTCAGCTAGAGCACATTCAGCAGGCCCAGGCTGAGTTGACTGCGCAGGGAGAAACTCTTACCCAGCAGCTGGCCCAGCATACCCAGGTACAGACCACCTTAGAAAAGCTGGAGCGAGAGCTTGAGACCCTGGGGCGACCGCGCGAAAAAAGCCAAATTCTCGGACGCACCCTGCAAGACAAAGCCCGGGTGGAGCAGGCCGCCACTGCCCAAGCCACCGCCCTAGACGCGCTAGACCAACAGCTCAAAGCGCTGACCAGTCAGCTAGAGCCCTTTGCCGACCTAGACCAGCGTCTGGCTCAGGTGCAGCGCGATCGCGCCCAACATCAAACAGGCTACAGGCTATATCTACAAAACCAATCGCTGGCTAATCAGCACAGCCGGCTGGAGGCCGAACTCGCTGAGGCTGAGGCCGACCTTGCCAAGGCGTTGCAGCAGCAGCAGGAGGCTGACCAGGCCTACCAAGCTGCCCTAGCGGAGTTCAACCCTGAGGCTGCTGCCACATTAGAAGCCAACTACAGCACGACCAAATCCGAATCTGACCAGCTGGCAGGGAGCCTACCCCAACAGCGTCAGCGACTGACCGACATCGACCAGCAAATTGCTGGGCTTGAGGCGATCGCCCAGCGTCGCGACAGCGCCAAACAGCGGCTCCAGGCTCAGGAAAAGGCTAGACGCTTTATCAATTTTGCCCGTAAGGCCTATAACGAAGCGGGGCCACGCATTACTGAGCAATATCTGCGCAGCGTTTCCCAGCAGGCCGATCGCCTATTTCGTGATCTGCTCAACCGCCCCAACGTAGCTCTGCAATGGACCAGAGACTACGAAATTGTGGTGCAGGATGGGCCTAACCAGCGGCGGTTCATTAATCTATCGGGGGGCGAGCAGATGTGTGCAGCCCTGGCGGTGCGCCTGGCTCTGCTCAAGGTGCTGGCCGATGCCGACATTGCCTTCTTCGACGAACCCACGACTAATATGGATCGCCCCCGTCGCCAGGGGTTAGCCGAAGCGATTGGCCGCATCAAAACCTTTGAGCAGCTATTTGTGATCAGCCACGACGACACGTTTGAGCAGGTAACCGAAAACGTGATTGTAGTAGAGCGGGAGGCCAGCTAATCCTCCCTAAAAAAGCAATGCTGCTCGCTCAGACCCAACGTTGGCGGCAACAAAAAACCGTCCCTGGCTTGGGGACGGCTCTAGAGGTAGAAGTTCTACAGAAAACAACTGCTGCTGGATGGGAATCAGCAGCTAGCTATTACTTAGAAATCACGCTGCTCGAAAAGGCATCACCGCTGTAAGCAGGTACGCGATCGCCGAAGTCGGTGGACTGGCCAGTCACAGACAGAGCCAGTTGATCAAAGGAATCAGAACGCCAGTTGCGCTCGTGGATTGGCTTAGTTTGCTCACCCCGGAAATAAGCTTGGGTGCCAATCAGTGCAGCAGCGACCCAGCCAATGACGAAAAGAGAAATCAATAGGGCAGTCATAAATAAACCTCCAGTGCGGGATGGTGACGGTCGCAAAACGCGCCGCTCACCTAACTCAGCGATGCAATCGATGCCGATGCATTGCGCTTATGTAACTTAATGTAAATCAAATGTAACAAAATGTCAAATTAGATTGCGGAGAATGGCTGCAAATGATATCTCTCTTGACCAAGTGGCGGAGCCAGTGCTCATCGCTCCCCTTACCCTCCCAAAGCTGACCACGAAGCAGCTCTAGGAGGACACAAATATTAAAAGGTCCCTTGGGTATATGCTCTGCAAAAGCGTCTAGGATGAGATCCACGGTAAATGCGTCAATAGCCCTCACTGCAAGGGTTTGAGCAATTGATGAGACGCACGGGTCATTTGCATTGCCCAGACGATTGCCTGTCTGCGATCGCTCAATCTAGCCTTCTCTACACGGCCTTCCCATGCATTCCTACACGCGCTACTCCCTTGACCTACTCACCCAAAACTACAGTCGTGGGCAGCTCAAGTTCCACCATTTAGATCTGCGGAACGTATCGCTGGAGGGTATGAAGCTGCCCTTCGTTGAATTTATTGACTGCAACCTCTCGGGCCTAAATCTATCGGGGGCTTTTATGCCGGGAGGCGTGTTTACCCACAGCCTCTTGCGCAAAAGCAAACTCAACTGGGCCAACCTCATCGGCAGCGACTTCTTTCGGGCCGATTTATCTGGCGCTCACCTCAACCGCGCTCTGCTTTCAGGAGCCAAGCTGACCGGCATCAATCTTCAGAGTGCTGTTCTTAAAGAGGCCGTGCTCAGTGGCAGTGACCTGCGCGGCGCCAACCTCAAACGGGCCTGCCTGCGGGGCGCTAACCTCAGCCACGCCAACCTCCAGGGAGCCGATCTGCGCGAAGCTGACCTGACCAACACTGACCTCGACGGGGCCAACCTGATCGGGACCATGATGCCCGACCACACCTACATAGACTTTAATTTTGACATGCTGCCAGCCGGGGCAGAATAGCACTCCAGCAGTTTTGTCCAACCGTCGTCGCTATAGGACTGCGGTTTTGGCAAGGGAGCCTGAGTCGATTGCAAGCTAGCAATGACCTAGTGCAGCGCCACCTCAGCACCGCCGAACAACACCAGCGATAGAAAGAAGTCGACCATAAACAGCCCCACCCAGGTGGTAACCACCGCTGAAGTCGCAGCTCGACCGACCGACCGGCTACAGGTGGTCGTCAACCCCCAGGTGCAGCCCGCCAAAGCGACGATGGCCCCAAACAAAACCGATTTGATCAAGACAGCAATCAGGTCGTTGAGCACCATCAGCGATCGTACTGAGTCTAGAAACTGTTCCACGGGCATTTCGTAGAACAAAAAGGCCACCCCAGCTCCGCCGACAATTCCCAGCACGAGGCCCAGCACCGTGAGCACTGGCAGCATCACGCAGCAGGCCACCACCCGAGGCACCACTAGGTAGTCAATGGGGTCTGTGCGCAGCACCTTGAGGGCATCGATCTGGTCGGTCACCTTCATGCAGCCAATCTCAGCCGCGTAGGCTGTGCCCACCTGCCCAGCCATGATTGCCGCCGTCAAGATGGGGGCCAGTTCTCGGCAGAAGGCCATAGCAAAGGCCCCACCCAGGGCGTGCATTGCTCCAAAGCGCTCCAGCTCGCGCGCGGTTTGCACAGTAAAAATCATGCCAGCAAAAACATTTGTCAACAGCACTGGAGTCAGGGTGAATGGCCCTGCCGCAACCATTTGCTCTAAGGTCCGCTGGCCATTGACTCGGCCACGCAGAATGCGCATGAGCACCTGTCCGCCCAAAAAGCAGGCCATCACAATGTGATAAGGGCAAGATTTCGCCCGCACGGTCACTGCCGGTCGGGGTTCAGGCCGGGAGACACAGCCGGAGTTGGTCAACTCTGGGAGGGCAAAGGAACGCCGCAGGGCTTTGTCGTAGGCCTTAACCATGGCAACAACTCGTAGGGTAGATGGGCAGAGGTAAATTACCAAGCTCAGAGTGCCCTAATAGAGCAGTTCTATGGAGCTGTACTGCAACGGCAGCGACGACGAAGATGCCCTCTACTCAAGCGTGAAATTAGGCCTGAATCAGGTTAATGCCGCGCCCCAAGCCAGCGCAGCCAACATTGGCCAAGGCCAAGCACTAAAGGCAATTGTGATAAATCGTCACCAAGGTGCCCCCAATTTACAGAGCCTGACCGGGTTACCGACGTTTCTTCCGACAATTTTCACAATTTTGGCTGCTTTTTGAAGCGAAACCCGTTCTTAGGGGGATGCCCGGCACTGCCGCTTCAAACCACATCAACGCTTACCTACTGCCAACTCTCCTAGCCCAGCTTCTCTAGAAGCCGAAGAAGATAGTACGTTCTTTAGTACGAATCCCAAAAGAGCATGGTACACTTGTACCAAATCTTTCGGGACTGCCCCTTGGCCAGGTGATTGTCGGTCATAAGCGATCGCTCTACACCAGCCAGGTGAGTTGATGGGCAGGGTTAATGGTTTTTGGCTGCTCCTCACACGGTTACCAGACAATGGATTTTCAAAGCATTCAAACCAAACTCACCAACACAGTCAACGCCCTGAGCCAAAACGATGCCCCCGTACAAGTTGACTGGGCCAGTGAACCATCGCTGCCAAGCACAGTGGTGCGAGGGTCTCAGGCTGTCCCTGGAGGGCCATCGCGCCCCAGCGTAGATTTTTCTACGGCTATTAATGCTCTGCAATGGCGCTCTGAACAGGCAGGGGGAGCCGATCTAGCGGCCAGCTTACCCGCTGGATCAGCGCCTGCAGAAGTCTACCTCAAACGCCTGAACGCTATGGCGCACAAGATTAACCAGCTATCGTCAGAGCAGGAACGGGCGATCGCAGAAATGCAGCTGATCCGGGCTCGCTTGACTCGCACTCATCCCATTGCCAACGCCCAGGGGCAGCCTATAGCGCCTCCCTACCTCGACGTCGAGCGGGCAGTTCTAGCGTCGGCAGAGATGGATAGCCAAGGCAATATCGTATTGGCTTACCGTACCGTTAGCCCCACCCCATCCCCTGGGCCTCGGGCCAATCCTATTGGAGCCGAGGTCAACCAGCTGGCTGGCCATTTGCGCACCACCTATGGTCCTTCTAAACGTCGGGGGCGAAGCCAGTGGAGTGCCCTAGCTTCTGATTTGGTCGCCCTGGGGCAAGAGCCGTCTGAGCTGGTTGCTCGCCTGAGCCGCACCGTATGGAATACCGGGTTGGCGATCGCTCGCTTTGTGGCCCCTCAGCAGGCCAGACCCTCGGTTGCGTCTAGTGCTCCACTGGGGCAGCCGCAGCGAGGAGCATCTCTTTCTGTGGTTGACGGGGTGCTGTGGTTGGGGGGTGGAGTCATTGGTCGACTGGCTTTGAATCTGCTACTGGCCGCCTTTCCAGCGCTTTGGTCAGTAGCAGTAGCAGCAATTACCGCGATCACAGCCTATGCCCTCTACCGAGCAACCCTGGCCCCCAAACTAGCCTTTGGCCCAGCCATTCGGGTGTTTTTGCTGGTTTTAGGACTGGTTGTGGGCGGCCGGCTCTAGCGCGGGTTAGCTCTATTCTTCATTGAGTTTTAAGGAGGCAGCTGATGGTTCCAATGCATCCCCAGAGAGAGAAAATCACTTTGGCAAATGCCAAGCCCTTTATCGCAGGGGCCATTGTGTTAGCCATCGGGTTACTGGCCATCGACGGTCAGAGGCTGGGCGGCTGGTTGCAGGCGGCTGGTACCCAGAGCGTTGAGGGATGCGAAAAGATTGTGCAGAGCACTGCCCAGTTGAGCCGTGAGCAGCTCGCTCAGCTGCTGGTCGTGCCCGAGCGTGACCCGAAAGAGAATGTGCGCAAGATTGTTGCCGAGCCCTACTGTAGCCTGCCTCAGCTCCAAGTACGCTCTGGGGTAGTTTCAGAGCGCGAAGCATACCCCATGGCGTGGGATCCGACCGTTCAGCTAGTAATTCTGTACGAAAATGACGAGTACGCTGGCTACCGCTTTCGGTTTCAATAGTGCCCTGCTGCTGAGCGGCCAATTTGGCTGGAGACCCCTAGGCTCCTGGGCAAGAGGTCGGTTTTCTCAGCCCTGGCGCTCGAGCAGACTACCCCTTGGACTCGGCCGACTGGCCCTAGGTCTAGGATTGGGCATGCTGCTGCTTGGCCTGGGTGGTTGCGGCAGGCTGACGCCGATGGCGCCCCGTCAGATTGTGCTGAAGCAAGCTTGGGAGATCGAATCGGGCGATCGCGTGGCTGGGCAATTAGTAACCGGCAGCCTGGGCGATATTTCGATCCGGCTGCAGGGTGCTCGGCTGCGCGCTCCTTTTACGGGCCAGGTAGAACTGGCAGCCAAGGGGTTTAACTGTATTTACTTTTCGAGCCCAGAGGTACCGGCCTACCTGTTTCGCTACTGCGGTGTTAGCCGTCCCCATTTGGGACCCATTGAAGCCGGAGACGTGATGGGGCGCGGGCGCTACATTCACTTTGCCACCCTGCGACGGCAGCCCGATGGCTCCTGGGCTATGGTCGAGCCCTCCGATCGCGTGCTGGAGCGATCGCTCAATCGACCACCGCCACGCTTACCGTTCTAGGCCTAGCCGCGCTGTTTCAGAACTCCAATCAACTCCTTTAAGCCTGCTCCCGGCAATTTAACCTCCTTCTGCCCATGAAGCTACATCTCACTCTCCTAGCCGCTAGTGCTCTGCTGGCACTGCTTTGCCCGACTGCGGTGCAGGCCGACGACGGCATTCTTAGCTTTGAGCTCTCGCCGCCTCAGTGGGTGGAGCCGCCGCCGATCGCCGAGGCTGTCGCACCAGCGGTAGACAACGCCAACCAGCCCCTGCCCATTCCGGCCCAGGCAGCCAATCCCCCAATGCGCTACCACTCCCCCCAGCAGCTGCCGGCGGGGGTATATCAGCGCGGGGTAGCCGTAGGTCTGAATGAGAGCACATCGGCCACTGCCCTGTTGCCACCGGCTCCACCGCTGTCCATGGCCCCAGTGATGGTGGCTGCAGCTCCTGAACCAGTCGCCCCAGAACCCAAGGTTGAACCACCAAAGGAAACGCAGCGGCTAGCCCTCGATTTTGGGTTGGAACCCTCAGCGGCGGTGATCATGGCCCAGGCAAAATTGTCTGAGCCTAAAGCCACTCCCAACCCATTGTTAGGTCTATTTGAAGGCAACTCAGATTCTCTAGTAGCCAGGGCAGTGGGCAGTGCTGAGGGCACTCGCACTCCCAACGGCGCGATTAATCCTGCCTATTTTGGCCACACCGACCCCGGCAACCGTGTGTGGAACATGGGCACGTTTTCCTACCAGCACGGGGCTCAAACTCCCGAAGAAGCCGACCAAAAACAGCTGGCCCGACTTCAAAATCAAGGGGATGTGCTGCGCCAAAGAGCCCTCAAGCACGGCCTGAACCTTACCCTTGAGGAAACCCTCAACGGGCTGGACCTGGCCAATCAATCGCCCCTAGCCGCCATCGGGCAGGTGGGTTACATTGAGCGTCTCGCTGAGGCTAAGGCGAATGGATACGAGGGTTCTGAGGCCATTTTGGTGGCTCGCACCCGTTCCTATATCAACCCCAACACCGGGCGCTGGAATGCCCCTGGGTTGGGCAACACCGAAGCCGGCATTCGCCGTGACCAGCAGCGCCGGGCCAGTGCCGTAGCCCAGGCGATCGCTGCCTATGAGACCCAAAACCCTGACCTCCATCCCCAGACCTGGGTGCTAACCCCTGCCCCCGAGCCTGAAAGCTTGGTGGCTCTGAACAGCTCTGAGGCGGAGCCTGTAGATGAGGTACTGCAAATGTGGACTTCTCCCAGTGACCCTGTTGCCCAGATTGAACCGACCAACGAGGCGGTCGCCGCTTCGCCAAACCCAGCTGAGGCCAGTGACACCGATCCGCTAGCAGCACTATGGCAGGTTACCGTCGAACGCTTCTCCCAAGCGGCGTTCCCGTCAGGAGCTGGCACCTCGCCGCAGACAGCCTCCCTTGCTAACGCCCTGTTTAACCGGGGCAATGGTTCTGCTACCACAACCGCCGTCCCAGACCACGACGAGGCAACAGCTCCACCGCCAGCATCGGTTGCTAGTAGCGATAGTGCACCTTCTGCCGATGAGACATCACCGACCCCGATACCAGCAGCGGCTACCGACAGTGGAGCTCAAGAGCTTGGAACAGATTTGGTGCCGTCTGCCGCTGCACCTCCAGCAGAGACGGTAGCGGAGCCAGCTGCGATCGCCCCTCCATCCTGGGCCGACGCAAGAGAAGGTAGCCAATCCGTTGTTCCAATCACTACTACATCCCCTGTACCTGGGGCATTCCCCGACAGCACGATCTATATGCCTCAGGCTACCGTTGCAGAACCCGATGCGCAGCCAGCTACAGCGCCTCAGGAAGACCCTGTGTCTCCGGCAACCGAGGTTACCGCCAATCCAGAGGCCGAACCGCCCGAGGCCCCGGATGCCCTAAATACTTCAGCAGCGCCTTTAGCTGTTCTAGAAGCGGAACCTACCGCTGTCCCCGCTGACGCGGCGAGCACTCCTGAGCCAGAAAAGCCCTTGGGGTTCGAGCAGGTCAGCTCAGACGACCTGTCGCTGAGGACCTCTCCCACGAATGTCGAGCCTTTAGAACCAGAGGCGATCGCCCTACCAGATGCAGAGCCAAGCCAAGTCATTACCCCAGACGCTGCACGGGAAGGCGCCTCAGCTCAGTAGTCCCTTGGGTATCTCTAGTTGATCTACAGAAGCAGAGCTTGGGTATAGAGAGAACACCATCAGCATTGCCTGGGTTGCTGACAGAAAGTCGTCGACCGAAAGACGCGACGCCGCAAGAATTGCGATCGCGAGCAAAGCAGCCAACTTTTAGCGGTTGACCAACAACAGCACTGATCACAACACTGGAACAGTCCTTTCTAGTAGTGTTTTAGTCCTTGTAATGTCCTTTTCGTCACTGCCGATTCTCCAACAGCCTGGGCAACTGACTGCAAATCCAGCAAAATAGTAAAGTCTCTCATAAAGATTAATAGGCTGATCTTAAGAATTTACCTTCGCGTCTTGCCCCACGCCTAGCATAAGGAAATCCTGATCGTTATCTTGCCAGGCCCATGCCGGAGCCCGACACTCACTCTCCATCCAACGACCTTTCTGCCCTTGACGTGCAAAGCGGCAGCCCGGCTATTGATAGCCGCCTCAATGTGGACCAAATGCTCTCTCTAATCGATAGCATCTTGCCCTTTGAGGCCTGTCTCTACCACGAGATTATTCCTCTCTCTGTGGAGTCGAGTTGCCTACACCTCGGCATGGTCAACCCGTCGGACACCGTCGCTACGGAATATGCCCGCAAGCAAGTCTCCTTCATTCACTGCTCTGTAGTGTCGTGGCCCGTAGCCTCTGACTGGCAGCGCAAAATGCTCTCTAAGTATCTAAGTCACGCATCTCGGCAAAAAGCTAAGCCCCAGCCGCAAGATGAGGC
Organism: Nodosilinea sp. FACHB-141; assembly: GCF_014696135.1. Taxonomy (NCBI): domain Bacteria; kingdom Bacillati; phylum Cyanobacteriota; class Cyanophyceae; order Nodosilineales; family Nodosilineaceae; genus Nodosilinea; species Nodosilinea sp. FACHB-141. The sequence continues at coordinate 144,121 of NZ_JACJPP010000012.1, read as the reverse complement.
AGTGCCCCAGCCGCAAAACCAGGTCGATGAGTTTCTCACGTTTATTGTTGATAGCCCAGAAGATCTGAGAAGCGATCGCCCCACCCCAGTCGCTGACAGCCCAAAAGAATTGCAGAGCGATCGCCCAGCTCCCAACCTGCCGCCTGCTCTCTCTACTCCAACTCCGCCCCAACCTCAACCTCCAGGAATTGAGCTAGAGTCTCAACCCCTAGCCCTTGTGCTTGACCCGATTCTTAGCCAGGTTCCGCTTAACCAACTACATCGCTTACCGCCCCCTAAACTTACCCAGGCGCTGCTTTATCAGGTGCTAACCGAGGGCATTGGGCGTCTCTATCTAGAACGGCGAGCCGCCCATGGTCAAGTGCTCTGGAGCAGAGACGGCGTGGTTCAAGCCGCCCTAAAAAACCTGAGCCTCGACCAGGTTCAAAGCGTCATCAACGAACTCAAGCGGCTAACGCATCTGCCCCTGCTACCAACTGCCCAACCAAAACAGGCCGACATTGAGCGGCTGTACAAAGGCGAACGCGTGTTGCTGCGCCTGCGGCTAATGTCGGGTGCCCACGGCGAAGAAGCTACCCTTCAAGTCCTACGGGGAGCCGCCCTCAAGTTTTATCAGCAGCAGCAAATTAAACAGATGGGAGAGGATGCCCTTGGGGTTGCTCAAACCCTGCAAAAACGTATTTTTGAGATTCGTCACCGGGCTCGCCAGTCGCTGACAATTGAGCCTCCTTCGGCGCGGACACTGGAGGCCTTGAGTCAGCTGCTCAAAATGATGGAAGAGCAGATTGAGCAGATTATGAAGTCGTCTACTGGTCCAGACAGTGAGACATAGCCCTGATCAAAAAGGCAGGAGCTATGGCAAAAAATACAACGCAAAGAACGAAAACCGTAGGAAATATTGGGTGTGCCTAAGCCCGGCATTCTGGAGAGGCTTTACTGAATGCCCAAGCGGCTATATTGTCGACCCTTAGAAGTCAGGTGGATATCCAGTCTTGGCCCTAGCGCTCTGACTTAGCACCCCAGGCGCCGGTTACACGGCCAAAGTTAACTCGAAACTCGTCTAAGCCCAACCAGGTGCCGGGGCGTTCTTCATCCCAAGATGCTGACAGCACACCATAAGTAAGGCCTACTACCCCCAGGCCAAAGCAGCCTAGGGTTACTAGCAGTACAAAGTAAGAAGGCAACTCTACTACCTGATTAGCTACGAGATAGTAGCTAACGAAAAAGGTCAGTATTCCCAGCCCCGTGGGGACGCCGGAGAAGGCCAACATGCGGCGCAGCATGCGATCGCTCACCACCTGAGGGATAGCGGTTGTTGCACTGTTCGACCGCTTAGCTTCAGCTGGCTTTTTGCTAGCAACAACTGGCTTGGCCGCAGCAGGTTTATTCACGGCAGCTGGCTTTTTGGCTGATTTCTTTGTACGGGCTGGCTTAGCAGCCTTTGGTGACTCATCGGCAGGCTTGCTACCACTCTTACCACCTGGCTCAAAGGGCAGCCGCTTTCGGGAAGACTCAGAGGCCATAGAGCGCTACACGGACTACAACAAGCGACAGGAATAAATGGGCGTTGGGCTAGCGGTGCTAGCCCAACGTTCTTACCTAAAGGCAAAGTCAAATAACGCGATCGCAGTACCCAACTCAGGCTACCTACCAGAGAACCTCGCTGAGTTCAACTCAACTTAACCCAGCTAATCTGGCTTCGGCGGAAAACCTAACCGCGAATACCAAGCTTTTGAATCAGCGCCCGATAGCGCTCGGAATCTTGCTTTTGCAGGTAGGCCATGAGGCGCTTGCGATGACCAATCATTTTGAGCAGGCCACGGCGAGACGAGTAGTCTTTTTTGTTCTTTTGCAGGTGGGCGCTCAGCTGATTGATGCGTTCGGTGAGCATAGCAATCTGCAGATCGGCGGAGCCGGTGTCAGTTTCGTGCACTTGATAGTCGGAAATAAGTTCCTGCTTACGCGCTTGCAACAGAGTCATGGGACAGACAACTTTTCTAGAAGAATAATTTTGAGCCAGGATTTTTCACTATAGCATAGGGTCTACTGCACCCATCTGGTCTCAGCAGAGGATTACTGGCTGAGCCATGCGATCGCCTCGCGCACCCAACTTTCTGGATCCGCCGTCTTTTGCAAAGCAGAGCTACGCCCTACCGCCTGAAGCGCCTTGAGAATCTCGCTCTGGCTATAGCCTAGGGCGCTCAACGTAGCTTCGACCTCTTCGTAGAGAGTTGGTATCGGCCCAGCATCGGGCACCAGGCCCACCCCCGACTGAGTTTGCCAGTCTTGCAGCTTGGTTTTAAGCTCTAGCACCAGACGCTCAGCGGTTTTGTTGCCTACCCCTGGGGTACGCGACAGCAGGCGGGTGTTACCACTAACTACCGCCTGGGTCAGCTCGGCCTCGCCCAAGGTGTCGATTAGGGCCAGAGCCATTTGGGGACCAATGCCGCTAACGCTAATTAGCAGCCGAAACAGGTCGCGCTCTTGGCGCTGGCCAAAGCCAAACAGTACCGCCTGGTCTTCGCGAAAATAGAGGTGGCTAAAGAGCTGCACCACTTCCCCGAGGGGCGGCAGCTGCGATAGCTGGCGGGCGGGCACCTGCATGTCATAGCCCACCTGATTGACGTCTAGGGTGACGATAATTTTGTGGCTACCAGGCTTTTGCACATCGGCTAGCACCCCCTTGAGATAGCTGATCATGCCGAGGGGTCAGGCTTTTGCGGTGGACGAGGGCGATGTGAAGGGCGATCGCTCCCAGCATCGGCGCGGAGGTCCGATGGCATCGCACTGGGCGACGAACCCTTACCGGATTTGGGGCGCTGGGTTGGAGTTGGCACCGGGGCTTCCTTCGGTGGCTGAAGGTGGCTGCGCCCGTTTTGAATGATGCGCAACATCTGCGATAGCTGCTGCTCTACGCTGGAGAGCACCTGGTCAGCGTAGCCATCGGCCTCCTGCTGAATCATGTCTTGCTCGTCTAGGGCCTTTTGGCGCAGGGACTCCCACTCACGCTGGGCTTGAATCTGCATTTGCTCAATGTCACCCATCACCTGGGTACGCAAGCTATCGCAATCCTGCTGGGCCTGGGCTTTGAGCTGTTGGGCCATTTGCTCAGCCTGGCGCACAATGCCAAGTTCATCCAGTATTTGGGCTGCCTGCTGCTCAGCAGCAGCAATCAGTTCTTGGGCATAGCGCTCAGATTCGGCCAGCAGGCTGTTGCGCTGCTGCAAAATTTGCACCGCTTGGCGAAAGGCCGGCGGCAGGTTAAGGCGAATAGCGTCGAGTTGGTCAAGCAGCTGATCCTCATCGACCAGGGTACGCCCACTAAAGGGCACCCGGGGACTAGCCAAAATCAGCTCTTCGAGCTTATTCAGCTCCTGTTGAATGTCGATGTCGCCAGGGTTAGGCAGGCCCGAGTTTGTTTCCGTCGCCTCTACAGACAATCCATTGGTTTGGGCACCGGCACTGCGGGACTGGGCGGTGCGGGGCTGAGCGTTGAGGCGGGAGGGTTCTGGGCGTAGCATTGGTAAATGTCTCGCGCTACATGGTGGGGAACAAGGTGGTCGATGGGGCCGCCAAAGCGGGCAATTTCTTTGACCAGGCTGCTGCTAAGAAAGCTGTACTCTGTAGAGGTTGACAAAAAAAGAGTCTCAATATCATCGGCCAGGGTCTTATTAGTATGCGCCATTTGCAGCTCTTTTTCGAAATCGGAGAGCACTCGCAACCCCCGCAGCAACACCTGGGCATGGCGCTGCCTGGCATAGTTGATGGTGAGACCATCGTAATGGTCAATGTCTATATTGTTGAGATGCCTCACCGATCGCTCGATTTGCTGAATCCGCTCGTCGGTAGAAAACATGGGCACCTTGTTGGGATTGCTAGACACCAGCACGATCACCCGCTCAAACAATCGACTGCCGCGGGTAATGATGTCTAAATGGCCCAAGGTAATGGGGTCAAAACTGCCGGGATAAATGGCAATCAAAACGGCTTAGCCAGTATTCCAGGGTTAATGTGGCGATTATAGCTAATTTCTAGCCATTAAGGCTTAGACCCGCACTTCTATAGGACGGGATGGTTAGCCGGAGAGGGCAGGCGCTTGCGGTAGACGCGATCGCATCGAGCTGTTTCCACCCCACTGGCAGCTTCGTAACCACTGGCTTCGTACAGCATGACCGCTTCCTTTAGTACCGAGGCCGTTTCTAGCCAGATATCGGTAAAGCCGCGCTGCTGAATAGCAGATTCTAATGTGCTGAGCAGGTAACGCCCTAGCCCTTGGCCGCGCGCCTGAGGCAGCAAATACATCTTGCGCAGCTCCACGGCACCATCCCCGCGCTGGGTAGGACGATAGCCAGCGGTACCGACCAGCACACCGTCAAGCTCTACTACCCAAAATTCGCCGCCCGTCTCCCAGTAGCAGTCTTCGACTTCTAAGGCGTCGCGATCGCTATCGGTCGGTTCACAGGTGAGGCGATATTCCTGCAGCACCTCGCTAATGACGGCAACGGCAGCCGCGCGATCGCGCGGCTGCCAGCTGCGAATTAGGTAAGGGCCAAAGGTGCTGCGGTGTTCTAGCGGCATCGAACGTCTCTAGCTATGAATGCGGGGCTGGGGGTGCAGGCGAGCCAAAATCTCGCTTTCGGCAGCGGCCAATTCAGCCAGTCGCGCTTCTACCTCGGCACGGGGAAAGCGCCCAGTGGCCAGCACCCAGTAAGCCCCATAGTGGCGAGCCTCTGAAGCCATGAGACTGCGGTAAAACTGGGCCAGTTCAGGATTGGAACAGTGCTGGCCCAGCAAACCTAACCGCTCGTGGCTGCGGGCTTCGATCAGAGCCGACACCAACAGCACGTCCAGCTGACGATGGGGTTCGTCGGAGCGTACCTGCTGACGCAGAGCGGCTCCATAGGGAGGTGGCGGCAAGGGGCCAAAGGCAACGTGGCGACGCTCTAGCCACTGGTTGACTTGGGCAAAGTGGGCCAGTTCTTCCTGGGCGATCGCAGTTAGCGCTTTCACTAACTCAGCATCCGACGGATAGCGGTTGATCAGGCTCATGGCCACCCCCGCTGCCTTGCGCTCGCACTGGGCATGGTCGAGCAAAATCACGTCCAGATTGGCCAAAGCTTGCTCAACCCACGCCTGGGAAGTTGGTGTCTCTAAAAATTTAATCGTGGCAGTGGCCATGCAACCTCGGGGAGGGTTTAGCGCCGATCCCAGTCTAAACTACTAAGAATCTGCGGGCACTTGATGCCGGTCTTTGAGGTATTTCACCAACGCGTGCAGGCCCAGACGATAGCTGTCAGCCCCAAAGCCGCAGATTTGACCTACAGCCACCGCAGCAATATATGAATGATGCCGAAAGGCCTCGCGCTGGTGGATGTTGCTGAGATGCACTTCGACGGTGGGAGTGCCTACGGCTGCGATCGCATCTCGAAGGGCCACGCTAGTGTGGGTGTAAGCCCCAGGATTGATTAAAATGCCGTCTTTTTGACCAAAAGTAGCCTGAATGCAATCCACAAGCGCCCCTTCACCGTTCGATTGAAAGAAATCCAAAGAGACGCCTAGGGTAATCGCCTCAGCTTCTAGGGATGCTTCGATGGTAGCGAGTGTTTGCCGACCATAGATCTCGGGTTCTCGCAAGCCCAGCATGTTGAGATTGGGGCCATGAACAACTTGAACCCTTAGCAATGCTCGTTGCCCTTTGGATTAATGTTTACGCTAGCAATACCATTTGCTTACTCATTCTCTATACGAGCACAGCGCTCCAAGTCACAAGTGCTGCACTCAAGAATGATATCAAGCGACAACATCGCTAGACTCTAGTCAAAATCTTTTAAGAGCACCCCTAACGGCGGGGTTCTTCTACCGGAATAGGAATCAAGTCAGGTTCTGCCTGATGCTCAGGGCCAAATAGAGCTTCAATTACTCTATCAACCCAGTCGCTCAGCTTTTCGAGAGCCTTTTCGATGTAGTCCATTAGGGCAAACTCCTTACTGGCACATGCCACCCTGGTTGCTCTTACCTAAAACCAGCTCTAGGCCAGATGGGGGCTGCATTTATCCATAATTACATAATAGCCATTTGAAGCAAATGATCAACCTACGTTACAGCAGGTTGCGTCGTAGAGCATCTAAGGCAGAGAGGGCACTGAGCTGGCGTACCCAGTCGCGCCCTCGATAGCCAGAAAACTCGTGTTTATACGTCAACACCTCGCCCCCGGGAGTAGCTAGGCCTATATAAACCAAGCCTACAGGTTTGGTCTCGCTGCCCCCGTCTGGCCCGGCAATGCCAGTGATGCTCAAAGCCCAATCGGTTTGCAGCAGCGCCTTGACGCCTAGAGCCATCTGCTCCGCCACGATCGCACTCACCGCTCCCTGCTCCTCTAGAACAGCGGCATCCACCTTCAGAAGATTGACCTTGACCCGGTTATCGTAGGCAATCACGCCGCCGTGAAAGTAAGCAGAGCTGCCGGCCATGTCGGTCAAGAGCTGCCCCAAGCCACCACCCGTACAAGACTCGGCCACGGCTACAGTTTGCTGTCGAGCCAGCAGCAGTTTGCCAACCACCGAGGCCAGAGTATCGTCATCGGCACCGTAGCAGTCAGCGCCGACTAGCTTCCGAATGCCAGCTTCGACCGGCTCAATTTTGGCCAGGGCCGCAGCGGTGGAGTCGGCTCTCGCGCTAATGCGCAGCTTGGCTTCGCCTTTGCTGGCGTAGGGGGCCACCGTCGGGTTGCCTTGGCTGAGGTAAGCAGCAACCTGCTCCGCTAGAGCCGATTCACTAATGCCCCAAAACCGCAGCATGCGGCTGACGATGGTGGTGGTCACCCAGCCCTGGGCGCGCAGATAGGGTACAGCGGTCTCTTTCCACATGGCCTGCATTTCTCGCGGCACACCGGGAAAGGTCATTAGAGTTAGGCCAGGCCGGGGCGACCAGATGATGCCGGGGGCAGTGCCTTGAGGATTGGGTAGCACCATCGCCCCCTCAGGCAGCAGCGCCTGTTTGCGGTTGCTGGGGGGCATGGTCCGGCCCCGGGCGGTAAATTTGGTCTCAATGTCTGCCAGCAGGTCGGGGTGTTCAACCAGAGGGGCACCAAACAGGTCAGCCAGCGTCTCTATGGTGAGGTCATCGGGGGTAGGGCCCAGACCTCCCGTGAAGAGCAGGAGCTGCGATTCCATACCCGAAGGCTTCGCAAACCGCTCGGCCGCGGTAGTCACCGCCTGTTGAATGCGGGCCGGGTTGTCACCCACAACGGTTTGGTAGTAGTGGGCAATGCCTAGACTGGCTAGCTCTTTGGCCAAAAACTGAGCATTGCCATTGAGAATATCCCCCAACAGCAGCTCAGTGCCCACGCAGATAATCTCTGCACTTCTGGTGCCAGAGGGCAAATTGTCCGTCTCAGAGGGCTGAAATGCTGGGCTTGAGGTCATAGAACGTCCTAGGGGCGAAATGGGCCAGAGATGGGATGGCCGAGGCGCAATAGTGTCATTATGGCCATTGCAGGGAAGCCAGGAAAAGCCCATTTGGCTCATTGGCAAAATCCCTAAAATTATGTCGCGCATTGGTTGTTTAGGGGAGGCTACCCGATGGCAGGTTGGAGCGAGGGGGATAGACCCGCCGGGGGCGATGGTCAAAAACCTGCCCTAGGGGGCGATCGCAAACCGGGCTGGGCTACCGGGCTGCTAGCCCTGGTGTTAGGGGGCCTACTCTACCGCGCTATCGTGGCGCTCTGGCTGTTTCCGGGGTTTGACGAAGCTTATTACTACCTCTACAGCCGCTACCTGAGCCTGAGCTATTTCGATCATCCGCCCATGGTGGCCATCACAACCGGGATAGGCTGGTGGCTCACAGGAGTCATTTCACCTTTTACCATTCGCCTGGGGGCGCTGCTGCTCTACTGTCTCAGCTTAGGGCTGCTGTACCTGGCGGCAACGCGGCTGTTTTCAGCGGCGGTGGGGCAGATGACCGTGGCTATTGTCACATTGATACCGCTGTTTAACATTGGCTTTGGTATTCTCACCTCTCCCGACAACGGGCTGATTTTGTTTTGGAGTGCCACCCTGCTGGTCGCCGCTTGGGAGTTTTTTCCCCATAGCGACCGGATTGAGGACCCTAAGGCAAAAGCTTACGTACCCAGCTGGCGCATTGTGCTGTTGGGACTAACGGTGGCCCTGGCGGGGTTGAGCAAGTACCACGGCTTTGTGCTGGGCATTAGCCTAGTGGGGTTTTGTGTCGCCTATCGACCCTACCGCGCGGCGCTGCGATCGCCCTGGACCCTGCTTGCCCTGGGTGTATTTATTCTCACCCTCTTCCCCCTCTGGTACTGGAACAGCCAGAACGACTGGATTTCCTTTCGCTTTCAGCTGGGCATGCGATTTGACAGCAATGCTGCTCCCGCTGGCTTTAGCCTGGGGCAAATGGTGGGCTACTGGCTGCTGTCAAATGTTTATCTGTTTCCCCTAATTGGCTTTCCGCTGTGGTGGGTAGCAGCAAGACAGAGCGCTAAGCAGGTGGTATTCTGGCGTTCCCCCGGCCTGAGCGACAGTGAAGTCCAGGAGCATCACAAACAGGGTTTCGTTCTGTGGCTATCGCTGCCGATTATGCTGCTGTTTACCCTGCTAGGTGGCAAGCAGCAGATTTTGCCCGCCTGGCCCGCCCCTGGCTACTGGGGCATCGCCATTTTGCTGGCCGCTCAGGTGCTGGTTTGGCAACGCGATCGCCCTCGCCTCATTCGGCGCTGGCTGTGGGGTTCGGGGCTGTTTTTAGGCTCGCTTTCCATGGTGGCGCTGCTTCATCTGAAACTGGGCGTTCTGCAAAAACCAAGCACCTACGCTCTGTTTGGTGGACTATTACCCGTCGAGCAGGATGGATCCACAGAACTGATCGACACGAGCCAGCTCAAGCGGCAGTTTGCCAGCAATCCAGAGATCCAAGCAGCTCTCGATGAGGTGGAGTTTGTCTTCACCAACGAGTATTACCTGGGGGGCTACTTTGCCATGGCTATTCACCCTCTAGTCAATCTGCCAGTGACAGCCTTTAGTCAAGACGCGCGCGGTTTTGCCTACTGGTTTAACCCCCAAGACTGGGTGGGGCAAGATGCGCTTTATATGACGCTCGATCGCTTTGCCCAAGACGACAGAATTGTAGAAGGCTATCGCTCCCTATTCAACAGCATTGAGCCGCTAGGCACTGTACCAATCATGCGCGGCGGCGAAGTGACCGAGACCATTCACGTGTATCGCGCCAACAACTTGCGGCAGGCCTACCCCTACCCCTACGGTCCCTCAGCGGGTGCGCTGCCGCAGCCGCCAGCCGGTGTAGCTGAGTAGCGCGGTAGCAGCTAGGGCATAGACTAGACCGCTGGGCATGCCTGCAAACGCCAGGGCTAAACTGCCGGCCCACAGAGTCAGCACGTAGATGAAGAGCACCGTCACCCGATGAGACAGCCCCGCCTGGAGCAGCCGGTGGTGTAGGTGGCGCTTGTCGGCTACAAAGGGGGATTTGCCTGCTCGCAAGCGATCGACAATCACGGCCGACATATCGAGAATCGGCACCGCCAAAATTAGGTAAGGCAGCAGTACCGCAGCGGTAGTCACCGTTTTAACCAAGCCGATAACCCCAACCCCCGCCAGGGTAAAGCCCATGAAGTAGGCTCCCCCATCTCCCATGAAAATCTTGGCCGGGTTGAAGTTGTAGCGCAAAAAGCCGAGGGCTCCACCGGCTAGGGCTGCAGCAATTAGCGCCGCTGCGGGCTGGTTCATGTAAAGACTTACCACCAGCATCACAACTGCGGCAATGCCCGACACCCCTGCTGCTAGACCATCGAGGCCGTCGATCCAGTTGATGGCATTGGCCATGCCCACCAGCCACAGAATGGTCACCGGCAGGCTGATGAAGGCGGGCAGCTGGGTAAGCCCGTAGAAAGGAATCGTGAGGAAGTCGATGCTCACGCCTACGTACCAAGCCATGGTGGCCACCACCGCCTGCATAAACAGGCGGCTGAGGGGCGAGAGGCCAAACAGGTCGTCGGTAAGGCCAATGAGAAAGAAGGCCAACCCGCCGAGGGTCACCCCCCAGATCTGAAACTCTTGGGGTGGGGCTAAATGGGCTCCGGCAGCATCAATAAAGCCGCCCATAGACCATACGACCAGCAAGGCTAGCAGCGTACCAATAAAAATTGACACCCCACCCAACCGCACCATGGGCTTGTCGTGTACCTTACGTTCGCCGGGCTGATCGACTCGCCCACTTTTAAGGCCGATGCGGCGCACGATCGGTGTCGTGCCCAGCACCACCGCGGCGGAGATACCAAAGGCCAACACGTGATACAGATAAAACGGCATCTCACTCCCCTCTATGGTTGGAGAAACTCTCTCCTGGCTAGCCACCTCCCTAGCCCAGGCCTAACCCCAGCAAACTAGTTCTTTGGCCATCGCTAATCACCTCGGGTAGCCCTAGGGACTGCCCTTAACCAAGGTCGATCAGGCCAAAGGGTAATTTGGCCCGAAACAGTCCATAGGATAGGCCGAGTCTTGTCAAATAAGCAAAAACTCCATGCAATTATGACAGATCATTAAGGAGTAACCCTAACTTTCTGCGGTTTTGCATGGAGTTAACGCCTGACCTGTGGGTCAAAGGCTTATTTGAGAAGGTATTACACCCTTAGACCAGAGCTGGAACTAGCCCGCCTAAGTGGGTATAGAGGGGGAAGCGATCGCACAAGGCCGCCACCCGACGCTTGCAGTGCTCAGCGATCGCCGCATCTTCGGGATTGAGCAGGCGATCGGCGATGATGTTGGCGATCTCAGTGAACTCAGCCTCGCCCATGCCGCGGGTGGTCATCGCCGGAGAACCCAGGCGCAGGCCGCTGGTGACAAAGGGCGACTCGGGGTCGTAGGGCACAGTGTTTTTGTTAGCGGTGATGTTGACCTCACTCACCAGCTGATCGGCGCGCTTGCCGGTCATGCCGATAGAGCGCAGATCGACCAGTACCAAGTGGTTGTCGGTACCGTCAGACACTACCTTGATGCCCCGCTGCTGGAGCTGAGCCGCCATGCGCTGGGCATTGGCGATCACTTGAGCAGCATAGGCCCGAAACTCGGGTTTGAGAGCTTCGCCAAAGGCCACCGCCTTAGCCGCAATCACGTGCTCCAATGGCCCGCCCTGGCTACCGGGGAACACGGCCTTATCAAACTTTTTGCCCAGTTCGGCATCACGGGCCAATATCAGGCCACCGCGAGGGCCGCGCAGGGTTTTGTGGGTGGTGGTCGTCACCACGTCACAGTGGGGCAGGGGGTTGGGGTGATAACCGGCAGCCACCAATCCAGCGATGTGGGCGATGTCGGCCATCAGGTAAGCACCAACTTCGTCGGCGATCGCGCGAAACTTCTCAAAATCGATCACGCGGGGGTAGGCCGAATAGCCGCAGATGATCAGCTTGGGTCGGTGCTCTAGAGCCAGCTCACGGATCTGGTCAAAGTCGAGTTGTTCGGTCTCGCGGCCAACGCCGTACTGAACGACATTAAACCACTTGCCCGACACGTTCACGGGCGAGCCGTGGGTCAGGTGCCCGCCGTGGGAGAGATCCATGCCCAGGATGGTGTCGCCGGGCTGAAGCAGGGCCAGAAACACGGCAAAGTTGGCCTGGGCTCCAGAGTGGGGCTGCACGTTGGCGTGGGCGGCACCGAAGAGTTCTTTGGCGCGATCGATCGCCAACTGCTCGGCCTCATCCACAAAGGCGCAGCCACCGTAGTAGCGCTTGCCGGGCAGCCCTTCGGCATACTTATTGGTCAATACCGATCCCTGGGCCGCTAGCACCGCAGACGAGGTAAAGTTCTCGCTGGCGATGAGCTCGAGGTGGTCGCGCTGGCGTTGTAGCTCGCGCTGAATAATGCTGGCCAGCAGCGGATCGGACTCTTGCAGAAAATCAAAGTTAGTTTGAGGCACGGGCAAGGCTCCCAACAATCGACAGAACTAGACAGACAAAGGGGACCGTTAACGGGTAGCCGATAGAGCGCCTTCCCCCAAAGCGGTGCTGCTTGCTGCCCTGCAACTCCCGCAGGAATCGCTTCGCGAGGCTCAGTCCATGGTGGAGCGCAGAGAACCCACAGCGGGGATTTGGCATCAAGCAGTTTAATACGCAGTCTATTATCTTATCTGGATGGCCTTCAAATGGGTAGTCAGCCCTGAATACGCTGGGAATAGAGAGCACGCATTTGGAATTTGCGGACAAATGTTACGGATTGCAACATATAATCTTTAGGAACGGCAGAGGCAGGGTTGCTTCGGGGAATGGGCCGATTTCAACTGTTTTGCCAAAGTTGGGTGCAGTTGTGAGAGGCTAGGTTAAGCAGAATTGCCTGTAGTCGGTTTGAGATTTATATTCTCCAGGTTTGGGTCATTAATGCTGCAACTGACGGATTCTCCCCCCATCCAATCCCTATCCTCCGTTGAGGATGCCTACGAGGTGTGCCGACGCGTCACGGCGAAATATTCCAAGACGTTTTACACCGGCACCATGCTGATGGCCCCTGCCAAGCGGCGCGCCATCTGGGCTATTTACGTCTGGTGTCGCCGCACCGATGAACTCGTGGACGGGCCGCAGGCGCAGTTCACCAGCGAAAAGACGTTGGATCGGTGGGAGTCGCAGCTAGAGTCAATTTTTGCCGGCTGCCCAGTGGATGACGAGGATGTCGCCCTGGTAGATACCTTGGAGCAGTTCCCCCTCGACATTCAGCCCTTTCGCGACATGATCGCGGGCCAGCGGATGGATTTGCACCGCAATCGCTACGACACTTTCGAAGACTTAGAGCTGTACTGCTACCGCGTAGCCGGCACCGTAGGGTTGATGTCGACCACAGTGATGGGCATTGATACCCAACTGCAAACCGCTCCCTGGAGCCAGCAACAGCAGCTCGACCCCACTCCCCAGGCGATCGCCCTAGGCATTGCCAACCAGCTCACCAACATTCTGCGCGACGTGGGCGAAGACGCTCGCCGAGGCCGCATTTACCTACCCCTAAAAGATCTGGCCGCCTTTGACTACACCGAAGCTGACCTGGTCGCTGGTGTTGTAGACGAGCGCTGGCGTGCCCTCATGGCCTTTCAGATCGATCGCGCCCGTCGGTTTTATGCCGAAGCAGAGAGCGGCATTGGGCTGCTAAGTGAAGACGCTCGCTGGCCCGTGTGGGCTGCTCTGGCCCTCTACCGTCAGATTTTGGACGTGATTGAAAAAAACGGCTACGACGTGTTTACTCAGCGGGCCTACGTGCCTTCTCTGCGCAAGCTGCTCACCTTGCCCAGCACCCTGCTAAAAGCTCGGGTGCTTTAGACTAGCGACGTTTAGCCGTCTAAATCGCGAAATCTAATGGTTCTCGCAGCAGACCAAGGTCGAGGTTGTTAAGATATGTGTAGGGAATAATTTTTCCTTGCACTGTCTTGGCCTCATATTTCTATGACGACTGCCGCTGCACCTTCTGCCCAAACACCCCATGCGATCGCCTGGAAAATTAAGCTGCTCTATGATGGCGACTGTCCCCTATGTCTGCGGGAAGTCAATTTTTTGCGCAAGCAAGACAACGGCCGTGGGCTGATCGCCTTTACCGATATTGCGGCTGACGACTACAACCCCGCAGACAACGGCGGTATCGATTTTGCCACGGCCATGGGTCGCATCCACGCTGTGAAGGCCGACGGCACCGTGATTCAGAATGTGGATGTGTTTCGCCAAGTCTACGCAGTTCTAGGTATTGGCTGGATCTACGCGCCTACCCGCTGGCCCATCCTTGGCCCGCTGGTCGATTGGGTCTACGGTCTGTGGGCTAACTGGCGTCTAGCGATTACCGGCAGGCCCAGTCTCAAGACGATTTTGGCCGAGCGTGAAGCCCGTCTAGCCGAGGGCTGCGGCAATCCAGAAACTGATTCTACTTCTGGGTCGGTTGACGAATCCCTTGCCAATCGCTGCCGCATTTAGAGCAGTGCCGATCTCCAGTCTCCCCAGCCAACACAAGCAGATATCAAAAAGGCTGGGTTCTCTTAAAACAGAACCCAGCCTTTTTAGTTTCAAGGAAGTTGGTTAACGAGTGGCGTCTAACGCTCAGACTCAGAACCGCTATCTTCTGGCTCATCGAGGGGGCTGCCAGTGCCGTTGTAGAGGGCGTCGAGTTGGTCACGGGCATCTTTTACCGAAATGGATCGCATGACCAGCAGCGGTTCGCGAATTACCTGGCCGTCTTGGTCAAGCAGCTCTGGGTGGGGCATGGGGCGATCGCCTGAAGCGTTCTGCTGGCTGCCGTAGGTTCTGGGCGATTGGGGATTGCGGGCGTTACCGCCAAGCAAAATCAAGTTTCTGACCAGGTTGGCGATCGCCATGATCGCCAGAACCGCAAACGCAATAATGTAAACCACGTGCCACATAGCTGCTGTCCTCTGGCGAACCTTTGCCTGTACTGACTCTAACGCGTTTTAGGTCTGCGTGCTTCGCCAGATCAAAAACTCAAATGTCAGCACCTCTTAACCTCTAGTTTAACCAAAATAAGTCTTCCTCAGCCGGGGGAGCTGACGGGTTGAGGGGTTGCCACCCCGGCTGCCAGAGGGCACGATTTTTGAGCTGTTTGGCGTTGACCCACAGCCGCACCGTGGGATCACAGGAGGCTACCAGCTCCGCAAACACCCACTGGCCATCCTGCTTGCGGTTGGTCACCTGAAAATGTCGCCAGCCGTCGGTCTTTTGGCAAGCCGTCCATTTTGAGCCGAGCAGGTGGGGATATTTTTGCTTGCGGGGCATTGGGGAAGTAAGGGTGTAGGGAGTGGGGGTGAGGGAGATTTAAGCGTTTAGTTCTGAGTTGCGGCAGAAAAATTCAGCACTTAAAACTCAAAACTCAAAACTTTCACCCCTCTCCTATCGTATACCGCTGGCTTCGAGGCGTTTTTTGATGCCGCCCATGTGCACGGCTCGGGTGCTGATTTGAGCCTGCTTTTCACCCAGCAGTACGTAGACGCGGCCTGAAAGTAGCTGGCGCACAAAGGGACGGCGGTAGACCAAGATGCCCTCTAGGTTGGCTTCGGCATCTTCGGTGTAGCCCATTTCAGCTAGGGCAGCATCTAGCTCCCGCTTGAAGGTTTTGCGGCTGTTGATGGGCAGGGTCAATGTGGTGCTGCGGTTAACGAAAGCACCTAAGAGGCCGCCCGCCGTGCCAAATAGGGTGCCGTATAGGTTGGGCAAGCCAGTGTCTAAACCAATACCGAGAGAGTTGACCGCCAGTAGGGCTGTAACTAGGGCAGTGCCAGAAAAGTAATACAGAAACGTAAAGCCGAAACCGGGACCGGAGGGCAGAGTAGGCTCGTCAGACATAGTAGGAAAATCCCTTGCATCCGGGCAGTGGTGTCTATCTTTTCATCAATGTTGGCCCTTGGGAATGGGGGAAGATTGATAGGCTGATAGAGATTTTCTAAACCTTGGCTATGCTCGACCTGCTTCAGCTCACTGGCAAACAGCGGCAGTTTATCGACCTGTTGCAGCAGCAGCAAACGGTGGCGAGTCTGCGATCGCTCTGTGCCCAGGCCGGGTTCGACTTCAACTTTATCAATGGTTTTTTGCTCAGCGGGGCTTTAAATGGCTACGTGCAGTGGCAGGAGCACAGCCAGCAAACCTGGGCGCTGACGGCCAGAGGAGAGGATTTGGCCGGCGTGCTGCCGGGGTCTCTGCTGGCGGATCGGCTGCTGGCTGGCCAGTGTGATCGCGCCCAGCTCCAGGCTGAGCTCGGCCCTGCCTTTAGCCTCAACTACGGTGCCCTGCGGCGCGAGCAGGCCGTCGATTTGATTGATGGCAATGGTGAAGGGACTGTAGCCGTGCTGAAGTCGTCGGTGTTAGGTGCCTACCAGCAGCGGCAGGGAGTGTTTGAGGCGATCGCAGCGGGCAAGGTTTTAGATGCCAGCGCAGCGTCCTCGCTGGAATGGCTCCAGCAGCAGGGTTACATCGCCAGCCGGGTCGAGACCGACTACAGCCTCACCGTGCTCCCGGCCCTGCAAACCCTGGACCTGGGGGATGTGGTGACGACCCTGACTAGCGAGCTAATTTTGTCGGGCCAGTGGCGGCAGGCCGACCTCAAGCCCTACGACATTCACGCCGAGGTGCCCAATGTCGCCTATGGACGACCCACCATTCTCACCCAGTGCATTCAGCGCATCCGCGACATCTTCTTAAACATGGGCTTCGACGAGATGTCGGGCTACATGGTGGAGTCGGCCTTTTGGAATTTTGACGCCCTGTTTACCCCCCAAGACCACCCAGCCCGCGAGGTGCAGGACACGTTTTATCTGGCCAACCCCCAGACCCTACCCCTGCCCGATGACCCAGCCCTAGTGCAGCGAGTCAAACAGGTGCACGAAGCCAACTACGGCGGCCACTGGACCGAGGCCGAAGCCAGCCGCGCCATTCTGCGGGCTCACACCACGACCTCTACCGCTCGCCGCCTGCACCAGCTCCAGGGCAAAGACGGCAAATACTTCTCCATCGATCGCGTCTTTCGCAACGAAACCGTCGATCGCACGCACCTAGCCGAGTTCCACCAGATCGAAGGCGTGGTGGTGGGTGAACTGCTCAGCGTGCGCACGTTGATGGGCTACCTGACCTATTTTTACGAACGATTGGGGTTTAAGGATCTGAAGTTTAAGCCGACCTATAACCCCTATACGGAGCCGTCGCTGGAGGTGTTTGCCTATCACCCGCCGAGCGATCGCTACATCGAAGTCGGCAATTCGGGCCTATTCCGCCAAGAAATGCTCGCTCCCTTGGGCTGCGGCGAAAAAGCCACCGTGGCCTGGGGCCTCGGTCTAGAGCGCATTGCGATGCTGCTCTACGACGTAGAAAAGCTCTCTGACTTAATTGGCCCTGACATTCGCCTTTAAGGTTCAGCACCTGGGCCGCGTTGACCCTCAGGTTGGCGCTGCTGGGGAGCGCAGTAGCATAAAAGCATGATTCTTATCGTTCCTCAAACCCAGTTTCGCCGTAGGCTGACCCGCGCGATCGCCCTGCCCATCGTCCTACTGCTGCTTTTGTCAGGTATTTCCATCTGGCAAACTACTCGGTTATTGTCGGCCTTGGACTGGGTAGACCACACAAGCAGGGTGATTTCGCAAGCCAACTCGGCTCAAAATCTTCTGTTGGATATGGAAACTGGCTTTCGGGGGTATCTGCTGACCGGCGAGCAAGAGTTTTTGGAACCTTACGAGCAAGCTAACCGGTTAATTGAGCCCAGGCTGGAGGAGTTAAAGACTTTAGTTTCAGACAATCCGAGCCAGGTTGAGCGAGTTGTTGAACTGACGGCATCCTTTCAACGGTGGGAACAACAGGTTTTACCTGCCATTGCCCGCCGGCAGCGGGGCGAGTTAGAACCGTTAAGTGATCTCAGGGGCCGAAAACAGATCATGGATCAAATGCGGCAACAGATCGCCGAGTTTATTTCCACGGAGGAGCGGCTGCGAAGCCAGCGCAGTCAGACGGCTCAGGCGACGACTCAATCCGTTATTTTGACCAGTTTGCTTTTGGCAGCTGGCATCGGTGCCATGCTTGCCTATTTCATCTACCGCCAAATTTTATGGGTCTCGCGGGTTTACAAGGATGCCCTGCAAACAGCCCAATTGAGAACTCAGGAAGCTGAACAATCGGCCATTTCACTCCAGCGCAGCGCTCGACGACTGGCGGCTCTACACGACATTGACCGAGCAATTTTAGCCGCAGAGCTAGACAGACCTCTGATCGGCAAAGCCCTTACCAAAATGCGCCAAGTTGTGAAGTTCCAACAGGCGTTTGTGGCTATTTTCGATTTAGAAGCCGAAACCGCTCAAGTCTTGGCCAGCAATAGCCAGGTCGGCGAACTGGCCCTGCCGGTGGGCACTCGCCTCACCGTTGCCGACTTTGCCCTCGAGCAGACCATGCTCAACGGCGTTCGCTACGTTCAAAATCTGTCCACCGCAGAAACCTGCCCACCGGTACTGGTGCAGTTGAGAGCCCAGGGATTTTTAAGCTGCCTAAGTGTGCCCCTCCGCGTAGACCACACCCTCGTGGGCGAACTCAACCTGGCATCGACTGAGCCGGCGGCCTTTGACGAAGAAGCCCAGGAGATTGCCTTTGAGGTGGCCAACCAGCTGGCGATCGCCCTAGAGCAGACCCGGCTTCGCACCCAGCTCCAAAACTATGCGGCGCTACTAGAGCAACGGGTTAGCGATCGCACCGCTCAGCTAGAAGAAACCAACCAGGAGCTAGAAGCGTTTACCTACTCGGTTTCCCACGATTTGCGCGCGCCGCTGCGCACCATTCATGGGTTTGCCAATGCCCTGCTTGAAGACTGTGGTGAGCAACTAGACGACCTAGGCCGCAACTATATCGCTTCCATCATGGAAGATGCGGCGCAGATGAATGGACTAATCAGCGATTTGCTGAACTACAGCCGTCTCACTCGCACTCAAATTAGTCTACAGCCCACAAAACTAGCTGAAGTCGTAGAAGACGCTTTGAAGCAGCTAACGGCTCAAATTCAGGAAAGGCAGGCTCAGATTGAGGTTGCGGCGGCCTTGCCTGGGGTCATGGCCCACCGCTCAACCCTCATTCAAGCCGTGACCAACCTCATCGGCAATGCCATCAAGTTTGTTGAACCCACTACCCAACCACAGATAGATATTTTTGCCGAAGAAACGTATCACAATGGGCGCCGCTGGATACGAATGTGGATCGTAGACAACGGCATTGGCATTGCACCCGAACACCAAGAGCGAGTCTTCCGCGTCTTTGAGCGCCTGCATGGGGCCGAGAGCTATCCTGGCACGGGCATTGGCCTAGCCATTGTGCGCAAAGGGCTAGAGCGGATGGGCGGGCAAGTCGGAGTGGAATCGCAACTGGGCCGCGGCAGTCGGTTCTGGATTGCGTTACCAATGGCTGTTCCCCCATCCCATAATTTGACCCATGACCCAACCCCTCCGAATTCTTCTCATTGACGACAACCGCAGCGATCGCCTCCTAGTGCTGCGGGAATTAAAGCGTGAATTTGACCAGCTAGACGTTCAGCAAATTAACAGCTCCGGTGAATTTAGTCGGGCCATCAGAGCAGGCAACTTCGACGCCGTGGTGACCGACTTTCAACTGCGCTGGACCACCGGACTAGACATTCTAGAAACGGTGAGACAACATTATCCCCGCTGCCCGGTAGTGATGTTTACCAATACCGGCACCGAGGAAGTTGCCGTCGAAGCAATGAAGCTAGGCCTCGATGACTACATTCTTAAAGAACCCAATCGCTACATCCGTGTACCGACTGCCGTTCGAATTGCGCTAGAACGGCGGCAAGTACAACAACGAGCTGCCCTGTTAGAAATCCGCCTACAGGGGTTGCTGAATCAGGTCAAAATCGGCATTTTTCGCTCTAGTTCAGAGGGCATCCTGCTGGAAGCAAATCGTGCTTTTCTAGAATTATTGGGCGCAGAGTCACTGGCTCAAGCGAGCGAACTCAATTTAATTGATACTCGCCATTACTACAGTCTTTTAATCGATTTACCACCCCCCCAGCAGCAGGAGCAGGAAGTGCAGCTGCACAGAAGCGATGGAACTGAATTTTGGGCCCTTTTAACCACAACGTTGAATACTGTTGAGGGAATTACCGTTATCGATGGCCTGCTCGAAGACATTACAGAGCGTAAGCAAGGTGAAGTAGCCCTGCAAGAACTCAACGCCACCTTAGAAGCACGGGTGCAAAAACGAACGGCCGAACTGGAAGCGGTAAATCAGGATCTTGAAGAGTTCACCTATTCCATCTCCCATGATTTGCGTGCTCCCCTGCGCGCCATTCAGGGGTTTGCTCAAATTTTGTTAGAAGACATTGGGCCTTCCTTAGATGCGAGCAACTCAGAATGCTTGCATCGCATTTTGGCCAACACCAAGCAGCTAAATACCCTGATTACCGACCTACTGGCCTACAGCCGCATGAGGCGGGTTGAAGTCGCTCTGGAGTCGGTCAATCTATCCGTCGCCTTAACAGACGTATTAGCGACCTTGAAGCCGGAGCTGCAAGAACGCCAAGCCCAAATTACTCTTGAAGAACCGCTGCCGATGGTTCGAGCCAATGCCCCCATGCTCAATCAGGTGTTGATCAACTTACTTTTAAATGCGGTTAAGTTTGTGGCCAATGGTGTGCAGCCCCAGGTACGAGTCTGGGCGGTTGAAAACCGGCCGAACGAAGCAACCGGGGAGCCATCAACCATTCGTTTATACCTGGAGGACAATGGCATTGGTATTGCGTCAGAGCACCAGCAGCAAATCTTTAGCCCCTTTGCTCGGCTACACAGCGAAGCAGACTATCCAGGGACTGGAATTGGGCTAGCGATCGCCCGCAAAGGCATAGAGCGCATGGGTGGGCAAATAGGCGTTGAATCCCAACTCGGGCAGGGCAGCCGATTTTGGATAGAGTTACCTGCTGGAAAGCCGTAAGGCGCGCCCGATTTTGGTTGCAAGGTCTGATCCATCTCTAAATTAGTAGCCTTGAGTTGCCATACTGAATAGCGTGAATAATTTCTCCAGTTCTTCCTGAATCAAACTAATCATCACTCCCCCCGGTTGCCCCTCTCCCATGAGCACAGAACACACCATATTACTGGTCGAAGACAATCCTAAGGATGTTTTTTTAGTGCAGCGGGCCTTTCGCAAAGCTAATATCACCACCTTGGTACAGGTGGTCAGCGACGGTGATGCAGCACTTCAGTACCTCAACGGAGAAGCGCCCTACAGCGATCGCGCCACCTATCCATTGCCTGTATTTGTACTGCTCGATCTCAAGCTACCGCGGCGATCGGGGGCCGAAGTATTAGCCTGGATTCGCCAACAGCCCCAACTCCGGCGCTTGCCCGTGGTGGCGCTCACCTCATCCAGAGAATATACCGATGTCAATCGCCTCTACGACTTGGGTGCCAACGCCTACATTGCTAAACCGCCCGACTTTGATCAGCTAGTCGATATCCTTAAAACGCTAAATCTCCACTGGATTACCTATAACGAAAAACCCCAGCTGGGTCTGATGTAAACCAAAAGAGTGCCAACCATGACAGGCCAGAGGCCCATCTCACAAAAGTTGGTCATTTGCGTCTTGGGATTCTCTGGGAAATTCTT
Organism: Nodosilinea sp. FACHB-141; assembly: GCF_014696135.1. Lineage (NCBI taxonomy): Bacteria > Bacillati > Cyanobacteriota > Cyanophyceae > Nodosilineales > Nodosilineaceae > Nodosilinea > Nodosilinea sp. FACHB-141. The sequence continues at coordinate 122,973 of NZ_JACJPP010000012.1, read as the reverse complement.
GTGGAATAGCCGTCTCGGCTGTCCAATCTTCAACAATCGCCCATAGCGATCGCTCGGAGCCCTTTGAATACCCTAGCTGCCTTGGAGCACTTAACCAACGTGAGGGTGGCTGTACCTTGTTCTAAGCGGCAGCGTCTTTGGGCTCATCGTCGTTGAGCTTATTGTCTAGGACACTTACCAGCGTCTCTAGATCCAGCGTAAGCTGCTCAGTGGGTTCAGAATCAGCGCTATCTTCCGAAGGAGCCTCAGAATCACTCTCAGCCGATGTCGCTGCTTCATCGCGCTCTAACCAGGGCGAATCGAAGTGGTGCCAGGGGAGCACAGGCTCGTTGGGCAAACTCTCAGTGAGCACGGTAATGTTGCTCGCATCGGGCTCGGGCAACGCCACGCGCCGCTCTAGAGTCGTTTCTTGCTGTCCATCACTCATACTGGTTCCCGCTAAATGCGGTCAAAAACGTTAGAGCCAGAGCTTCTAGCAGAGTCTCTAGACTGGCGCTAGATTAACCCAGAAGATGACCCGGTAGCCACGTAAATTACCAGGATATGTACCAGCATGATAACAGTTGTGCTCCAGATGGTGTAAGCCGCATATTTAAGGCTTTGCGAAGTATCTTCAAGCCGTTGCTTGTTGGCATTGTAGGTTTCAGACAGATTGACCAGCATTTGCAGCTGGTAATCTTGCTCAGACAAGGCCAGATAGGTTTCTAAAAATTTACGATCTTCTAGATTAGGAGTAACGGCCACCTGACGGGGCAAAAACGCCCCCATCAGCAGCGAGAAGCTGGCCAAAAACCCAACAATTTCGGCGATGCTAAACACGCTACCGCTTACCAGCAACCGCGAAATGCTGAGGCTCGTTAGCAGCGCCCCGTTGGCCACAAACAAGATATTAAGCTTGGTGGTCAAAATTTGGCTTTGCTCATTTTGCTCGCGCAGCACCATACGCACGTCTTGAGCCGCTAGAGCCAGCGTCGCCGGGGGAATGGTCAACGGCTCGGGGGCTGGCTCTTCGACGGGCAAACTGAGCTGCACCTCATCGGGTGGAGCATCGACTAGAGGCAGTGTATCGGCAGGGGCAGGGGTAGAAACAGCATTGACCATGGCAGCAGCCACTCAGACGACCCTCTTGAGGTGAACAGATAGATTGGAATCCTGACAGGTTCCAGAAACTCGGTTTTGCAAAATTTGACCGGCGGCCGTGCTCTAATTAACGGCGGCTGCCCTGCATCTATGGTAGTCAGAATTCTCTCTGCTGAGCGGGGTTTGAGTGGCAAATTCGCCGCTATATTAGGGTTTGGTAGTGAGTTACGTGCAGGCTGGCCGATTTTTCCCAAGTGTAGTTGAGCAGCACCGTCTGACTATGCTGAACGAGCTGATCTGCTGTCCTAGGGTCTAGCGCCGCAACCATGGCGGCAGCAATGGCAGAGGGCAAATCAGGATTGACTAATAAAGCCTGATTTGAGCTAAGAAATTCGGTAAACGGGGGCTGGTCAGCGGTGATGACGGGTAAGCCTGAGGCGATCGCCTCCAGCACCACCAGCCCCCAGCCCTCTTTGGTCGATGGAAAGCAAAACACATCGGCGGCGCGGTAAAGCGCAGGTAAATCCTCATCGGCAATCACCCCTGGGAGCAGGACGGATTGACCCATCAATGGGCCGTGCTGCTGCTCTAGATCCTTCGCTCGGGCAAAGAATCTCTGCCGATAGGGTTCGTAGTCAAATAGGGTGGCCCCGCCCGCAATGACGAGCTGCGCCTGGGGATAGGTGGTGAGCACCTGGGCAAACGCTTCTAGCAAACGAATAGAATTCTTGCGCGGCTCAATACCACCTACGGTGAGAAAAATAGGTGATCCGGTCAGGCCGTAGCGAGCTTTGCGAGCCTCTTCTTGGCCAGAGGGAGTTGGAGAGAATCGCCGTAGATCCACGCCGTTGAGCACTCGGGGGGCTTCAATACCGTACTCGTCGCGGAGGGCTTGGTGCCAGCGATCGCTCACGCACAAACACAGATCAGGATCCCGAATCGATTTATCCTGACACCGTTGCAGGTAAACGCTGGCGTAGTCTTCGATGTGGTGAACAGTACGCACTACGTTGGGCACTCGGCCCTGCTGCCGCAGCTGCACCAGGGCATTGGCCCCAATGCAGTCTTGGGCGTGGTAGATATCGTGGCGATCGGGACAAGCCAAAAAGTAATCGACAAATTCTTGAATACGCCGGCGAATCAGCACGTCGATAGCTTGATCAGGGGATAGGCCAGCCGAGGGCGGTTTAGCAAGTACTAACTGAACCTTGGCTGGAATCGTTCGATCGAAGCCTTGGCCGTCTTTATCGAGGACATAGATGCAGACTTGATGCCCCAGTTCTGTAAGCGCCGTCGCCAGCTCTAGAGTATGCACAACGCTACCCCTTAGCTTGGTGGAGTAGGTAAGCAGCGCAATTTTGAGGGGTTGAGCCATATTAGACCTCGTGGACCTTGTCACCAAATCCGGTCAGGGCTTCGGTGGCGAAGTCCCAAAAGCAAAGGGAGACTTCACCGAGCTTCAGGGTGAGCGTTTGACCTTCAGTAATTTTGCCCACGGGTTCACACACCAACCCTCGGTCGTGGAACGGGGGTTGTATTTGTTCTACGGCTTCGGGGCGCACGCTGAGCAGATAGCCGTAGCTGGGAAAGCTGAGCAGCCACGGCAGCAAGTCTACTTGAGGGGGTGGGGCGATCGCCCCTAAATTCAGCACCGCCCCACAGTTTGATGTCTCCAGCAACATCAGTGTGGTGCCCACAATGCCGCCCATGCTGATGTCTTTACCGGTGTCGCAGAGGCCCAATTCGGCCAGGGCAGGCAGCAGATTTAGGTTGGCTTGTAGGCGATCGCGCTCACACTCTGTCGCTGCGTTCCAAAACGGGTATTGGGGGTGCATGTGCCCCTGCATGTCGGTAATGTGGAGCAGCACATCCCCCGGTTGAGCGCTGAAGCTGGTGATCAGGCGGTTGGCCCGACCTAGAATGGCGACTGATAGAGCCGTGTAAGGGCTATGGCAGCTGGTGTGCCCACCCACAATCGGCACGTTGAAGGCTTGAGATGCGGCCACCATGCCCTGCCATAGGGGATCCACTGATGTGGCGGATGGGCTCCAGATGGTATCGACTACGGCGATCGGGCGGCCTCCCATTGCATAGATATCGCTGACGTTGACCATTACAGCACACCACCCGGCAAACCAGGGATCAGTCTCCACCAGGGTAGGCCACATGCCCTCCACGGCTAGCAGCAGGTAGCCCTCGCCGTCGGGGATGGCGGCGCAGTCATCTCCTAGCAGAATGGGTTGCTGGGTGGTAGAACGCACGTAGGTGCCCAGGCGGTCTGCCGCTGTTTGAATGTCTTGTTTGTGGAGGATGCCGAGCGATCGCCGCAGTTCGGCAGCCAGTTCAGATAGCTTTAGCTCGTCTGACATAAATACTTGAGGGATGCTTGGAGAGGTTACCTGGTGATGCATGGAATGTATGGCTAGCGAAGGCGAGTGTAGGAGAGCCAGATTTGCCGCTGGGGCCATTTCGCTGGCCCCAGACCCCCGTCTCGAAGAGCGTTCCGCCGCCCTTCACCCCACGGAAAGGATTAGCTGGTCATCGGTTTAAACCTATGTTTTGCGAACTGATGGGTGGCAATCTAGACCCCGAGGTAGCAACCATTCTCGCCTCACCCCTCCATCACCCCGTAGCTCCATCCCCCCTTCACCCATCCACCCCTCTCCCCCTAACCCATCCACTCCTCAAGACACCTGCCGCAGCAGCCCCGCCAGCCCAGGCCGCACCTCGTCACCGGGGGGATAGTGGGCCAGATCGGCCTCCATCAGGTGATGGTTGCGATCGCAGAGCACCATCTCCTCTAACGAGTCCCAGTGGAGGCGCTGAAAGAAGCGGACGTTTTGCTCTTGAACGGTGGCGAGGAAGCGATCGCAGCCCCAGGTATTGGCCGTCGTCACTGCTTTGTGAATCAGTCCTTTGCCGATGCGCCCCACCCGGCGATAGTTGGGATGAACCCCCAGGCGTCCGCCGTACCAGAGCCGGGGCGATTTTTCGTAAATGCGCACCACGCCTACGACGCGGTTTTCTGGGAGGGCTTCGTGGTCAATGGCGACGATGGGGTAGGCGACGCCATCCAAGCTGTCGGCGTCGTCGTGGTCAAACAGCCCCTGTTCTTCGCAGAAAATGGCCTGACGCAGGGCAAAATAGCCTTCTAGATCGTAGGGCGACGTCGCTAGTTCAAAGCTGTAGCGATGGAGAGCCATAGTGATTAACCCTCAAACGTAGACAGAGCCGAACAAGCGCCGCATTTAGCGCAGCCTGCCTTTATATCTGCCGAGGCCATGCCCGACTGCTTCAGCAGCGCCCCCACCCGCTGGTAGAGCGTGAACATAAACTCGCTGCTGGGGGAAGGATGATGGGCCAGTGGCGTTTCGCCGATGGGCACAAAGGGCACCACGAAGGGGTACACGCCGAGCTGGATGAGGCGATCGCTCGCTTCCACCAGGGTTTCTAAGCTGTCGCCCAGACCCGCCAGCAGGTAGGTGCTCACCTGGCCCCAACCAAACACGTTCACCGCCGCCTCAAAGGCCGCAAAGTAGACGATGAGAGGAACCTCCGCCTTGCCGGGCATAATTCTGGCTCGCACGTCAGGATCCACCGCTTCAAGGTGCATGCCCAGGCTGTCGACGCCTGCCGCCTTCATGCGCTCAAACCAGGCGAAGTCGTCAGGGGGCTCACACTGGGCCTGAATGGGCAGGTTGGGTACCCGCTGGCGAATGGCGGTGGCACATTCGGTCAAGTAGGCAGCACCGCGATCGCTCGTATTCGGCGTCCCCGTCGTCATGATCATGTTGGTTATCCCATCTAGCCGCACGGCGGCTTCGGCTACCTCCGCCAGTTGTTGCGGCGTTTTGCGGGCAATGGTGCGACCCGCGTCTAAGGACTTTTCGATGGCGCAGAATTGGCAGGCTGTGGCCGGGTCGCGATAGCGCATGCAGGTCTGCTGCACCGTGGTAGCCAGCACATCGCGCCCGTGGAGAAGGGCAATCTTCGAGTAGGGAATACCATCGGCGGTGGTCAGACCGTAGAATCTGGGGGCATTGGGCACGTCGATGGGGGTGATGGCTTCTCCCGAGGCCTCTATATGCAGGGGGCTGGCGGCGGTAGCTCTGAGGGTGTAAGGAGAGTGGGCGGCGCTATCGTTGTAGACCGGCACCATGACGGTAGTGCCGTCGATGGTGATGGCGCGGTGGTCAGAGGGGCCTGCCCCGCCTCGCCGCCCCGCTGCTCCAGGGGTGGATTCCACCAGCCGCAGCCCGTGGGTTTGTAACTCTGTAATTAACCGCTGCTTGTTCATGGCCTGATATTCAATACCCGATAAAAACCTGCGTCAATCACTGCCGCTAACGACTGGATAGCGAGCACACACATACCTATTGAGCTACGAAAACTTTGACCTAGGAGGTTGGCAGACCAAGGCTGTTGGGGGGTAGGCCAACGGCTGCTTCGTCTACTAACGCTGGGGCAGTCTGCGAGGCTCCGTTCATGCCGGAGGAAATTTGGGCCGCTTGGGCGGGCGTTTCTACCACAGACCAGGGTTCAGCATTTAACCGCAGGCGCAGCAGGTCGGGGCGGGCATAGTGCCCTACCGAGTCCATCATGCGCTTGCGTTTGGTGATTAGGGAGAAGTCGAGATCGGCGATCGCCAGCCCCTCCCCCTCGCTAATCGGCTCTGTCAGGGGCACTCCCTCGGGGCTAATAATGGCGGTGTAGCACCCCCCCGACAGCACTCGCTGCATCCCCTCATCAGCAGTAATCTGCTGCTTTTGCTCTGGCGTGAGCCAGCCGGTGGCGTTGACCACAAAGCAGCCCGACTCTAGAGCGTGATGGCGCATGGTGACCTCCATTTGGTCGCCAAAAATCTGCCCCACCATCGACCCCGGAAACTGACCGCAGTGAACCTGCTCGTTCTGAGTCATCAGCGCATAGCGGGCGAGAGGGTTGTAGTGCTCCCAGCAGGCCAGCGCCCCGACGCGCCCCACCGCTGTTTCCACCACCTTCAGCCCGGCCCCATCCCCTTGCCCCCAGACCATGCGTTCATGGTAAGTGGGGGTGATTTTGCGCCGTTTCAGCACCAGGGTGCCGTCAGCGTCAAAGATTAGCTGGGTGTTGTAAATCGAGCCAGCCTCCCGCTCGTTCACCCCCAGCACCACCACCATGCCGTAGGAGCGCGCCGCCCGGCCCACCGCATCGGTCACCGGTCCCGGCACTACCACGGCCTCCTCGTACAGCCGCATGTGCTCTTTACCCATGAGAACGGGCGGCTGCACAAACGAGAAGTAGGGGTAGTAGGGAATAAAGGTTTCTGGAAAGACGATTAGCTTCACCCCGGCCTGGGCCGCCTGGGCGATCGTCTCCAGCACCTTCTCGGTGGTGCCGTCGCAGCTAAACAGCACAGGGCTAATCTGCGCAGCAGCAGCTCGAATGGTTTTGGTGTAATCCATGGATTTGGGGGTGGGAGGAGGGGTGGTGGGCACTGCCCACCCTACGCAGGCTGACGAGTCTCTACATGGTCCAGGTGTCGAGAATGAAGGCACCTTCTTTGCGGTGCATTAGCACGAGGTCGAGCACGTCGAGGGGGTTGATGGGGCGAATGCCGGGGATCAGAGAAGGCTCACCATGGCCGTAGAGGGCCTGGAGGGCAAAGCGGCAGGCGTAGACCTTACCGCCCAGCTCCATCACCTTGACGAGTTGGTTGTTCATCGCCATGTGGCCGGGGAATGCTTCATCGCCCAGCTTGGGGAAGCCGCGCTGCACACCTAGGGTGACGCCAGGGCCGTAGAGCAGTACCGTGGTCTCAAAGCCCTTACGGATTAAGCGAGTGGCTTGAAGCAGGTTCACCAGACCGATGGATCCTTCAAAGGCCACCGTGTGGAAGGTGATCAGGGCTTTTTCGCCGGGTTCGGCCTGCACATCGGGAAATACTTTCTCTTCGTAGTCAACCAAAAAATCCCCAGCTTGGTGGGCTGGCAAAGTTACTTCAGGCATAAATTCAGTTCCTTGCAAAGTTGCTGGCAGCGCCGGATGTCTGGCTGCATGTCTCAGCACCTTACGGGCGATCGCAGGAGGCTCCCGTATCAGCAACTACAAACTTTGGTGGTCTGACCTAATCAACAGGGGCGCGGGGGCAAATCGCTAGTTTGGGGGTTTGGGCTCGGGGATACCCCTATCACTTTCGATAGGTAGGCTGGTCAAATTCACGCTCAACGAGGGAAGGTCAGGGCGATCGCACCTACCCTCCCTGCCACTAGCGCTAGATCAAGACTTTCGGTAGCCGGGGTTACAAGCATCCCCTGAGCAACGGCCTAGGGTACGAAAAAGAACGACCCATCCCACACCACTTGCAGGACCTGCGGTATGACTATGCACTACGGCGTAATTGTGATTGGCGGCGGCCAGGCAGGGCTGTCGATTAGCTACTGCTTAAGTCGCTTAGGCATCGACCACATCATTTTTGAACAGCACCAGGTTGCCCACTCCTGGCGCACCAAGCGGTGGGATTCGTTCTGCTTGGTCACTCCTAACTGGCAGTGCCAACTGCCTGGCTTTCCCTACCCTGGCGACGATCCCGAGGGCTTCATGGGCCGCGACGCCATTGTTGAGTACATCGAGCGCTACGCCAACCACTTCGACCTGCCGCTCAAAACAGGGATTAAGGTAGAACGGGTGCGCCAGCCCGAGGGCGTCGGTTTTGAAGTGGTGACCAACCAGGGCATCTTTACTGCTGATCAGGTAGTGGTAGCCACAGGCGGCTACCACACACCCAAAATTCCCCGACTAGCGGAGCGTTTGGCACCCGATATTGTCCAACTGCACTCGGCAGAATATCGCAACCCTGAGTCGTTGCCTGAGGGAGCTGTGCTGGTAGTGGGCACCGGGCAGTCGGGCTGTCAGATTGCCGAAGACCTGCATCTGGCAGGCCGCAAGGTACATCTATGCGTGGGGGGTGCGCCGCGATCGCCCCGCCGCTACCGAGGCAAAGACGTGGTGGAATGGCTCGACCAAATGGGCTACTACGACCTGGCGATCGACGACCACCCGCAAAAAGAGACCGTGCGCTACAAGACCAACCATTACGTCACCGGGCGCGGCGGCGGGCGCGAAATTGACCTGCGCCACTTTGCCTTACAGGGCATGGGGCTGCATGGGCGACTTACAGATATTCAGGGCACCCAGCTCACCTTTAGCGACGACCTGAAGGAAAATCTCGACAAAGCCGATGCCGTCGCCGAAAGCATCAAGCGCACCATCGACACCTACCTTGAGAAGAACGGCATTGACGCGCCCATAGACCCGCCCTATCAACCGGTGTGGGAACCGGAGATTGTTGATACCGAAATCGACTATCGGGAGGCCAACATCACCTCGGTGATTTGGTGCATCGGCTACGGTCTCGACTTTCGCTGGATCGAGCTACCCGTGTTTGACGGTCAGGGCTATCCTGGCCACCGCCGAGGAGTTACTACCGTGCCGGGGCTATATTTCCTTGGCCTGCCGTGGCTCTACACCTGGGGTTCTGCCCGGTTCTCCGGCATTGCCCGCGACGCGGAGTATTTGGCGGAGCAGGTTGCCGCTCGAGCTGGGATCAGCCCGCTTCGCGCCCTGCAGACCGTCAATGAAGTGGCAATGGGTTCATAGAAAATCTCCGAGATAGTGCATTGCTGAGCGTTTAGCGTTCGTGGCAAGAATACTCTTTCCTCAGCCACACTTCAGCACTAGGCGTGCTGCGAGCTTCGTGCTTGAGGAGTTCGGTTTTCGAGCCACCGTTGCAGCGAGGTTTGACTTTCTGCCGAAGGTTGCCCCAGCAAAATATTCTTCAAGCTAATGTCTCCATCAAGTTCTGGCCAGTGGATACCTGCTTGACTACCCATTACTTGCCAGTTGTCACGTTCTGCCGAGGTGCCGTGGAGCAGTCGAGGGTACCAGGCCAGCGGTACAGCGATAACGCGCCCATCAGATAGATCAACCGTGAGCAGGTCGGCAGAAATGGAAACCTGTTTAATCTCAGGGATGTTGAGGATTTCAACCATTGAAGAAGTCATGCCAAGCCTCCAATAACTGCTGCTGATTGTCCTTGGTCAACGCTTGAAGGCAATTTATCTCGTTAGACGAAAACCCCTTGTTGAACTGAAGCCTGACTGGAGTCAGCCAAAATTTGGCCTCACTACTGTCACGCTCAATATGAACGTGGGCTGGCTCATCGCGCTCGCCCGCGTAACAGAAGAAACGGTAGGGACAACGCGAAGTAACGTGGGCATCGTGGCTATATACGCTCCCAAACACTTCAATTGTATGTCTGCATCGTCTGAAGGTTAATCAGGACTGCCCTAGTTCCTTAGACCGCACATAGGCCGATCGCACTGCTTCGATCAGGGCCGATCGCAGCCCACCTGCCTCTAGGGCCGCAATTCCTGCAATGGTTGTGCCGCCGGGGCTGGTAACCCGGTCTTTGAGCACAGCGGGATGGAGGTCGCCCTGGTGTAGCAGCTCACCAGTGCCGCGTACGGTGGCGATCGCCAGCTCCAGTGCCGTTGCCCGAGGCAGCCCCACCGCCACGCCGCCGTCGGCCAGGGCCTCTACCACCAGCGCAATGTAGCCTGGCCCAGACCCTGAGAGCGCGGTCACCGCATCCATCTGCGATTCGGGCACCTCGACTACGGTGCCCACACTGGCAAAAATAGCGCGAGCTTGTTCTCGTTGGGTAGCGCTTACAGTCTCTCCGACGGCCAGGGCCGTTACCCCGGCCCCCACCGTAGCGGGAGTATTTGGCATCGCTCGCACCACTGCCCAGCCCGAGAACTCTTTTTCTAGCCGAGCCAGGGGCACCCCGGCCAGGATAGACAGCAGCAGCGGCGGTTGCTCGCGCGCTGGGGTTTCTAAATCTGCCGCTACCGCCGACAGCATCTGGGGCTTAATTGCTAGCAAAACTGTTTCAGCCGCATCGACAACCGCCTGGTTATCGCTAGTAGTCTGCACACCGTAGGTGTGGTGCAAGACCTCTCGTCGCGCTGCCTGGGGGTCGCTCACCACTACCGCCCCAGGCTCAAAAATCCCTTGATCAAGAAGGCGGGCGATGAGAGCTTCTCCCATCATCCCGCCACCGATAACCCCAAATGTTGCCTCAGGCATAACCATCCTCACCGACGACTCGATTATTTGCGATCGCTAGTGAAGACAATAACCTAAGGTAGCCCCCGGCACTAGACCGGGGGCAGTGATAGTCACGTGTTACTTAAGCGTGGATAACGCTAGGCCATGCGGGCCATAGCCTCGGCACCCCAGGCTGGAGCGGGGGGCATTTGGCCAGGCATGGGCATACCTTGAGGCTGACCCATGAAGACTTCTTCTTCATATTCGGTGGGGGTGCTCACCTGCACGCAGTTGGGCGTAAACAGGAAGATGCTTTCGCCAATGCGCTCTTGGTGCCCGTCGATGGCATAGGTGCCGCCTGCCACGAAGTCAACGGCGCGCTGAGCCTGATCAGGATCCATAATGGTGAGGTTGAGGACAACCGATTTCCGCTCCCGCAGGGCCTGAATGGCCTGGGGCATTTCCTCAAAGGAGCGGGGTTCCATCACCACCACTTCGGAGGTGCCGTTCATGGCACCGGGCATACCAATTACGTTGCTGGCCATTGGGGTCATTCCTGCATCAGTGGGCATCATTCGTTCGCGGCGGGGGCGGCTCCGGCGAATTTCTTCGGGCTGGGGCTGCTGCACAATGGGCTGGGTGTTCTCTTCTTGGTAGAGGTTCTGGTACTCCTCTCCATCCATTTCTTCGTATTCGTAATCGTAATCTGCTGGGTCGTTGAGGCCAACGAAGTCCCGCAGTTTAGAAAACATGTTGCTCACAACTTACACTCCACGATGACTATCACTCTGGTAGACCAACCCCGTGGCCTTCGACCAATGGGGCACATCATGCTCCGGTTATCCGAGGGCCATGATAGCGCCAATTTTCCATTTGCAACGGCTGTTTTGAAAATTAGTGGGGCTAGCCTGGGGTTATGGGTTAGCCAGGCCCTTTAGAAGGGTTGCTGACTGCCTAAACCTAATCTTAAAAACCCAGCGATAAAAACAACACTATCAGTGACGCTTCTCTCTGAGCTAGGGAAGACTTAGGGTTTTGCCTTAATATCCTGTACATAGAATATTGAGTCCACAGTATACACGAAATCAAAAAAAGGAAAAGCCGATTCACAATTAGTTAAGGTTTTCTCAATCTCGTTTCAGTTGTGCGTCAGAACACAGATTTTTGACTGGAAGAATAACCGGTATCAGTGGCCGCTAGCGATCGCCCCAACCCGTTACCCTACCGCTGTCTCTGCTCCCGGTTCAAGTTAGGAACCCAGGGCGAAAATAGCCGGATCCTGTCCTAGCTAATTTGGGGAGATGGCGGTCGAGAGCCAAACAGTATGGTGCCTAGGCGGACCATAGTAGCTCCACAGGCGATCGCAGCCTCATAATCCCCTGACATGCCCATAGAAAGTTGGTCGATATGCAATCGGTTAAAACTGGTTTGGTTGATAGTGTCAGCCAAGGATTTGGCCCTCGCAAACACCTCTCGTGCCGTAGCTTCGCTCGAGCCCTGGGGAGGAATGGTCATCAGCCCGCGAACTTTGAGGTGGGCGAGCTGATCAAACTGGGGCAGTAGCCCAGGCAGTTCGGCGGCATCAAGGCCAGCCTTAGGCGGGTCGGGTACCAGCTTGACCTGAAGGCAACACTGGGGCACTTTCTCCAATTCTTGAGCCGCTTGATCGAGCCGCTGGGCTAGATTCAGGCTGTCTACTGAGTGAATCCAGTCGAAGTGTTCGACGGCTTTGCGAGCTTTGTTGGTTTGCAGGCGACCGATCAGGTGCCAGGTGATGTCGGGCAGGTCGCTGAGGTCGGCTTGTTTGGCGATCGCCTCCTGCACCCGGCTCTCGCCAAAATGGCGGATTCCTCTGTCGTAGGCAGAGCGGATTGTTTCTACCGGCAAAAACTTAGTGACCGCAATCAGGGTTACCGTGGGGGGAATGCTTTGCTGAATCCGATCAAATTGCTCAGGTAGAGCACCGGGGGCAGCGGTCATTGAAAAGTTTGCTTGTAGGTGTGCTGAAGGCGATCAAAGTCGGCTTGCTGACCTGCCCGCCGCAAAATACGCAGGCGACTTTCTAGCATCATACGAGCGTTACTCCGACCTAGGGGTTGAAACACCAACCCCTCAGCGGGGGAATTGGTGACCAAAAAAAACAACCGCTGGGCATATAGCGTAGCGTACAGTTCTTGACCGTCGTCTACTATACACACTCTAAAGAGCAGGCCAAAATTTGGGTGATTTAGATAGGTTTCTGTGCTCATTCAGGTATGAGAGAGGCTCTTCCTTACGGTAGGACGATGGTTGTGTCTGTTCAATTCGCCACATGCATTCTAGAACCTGGTGCGCTGTCTGCATGCATTCTCAAGCAGATCAACCGTTATTCACGGGGAATGGCGAAACTACCCCAACCCCAATGCCAGCAGTTGTGCCCTGGCTTTTTGCAGTGATTCTTGCCACTCTTTCGCGGGATCGCTGTCGGCCACGATGCCAGCGCCGACTTGCCCCCACACAGTAGATGCCGTCGATAAGCTATCAGTATGCCCAAACAATAGCGTGCGGATCAGAATATTTAGGTCGAGGTGGCCGCGGCGATCGAGATAGCCACAGGAGCCGTAGAACAAGCTGCGACGGACGGGCTCTAGGGTTTCGATAATTTCCATGCAGCGCACCTTGGGGCAGCCGGTGATGGTGCCACCAGGAAAGACGGCGCGGATCAAGTCGATGGCGGTCTGTTGGCGCAGCTTCCCGAAGCGAGAATCGCTGCCGAGCTTCCCCACCACGTTGCTTACCAGATGCATGACATGACTGTAGTATTCTACCGTCAGCAGCTCATCCACCTGCACAGTGCCCCACTGGCACACCCGCCCCAGGTCGTTGCGCTCCAAATCCACCAGCATAATGTGTTCGGCTCGCTCTTTGGGGTTGCTGAGCAAGGTTTGGGCCAGCTCTGCATCCTGTTCTGGGGATGATCCCCGAGGCCGGGTACCGGCGATGGGGCGAGTCTGAGCAATACCATCCTGCAGTTTCACCAGCCGCTCAGGCGAGCAGCTAATTACATCGCCCCAGGGAGTGCGCCAGTAGCAGGCAAAGGGCGACGGGTTGATGCGGTGCAGCTGGCGGTATAGAGCCCAGCTGTGGGCCGTGGTGACCGTCGAAAAGCGGAGGGAAAGATTGACCTGAAACACATCCCCCGCTTGAATATGCTGCTTCGCCCGAAGGACGGCCTGCTGGTATTCTGCCGCCGCCATGCCCAGGGTCACAGAACGGGGATCGCCCTCTGGCAGGGCAGAGCAGGTCTCTGGGGCAGGCAGTTCTAACTGCTTCTCCATAGCATCTAGCCCTATGGGAGAGGGGGCCGCTAGCCACAGGCGCTGATTCTGGTGGTCGAGGACGGCAAAGGTAGCTGGCTCGTACCACAGAGCTACCGGAAAGGGTAAGAGATCACTATTTACTGTGGGCAGCCGCTCGATTTCCCACGCCAGATCGTAGCCTAGCCAACCTAGCCAGCCCCCCGTAAACGGCAGCGTTTGCTCGGCAGTCTCAGCTTCATCACCTAAGAGCTGGAGCTGTGCTCCCTCGGCTAGACGTTCGCTCAGCATGGGCAGAATGCTTCCCACCGCTGGCGTCCATACCTGGGGCGCTCCGGTGGGGCAAGGTGGCCCAGCACAGATGGAGTAGCGGCTGTGAAGAGCGTGGGGCTGGGCCGCAGCGGTTAAAGGGTAAGGACTCTCTAGCAGGGCAACCAGGGTGGCAGAGGTAGGGGGCTGCCGCAACAGATCGCCATAGAGGGCCTGGAAGATGTCGCTGCCGGTGCGGTGCGCTAGGGGCTGCGATCGCACCCACCAGTTCAAATCTCGCCTCCCCAGACCCACCGCGCCCACCAAAACACCACCAGCAGCCCCAGGGCAAACCAGTCCCACGACCGGAGCACCATCTGGTACCAGCGCACTCGGTGCTCATTGGGGCTGGTGAAGCCGCGCACCTCCATCGCTGCTGCAATCTGTTCAGCCCGCAGCAGCAGATTTTGCAGCAGGCGTTCCATCACCGATAGCCACACCTGGGCCGAGCCGCGAAAGCCCAGCTTCTTCCAGTTGATGGCGCGGGTCTGCACCGATCGCACTAAATTCTGCACTTCCTCCAGCACCAGGGGAATGAACCGCAGGGAGAGCGTCACCGTAAGGGCAATCTCCGTCACCGGCAGGCGAAACCAGCGCAGCGGGGCCATCAACGCCTCTAGGGCTACGGTGATTTCTTCGGGCGCAGTAGTGAGCAGGTAAAGGTTGGTGCCGTAGATCAGCGTGAACAGCAGGGTGCCAATGCGAATGCCCAGATCGAGCGATCGCCGCGTTACGTTGATCGGCCCCCAGTCAAACATCACATAGCGATACGACGTGGGCTGAGGTAACTCTGGCAGCACCTCCGGCGGATTTTCCAGGGTAACCATGTCAGCTGGAGTAGGCAGCCGAGGCGTCTGCGCCACCTGAAGCCCGTCGGGCATCACAAAGGTCAGCAACATCACGATGCCGCTGAGCGCCACCAGCCAGCCCATCTGCTGTCGCCACACCCGCAGCGGAATTAGCGCCACCAGGGTCAGCAGCACTAGCAGCGCCACCAGCCCAAATCGCCAGTAGGCATTGGCCAAAATGGGCGTCACCAAAATGCTCATCAGCCAGGCCATCTTGACCCTAGGATCAAGCCGGTGCAGCCAGGTTACCGGCTGCTCCAGATAAAGGCCAATGGGAAGAGAGCGAAGAAGATCCATGGAGTTGTGGGTTGGTCTCTGACTACCTTTACCGATTTCGGATTTTGAATTTGCGGTTTTGGGTTGCGGCTATCTCGTCAGAGAAAGCTTGTGAACTCAAGTCGCAAAGATTTTAACCAACACGCCTAACTAATCCTAAATCCAAACTTCACTTCACCTTCGTCGCTCGGTTGGGGTTGTTGCGCTCTAAGTCACGCATCGCCTTGCCCCGCCAGAAGATACGAATCGGCGTGCCCTCAAAACCCAGGTTCTCGCGGAACTGCCGCTCCACGTAGCGACGGTAGTTGTCCTTCAGAAGGTGGGGATCATTGACAAACAGGGTGAAGGACGGTGGCCGCACGGTGACCTGAGTGCCGTAGTAGATGCGGCCTTGGCGACCCTGGCGGGTGGTGGGCGGCGTGTGCCATTTCACCGCATCTTCCAGCACTTCGTTAACGACTGAGGTGCTGACCCGACGACGGTGCTGCTCCACCGCGTGATCCACCAGTTCTAGAATTTTGGGCACCCGCTGGCCAGTCTTGGCGCTGACAAAGATGCGCTTGGCCCAATCGAGAAAGTTGAGGCGAGCAGAGATTTGGTGGTCAAAATCGTAGATGGTATGGCTGTCTTTTTCCACCGCATCCCACTTGTTGACGACGATGATGCAGGCGCGGCCGTCTTCTTCAATGCGGCCCGCCAGCTTTTGGTCTTGCTCGGTAACGCCGTCGAGGGCGTCAATCACCAGCAGCACCACATCGGCGCGGCGAATGGCCTTGAAGGCGCGGTTAATACCAAAAAACTCTGGCCCGTATTCCACACTCTTTTTCTTGCGAATGCCGGCGGTGTCGATCAGGCGATAGATTTTGTCGCCGTGCTGCACCTGCATGTCGATCGCATCCCTAGTCGTCCCCGAGATCGGGCTAACAATGGCGCGAGTTTCCCCCACAAAAGCGTTCAGCAGGCTCGATTTGCCTACGTTGGGCCGCCCCACAATGGCGACTTTGACTTCCTCTTCGGCCGCTTCTTCTACGGTTTCGGGTAGGAACTCTACTAGGGCATCCAGCAGTTCCCCCGTGCCGTTGCCGTGGATGCCGGAGACGGCGTAGGGCTCACCCAGCCCCAGTTCCCAAAACTGCGCCGCCTGCACTAAGCCGTTATCCAGCGATTCGCATTTGTTGACTGCCAGCAGCACCGGCACCGACTGCTGCCGCAGCCAGGAGGCAATTTCACGATCTGACTCGGTAGGGCCAACTTTCCCATCGACGACAAACACCGCAGCGCTAGCTTCAGTAAGAGCGAGTTGGGCCTGTTCGCGAATGTATGGTAAAAATTCGGTGTCGTCGTCAAATACTAGGCCGCCGGTATCAACCACCAGGTAGTCGCGATCGCGCCAAAAGGCAGGCTGGTAGGTGCGATCGCGCGTCACTCCTGGCTGGTCGTAGACAATGGCGTCTTGAGCCCCGGCCAGGCGGTTCACTAAGGTAGATTTGCCCACATTTGGGCGTCCGATAACCGCAACAACAGGCAGTGGCATAGATTGGGCCTTTTAGGCAGATGAATGGTTCAGTAGACCTGGAAGCCACACATTGCTAGACGCCCAGATCATCAATGAGAAAATCTTCTCAATCTTTCCATTGTAGTCAAGAGATCACTGTCTGGGGAAGTTAGGCAATTAATAGGAGCTAAGAGTTCTACTGATGAAGAGACTTTGACACTATCTATCAAATTGAGTAAAGCCTTGGGTTGCGATCGCCACAACAACCACTCTCAGCTCGGCAACAACAGCTTTACCAAAAATGCCGCCGCATCGATAATCAAGGCCACCGTGGCCGAAATCAGTAGCGCAAAGGCGAGTTGCACCACCCAACGCATACCGGTTTTATAGGTATCCAGCTGCCCGTTCAACCGCCCGATATCATCAGTCACTTGTCAATCGCTGCGGCATTCTTTTCGATCAAAGCTTCGAGGTGATCATTGCTGGTGGTCATAGCACGGGAGATAGCCACCCCGCCATGATTACTCAGACATAGGGTGGGCTATGCCCACCCTGCCCACTCATTGCGAGGGCTTTTACGCCGCTAGAATTTTGTCGTCTAGGGCAAAATCGACCTCAATTTTGTCTGCGCCAGAGGCAAGATAGTCGTTCTGGAACGAATCTTTTAGACCCGCAACTAGGTCGTAGGTGGGTGCCCAACCCAGTTCTGCCTGAGCCTTATCAATGGCAGTAAAGAAGTGCTGCACCCGCATGGGGAAAGCCTTGGCTTTGCCAAAGTCAAAGGCTTTGGGGTCGTAGTGGACAATCTTGAGGGCGTCGGCATCCTTGCCAGCTGCCAGCGCACAGGCGCGGGCTAAACCGTCGAAGGTAACGGCTTTTTCGCCGGAGATGTTGTAGATTTGGCCGATCGCCGTCTCGTTGCCCAGCACTGCCGCCATTGCTGCCGCCAGGTCTTGCACGTGGCCCAATTGGGTGAGGTGCATGCCGTTGCCGGGGATGGGAATGGGGCGATCGCGCACCACCCGATCAAAGAACCAGGCCTCTAAGGGGTTGTAGTTCTGTGGACCATAGATGTAGACCGGGCGCACCGAGGTAAAGGGCACCCCTTGGGCTTGCAGGTAGGCTTCGGTTTCAAACTTGCCCTTGTGGCGGCTCTTAGGATCCACCGCATCGCCTTCAATGTGGGGCATTTGGTCAGACTTGAGATAGACTCCAGCAGAGCTGACGTAGACAAAGTGCTGAAGCTTGTCGCCAAACAGTTCTACCAGCGGCTGGGTATCGCTCAGCTCGCGCCCGTTGTTGTCGAAGATGGCGTCAAAGGTTTCGCCCGCCAGCTGGGTTTTGAGGTTGTTTGGGTCGGTGCGATCGCCCACAATGGTCGGCACCCCCTCCACCGGCGCGGGATGGTTGCCCCGGTTAAACAACACCACCTCGTGGCCCTGCTCAATCAACAGTTTGGTTAGATACACCCCAATAAACCGGGTGCCACCCATGACCAGTACACGCATTGCCCTCTCCTTCCTGCTAACCAGCCGCCTAGAACATGCTGAAAGCAACATGCTGGAAGACGCACTGAACTTAATGTATGTATATTAAGCTGCGTCGATCCCCCAAATTCTTTCGAAGAATCAAGGGATTTAGGTTCAAACCCGTTAAGCAAACCAGTAGATAACGGCCCAGGTCTTACGCTAGCGGCGGGAACCCGCCTAAAATGTTATGAGTTGAGCACTGGCCTTAACACCCTAAGCGCGAGATTGTCTCTACATGCGAGAGCTGGACAACGCCTATAGACTTTTGGAGCTAGAGCCCGGTGCCTCGATCGAGGATGTCAACCAGGCGTATAAAGATCTAGTGTTTGTCTGGCACCCCGATCGCATTCCCCAAGACAACGAGCGACTGTATCAAAAGGCCCAAGACAAGATTAAAGCGCTGAACCACGCTCGAGATTTGCTGCGATCGCACAACCGCAACAGTCGCAGCAGCGCCAGCTCGGCCAGCAGTCGCTATGGCACCGCCAGCGGCTATCGCCCCTCGTCCGCCAGCGGCTACGGCACCAGCGACTATCGCTCGTCCTACAGCAACGGCTATAGTAGCAAGGGCTACGGCAGTGCCCAGTCCCGAGATGACGACAGCGAAGAGGAGCAGCGATCGGGCTCCCACAATCGCTATTACCGCTATCAGCGCAGCACCTACGGCAGCAGCTACTACGGGGCCAGCCAGAGCGACGGCAACCCATCCTCAGGCTCTAGCACATCTAACGGTGGGCCCTCTTCAAATTCCAGCACCTCCGGCAACGGCACCTCTTCCTCAAGCTCTAGCACCGGCCAGTCGCAAACCTACCGCCAGCGGCGCGATGCAGCGGCGGGGGTAGGGGGCGATACCGCCAGCGCCAAAGGCAGTTCGGACACCCAGAGCAAGGCCAGCTCTACCAACGGCAAAGCACCTAGCTCTCCCCCCAGCAGCCAGGCCAGCTCCAAACCCGCCAACGACTCCTACAACAGCTACAACGCCCACACCCGTAGCGGAGCCGCGCGATCGCGCCAAAGCCCCGACCTCAGTGGCACCGACATGAGCGGGGCCAACCTGCGCGAAAAAGACTTCGGGGGACGCAACCTCAGCGAGGCCAACCTCAGCGGAGCCGACCTTAGCGATGCCTTTTTGCACAAGGTCAACCTCAATCGGGCCAACCTCAGCAAGGCCAAGCTGTTTCGCGCCAACCTGCTTCAGGCCGACCTCAGCCACGCCAACCTGCGCGAGGCCGACTTGATTGGGGCTGACTTTAGCGGGGCCGACCTCAGCGGGGCCGACCTCAGCGGCGCAAAGGTGGCAGTTGGGGGTCGCACCATGGTCAAGCTCACCGGCGCCATTCTCACCGGGGCGATCATGCCCGATGGCTCTATTCACGATTGATTTGTGATGGGTTGGAATTAAGGTTCAGGGTACAAGGTATAGGGTTCAGGGATCAGAACGCTGCCTTAAACCATATACTCCCGTCCCCAATCACCGTCCCAGGTAGTCGGCCACGCTTTGATTAAACCCCTCAGGTTCCACCAGGTGAGGCTAGTGGTTGCCAGGGATGGTCTGTATTTTCAGATTGGGTAGGTGGGTGCAGTAGGGTTTGAGCTGCCAGGCCTTGCGGTTGAGCCCGGCTTGGGGCAGCAGCAACAGGGTCGGCACCGCCAGCTCTGTGGTGAACCCTGCCCGATGCAGAGTGTCGCGAAACACGCCGTTGCGGGCAGCGATCGCAAACTTGCTCCCCCAGCGGCCATCAGGCTTCTGCTCTATGCCGGCCTTAAACACTGCCGCTTGCAGGGGGCTCCAGCCCCGGTACTGCTTCAGGGTGCGAGCAACAGATTCTGCTGCCTCACAGCTCTCAAATGGCCCCATCACCTTCAAAAAGGGCAGAGTGCGATAGAACAAGGGGAACGTGGGCTGCAACCACCTTGGCAGCTGATTCACAAAAAACGGATCCACCAGTACCAAAAGACGAACGCGCTGGGGTTGCCGCTTGGCCCACAGCAGCGCTAGTTTGGCGGCCCAAGAATGGGCCACGACGGTGAGCTGCTCAGCGTGACAGGCGATCGCCAGAGCTTCTAAATCGTCAACCAGTTCAAGCGCATCGTAAACGGCAACATTGTCGGGCTTGCCGCTGTCGCCATGACCGCGTAGGTCGGGAGCCAGACAGCGATAGCGCGTCCTCAAGGTTTCGGCCAAGCTCTGCCACACTAACCCGTGGTCGGCCAGCCCGTGGAGCAGCATCAGTGGTTCTCCGTCTCCCCACTGCCGGTAGGTCAGAGGCACAGACGCGCTAGATAACGTGTGGCGAACAGGAGACATCGTTCTATTAGCCTCTGCCGGAGAACAGGCAGGGTTGCCACTTGGGTAGGGTATCTGAGCGCGATCGCCAGGCCACTAGCCTGAGCAATCCCCTACCGCTCAACGTTTTCACCTTGGACTGCCTCTGGCAAAACTAGCATGGCATCGCCAAAGGAATAGAAGCGATAGTCGTGCTGAATAGCGGTTTCGTACAGCCCCAGCAATCGCTCTCGGCCTATCAACGCGCTGACCAGCATCAGCAGACTAGAGCCCGGCAGGTGAAAGTTGGTGATCAACCCATCGATCGCTCGGTACCTGTAACCGGGGTAAATAAACAGGTTTACTTTGCCCTGGTAGGGTTGCAGCTCGCCGCCTTGGGCAGCCCCTTCTAGGGCACGCACCACCGTCGTACCGACGGCAATCACGCGCCCGCCTCGGGCTTTGGTGGCGTTGATCTGCGCTACGGTTTCTGGCGAAACATCAATCCATTCGCCGTGCATTTTGTGGTCGAGAATGTTGTCGGCCTCCACCGGGCGAAAGGTGCCCACGCCGACGTGGAGGGTGATGTGCGATCGCCCCACCCCCTTCTCTTCTAGCCGCTCAAACAACTCTGGCGTAAAGTGTAGCCCCGCCGTCGGAGCCGCCACCGCCCCCGGAGCCTCAGCATAAACCGTCTGGTATTGCTCAGGGGAAGCCGCCCTATCGGTGATGTAGGGCGGTAGGGGGACTTCCCCCAGCCGCTCAAACAGGTCTAATAGGGACTCATTTCCCTGGGGCTCAAACTTCAGCAAGCGACCGTTGGTCTCAGGGTCGGTAGCCAGCACCTGGGCTATTAGGTCAGGCTGGTTGGGATTGGGGCCAAAATGCACTGTGGCTCCTGGCTTCAAACGGCGGCCGGGGCGCACTAGAGCCAGCCACTGGTTATCGCCCTGGTCTTCCAGCAAAAACACCTCCACTTGGGCACCACTGGGTTTATACCCAGGTAGCCGGGCCGGAATCACCCGGGTGTCGTTGAGGACAAGTAAGTCGCCCGGCTGCAGCAGCGTAGGTAGGTCGCGGAAGTGGTGATGACGGTGGGTAGTGGGGCTATCGACCACCAGCAAACGAGACGAATCCCTTGGTGTGACGGGAGTTTGAGCAATTATTTCTGGTGGGAGAGAATATTGATAGGCCGCCAGGGAATACTCATCAGAAGGGCTTTGAGCCCTCGGATCCGTCTCTGGAGCAAGGTTTGAACTATTGCACATCGCCTAGCAGGTTGGGTGGATACACCCAGGTCGAGTAGGGGGACTTAACCCTAACAACCTGAGAGCTGATCCCAGACAATAAGGACATAAGAACTCTAGCACCTGCCTAAAGGTCAACGATGGAATACACCTACTATCTCGCCAATGCCAGTTTGACCCTCCGCGTAGTCGAACACCTGCTGGGCACCCCGAGATTGCCTCTGGAGTTTATGACGGTGATCCATCAGATCGATGGGTGGGTCGTCCGCGTCAAAATGAACGACAACATTGGCGTTCCCGACGCCGAAGATTTTCGCGCTTACATGAATGAACTGGGCGTAGCCTACGACCCCGGCATTCGAGTCCGCATGGCTCTGTGGGGCCTAGAAACTGGGCAGTCACCTATTGATGTCATGCGCCGCTACCAAGTAGCGATCGTGTCCCACGGCAAGCCCGATCGCGAAGAGATTGAAGCTTTTCGCCGTCAGTTTGTGATGGGCCTGGGCTACTGCCCCGAAACCTTAGCCTAAGCGGCTTTGCAGGGGCATCCCTACCGTTGGCCTCTGATCATCTCAAGACATGTCCCTTCGGGGCTGGGTTGACCCCGCCCCTATTTTTTGACCCAAAGGGCCAGCCCCCCGCTGCGCCCCCGAGCGGCAACATAGCCTTCCTCGGCCATAAAGAAGGAGAAAAACGGCAGCTTAGCCACCGAAGTAGCCACAAAATCGCCTGCTTTAGCGGCTTTGCTGCGTAGGGGTAGATTGATCAGCGTTAAACTACCCACCAACACCTGAAGGCGAACGAAGTCAAAGGCCAGTAGGTTCTTCTTAGGCAAAAACTTGGCTGGCCCCGTAAACCGCAGTTTGACCGGCCCCACCTGAAGCTGGTTTTGAATCGTCAGCTGGTCATTGTCGTCTCGACTGAAGCAGAGAGAGGCGATCGCCAATCCCGGCATATAAAATCCACTCCCCTGGGGTTTTCCCGCTTTGTAGGTAGGCTTTTTAGGGGCCGTAAACCGCAGCCGCCAGTTGCCCAACAGCGCCTCGGGGGAAAACTGCCGCCGCTCTACCTTGGTTTGCCGCTCGGCGTCTAGCAGGGCGGCCGTTACTTGCTGAGCACTACGTTTTGCCCCAGAGGCAGCGGCCTCCAGAACCTGCGGTGTAACAGTGGCGCTATTGGTGACGGTCATGAGGGCTCCAGAAAGATCGGTAGGGCGATCGCGGTCTCGCCGTGCTTGCCAAAATTTGGCCAGACACTAGGCTAAGGTCTAGCTAAATTTATTATGACAATGCCAGCCAGTGAACTGGGCGATCGCCTTTAGCCCCAGTCTTTGACCCTGCCTCTGGCATAATAAGAGCCTATTCACTACTGCCCGGTGCGCTGCTATGGCTACCACTCCGCGATTGCCCCTGCTGCGCAACCCAGCCGCCAAACCGGCCACCAACGTATCTATGGTGCTGATGGGGGTGGGCTTGGCCATCACCCTGGCGTTCATTCTGATTGCCCTGCTAGCGCCGCTAATGGCGAGCTGGGGCTGGCTGATTGACCCCACCACCGCCCTACAGAATCCCATCCACGAGCCCCCTGGGGGTGCCCACTGGTTTGGCACCACGCGACAGGGTTATGACGTATTTTCGCGCACGCTATTTGGCACCCGCGCTGCCTGGCAGGTGGTGCTGCTGGCCACGCTGCTCAGCGTAGCGATTGGGGTGCCTCTGGGTATGGTCAGCGGCTACCTGGGCGGCTGGCTCGATCGCGCTTTGCTGTTCTTTATGGATACGATCTACACCCTGCCGGGGCTGCTGCTCTCGGTCACCCTGGCCTTTGTGGTGGGTCGAGGAGTGGTGAATGCCGCGATCGCCCTCAGCATTGCCTACATTCCTCAATATTACCGAGTGGTGCGCAACCACACCGTCAGCGTTAAGACCGAGCTATTTATCGAAGCCGCCCAGGCCATGGGGGCTTCGACCTGGACAGTGCTGTCCCGCTATCTGTTTCTCAACGTGATTCAAAGCGTGCCGGTGCTATTTACCCTCAACGCCGCCGACGCCATTCTGGTGCTGGGGGGTCTGGGCTTTTTGGGATTAGGTCTGCCCGAGCAGGTACCCGAGTGGGGGGCCGACATTCGCCAGGCACTCGATGCACTGCCTACGGGCATCTGGTGGACGGCATTATTTCCCGGGTTGGCCCTGACCCTGATGGTGACGGGGCTATCCCTGGTGGGTGAGGGGCTAAATGAGTTTATGAACCCCCTGCTGCGCCGCGAAAACTGGCGCTAGCGCCCCATCAAAATACCTCTCGAGATACTATCAGTCCCAAGCTGACCCTAGCCTGGGCAGCAAATCTATGTTGAGGATAGGAGATCTGCCATGACGAAACCCTTGAGACCCCTAGCCGTTGTGCTGGTAACGGCGGCGATCGCTTGCGGCTTAAGCCCTACTGCCCTGGCCCAAATCCCCAGGGCCATCATTCAAGGCCTGCAAGAAAATCAAGGTTTAATTCGCCAGTGCCGCCAGCTCAACCAGGCCGCTGAGGTGTTTGACAACACCAGCCTCGGGCCAGTCACTAATCGCCTGGGCACCCTGCCAGGGGGTACCCAAGTGCGCTTAACCGGGGTGCTGGCCCAAGGCCGCGCCCAGATCTTTTTAGGCAATAACTTTAACGGCCTGTCGTCTGTACAGCCTATGGGCTGGATTAGTGCCTCATTTTTAGGCCCCTGCGGCAGCCCACCGCAAGCGGTGCGAGCCTGCTTTCGAGCCAATGTGCGGCTGCCGGTGAGGGCCACAACCACCAACAATGCCGCTATCTTGGCCAACTACAACGCTGGAGACACAATCTACACATCTGCCAATCCGCCCCGGCGCCGGGCACCTGGCGATGGTAGCACCTGGCTAGAGGTGACTATCTTTGACGGCAGCACCGGCTGGGTGGTGGAAACCAGCGCCAACGGCCAAGTGATCGGTGCCAGCGCTGTGCCCTGTCCCTAGATGGCGCCAGGGCACTAACCGTTGGCAAGCTTTCGTCATAGGCTGCGATCGCTCCCTCGAGCCCGCAGCGCCGTGACGGAATATAGCAGCAGCGCCGTCCAAATACAGCCAAAGGTGACCACGTGAACTGGAGTGAACGGCTCGTCGTAGACAAACACCCCCAGCAGCAGCGATAGCGACGGAGCCAGGTACTGAAAGAAGCCGAGGGTAGCCAAAGTCAGCCGTTTGGCCGCTTTGTTGAACCACAGCAGTGGCATCGACGTCGCCACCCCAGCCCCGATAAACAGCAGAGTGATCGGCAGGCCTTCCCCAAAGTGCCCCTGGCCGCTGGCCGCGAGCCAGCTCACAACTAGCAGCACCAGGGGGGTAATCAGCAGGGTTTCGACTGCCAGGCCCACCAGCGGGGCCACCGCCACTACCTTGCGGAGCAAGCCGTAAAACGCAAAGGAAACCGCCAGCGCCAGGGCAATCCACGGCACGGTGCCCAACTGCCAAATGAAGTAGCCCACACCCACCACCGCCAGCGCTACGGCCACCTGTTGACCTCGGTACAGGCGCTCTTTGAGAAAGATAAACCCCAGCAGCACAGTCACCAATGGGTTAATGTAGTAACCCAGGCTGGCTTCGACAACGCGATCGCTATTCACCCCATAGATATACAACCCCCAGTTGAAGGTCAGCAGACTGGCGGTGAGCAGCAGCACTAGTACTTTGCGGGGCGATCGCAGTAGCGTTTGCAAATCCTCCAGCCGCCGCTGCACCAGCAAAATGCCGACTAAAAATACCGCTGACCAAATCATGCGGTGGCTGAGCACCTCTACGGCAGAGGCAGTGCCCAACAGCTTCCAGTAGATGGGCAGCAGCCCCCAGGTGCTGTAAGCCAACAGAGCATAAATCGCCCCCGTCTTGGCATCGGAGCGATCGCCCGGGGCAGCCGGCGCAGATTTAGGTGAGGTCAAAGAACAAATTGCCGATCAAAGCACACATTCTAACGGTCAGGAACGACGATGGTGAATGGGCAGCCGCACCACCATCGTTGTCCCTTCGCCGGGCTGGCTGCGGGTTACTACAGTGCCGCCACAGTACAACAGCAGCTGCTGCACAATCGATAGCCCCAAACCGGCCCCCTCGGTTTCAGCAGGCGGCAGGTTGCGGCCCCGATAGAAGTGCTCAAAAATGTGGGGCAGATCGCCAGCCGAAATGCCGATACCAGTATCACGCACTTCGATCTCGGCGTGGTCTGCGGTGCTAGAAGCCGTCACCCAAACCTGACCGCCGCTGGGGGTGTATTTCAGGCTGTTGTTCAGCAGATGAATCATCACCTGTCGCAGCCAGCTGTCGGGGCAAAGCACCGGCGGCAACTGGCTAGGGATGGTGTAAGCCAGCATAATGCCCTTTTCTTCAGCCAGGGGCTGATAGGTGCTGACTACTGGGGGCACGGTTTCCGACAAATTTAGCGGGTCAAGCTGGGCTTGGCTAACGCTGGTCTCCATCTGTAGCAGGTTGAGAACGCCGCTAATCAAAGCACTCTGGCGATCGCACTCATGGCTAATCATCTCCATATACCGCTGCCGCTGGGGAGGCTTAAGGTGGGGCGAGTCAAGCAGGGTCAGGGCGGTTTTGATGGTGGTCAGAGGAGTGCGTAGTTCCTGGCCCACCGTGTTGAGAAAATCATCCTTGAGGCGGAGAGTATTGATTAACACCTCGTTTTGGGATGACAGGCTCGACATATTCAACGCCTGTCGGCGGTAGGTCGAGGCCGACTGGCGCAGGTGCTCCTGACGCTTGAGCTGCCAGTTGAGCCAGCGATCGACCAGGGTGAGGTAGGTCGGGGTGAGTGAATGGGTGGGTCTCAGCTGGGGCCACTGCTGGGTCAGGGCGGCCAGATCGAGCCCGACATCGGCGGTGCCCAGACCTTGATCAATCTGGCGGCGAATGGCGCTTACCACTGTCGCCACCAGGTCAGGATTGATAGAACAGCACACTGATAGATACGACGATCGCGCCGCCGTCGCTTCTTCTAAGAGCGGTGAGGCCTCTTCGTCATCCTCGGGGTCATGTTGGCCCTCAGGGGTCAGTCGTTGACTCTGCCCTGTGGGAGTAGCCGACAGCGGCTGCAGCCGATGGGCGATCAGCATGGCCGCAAAGGACTCAGATTGCACCACCACAAAGTAGTCACCTCGCCAGGTGTGGCTCTCTGGCAAGGGCACCACTACCTCGTTGCCCAAGTTGGGCGAGGGCTCTGCATCAGGGCGCGCAAACCGCAGCACTCGATAGGGCAGCTCCAGCCCTTGACCGTAGCGCAGCACATCCTCATTCCACGGATCGCCCACTGGCAGCTTTACCAGCAGGTGGGCTTGAATGTCGTGGGCTTCAAGGAACTCTACAGTCGATTGTAGAATCGCCTTAAACCCCTTAGGTTTTACCTGGACATAGTCTGGGGCTGCCGCAGTCAGCTGTAGAAGCCGGTGCAGCGACACCTCTTGTTCTTGGTAAGACTGCATAGTGCTCCAACGGGCCGGGGCCAGGCTAGCGCCTACCCAAAACGAGGTCAGCACTAACACTTATTAGGGTATCTTTAACCACTAAAAATGGCGGCGAGAATGTTGCGTGTATTCACATAACGCCGCCATGTCGCCCCTGAAATGTTAGCCTGAATACCGTTTTTCAAGAAAATAGCGGGCCTGCTCGCGATCGTCAAAGTGAATTTTTTCGGTGCCGAGAATCTGATAGTCTTCGTGCCCCTTGCCCGCGATGAGAATGCCATCCCCCGGCTGGGCCAAGTTGATCGCCAACTGGATGGCGGTGGCGCGATCGCCCACCACCTGATCTTCCCCTAGCTCCGCCGGGATGCCAGCCACCACATCCTGCAAAATCTGCTCGGGGTCTTCGGTGCGGGGGTTGTCGGAGGTGACGACCACCACGTCGGCCAGCTCATAGGCAATGCGGCCCATCTGGGGGCGCTTAGTGCGATCGCGATCGCCTCCGCAGCCAAACACACAGATCAGTCGCCCCGGTACAAACGGCCGCGCCGCCTGAAGGGAGTTCTTCAAACTGTCCGGTGTATGGGCATAGTCCACAATCACGCTGATGTCCTGGCTCTCGGAAATCTTCACCTGCTCCATGCGCCCCGGCACGCCGCCAAAGCCCGGCAGAGCGGCTGCGATCGTGTCGAGGGCCACGCCCAGGTGCAGGGCCGCCCCCACCGCTGCCAGCAAATTCTCTAGGTTAAACTGCCCCACCAGCGGCGAGCTAAAGGGCACGGTGCCCGCTGGAGTCTTGAGCGTGCCTGTGACGCCGTTGGCCTGATAGGTGAGGTCCCCGGTATACAGGTCAGCATCAGGATTTTGGGTGCTGTAGGTCCAGACGCGATCGCGGGGCAGCTGGGCGACCAGTCTCTCTCCGTAGGGCGTATCGATGTTCACCACCGCGCGACCCGCCAGGTAGGCCTCGCTAAACAGCAGCGCCTTAGCGTTGAAGTAATCCTCCATGTCGCGGTGGTAGTCGAGGTGGTCCTGGGTCAGGTTGGTGAAGACCGCCACCTCAAAGGGACAGCCCCAAACCCGCTTTTGAGCCAGGGCGTGGGAGCTGACTTCTAACACCGCGTAGCGACAGTCCGCATCCCTTGCCGTGGCCAACTCAGCCTGAAGCTCGACCGCAAAGGGCGTGGTATAGAGAGCGGTTTTCTGATGCCCCGGCCAGCGGGTGTAGAGCGTTCCCAACAGCGCCGTGGGTTGCTCTGCCGCATTCAACAAATGCTCAATCAGGTGGGTCGTTGTCGTCTTGCCGTTGGTGCCTGTCACCCCCACCAGCCCCATCTGTCGGGCCGGGTAGTTGTAGAACCGGGCGGCCACTTCAGCACAGGCTACCGCCATATCGGTCATGGGCACCACGCAAGCATCGCTTTCGGCAGGGCGAGCCTGTAAGGCCTGGGTAGACACCAGCGCCGCTGCTGCCCCAGACTCCATCGCGCTGGGCCAAAATTCGCCGCCATCGACCCGCGTACCCGGCATGCCAATGAACACATCCCCCGGCTGGCAAGCGTGGGAATTGGTGCAGATGCCTTTGATGTCAGGGTCGCCCATCCCCTGCGGCAGCGAAAACCCAGTCTCGATCAGCCTACCGGGAAGGTTCTCAAGCAGTTGGCGCAGCTTCATGTCAGCAACTCCTCACATCATTGAAGTTGCCCTATTCTGCCTTACTCTGACCCACATAAGTCTGTATCAATTGCTCCACCTTGGCCTGAGGTGCCCTGGGCGACAGACGTGGCAGGGGAATTTCTTGAGGGCCAGAGACACCCTCGCGTACGCAGCACAGCACCGGAATCTCGTACTGGTAGCGCTGAAACCAGTCGTCGCGGGTAGTGATGTCGCGCACTTCTAGCTCAAAGGGCAGGTGAGCGGCGGCAGCCAGTTTTTCTTCGAGCCCTTCGCACAGGTGGCAGCCGGGCTTGCTGTAGAGCACAAATTTGGTCACGGGGTCAGTCACGGGAAGGGCGGTTACTGCACGATCGCTCGGTAGGCGCTGGGGGTGGTGCCGGTGGTCTGGCGAAACTGCTTGCTCAGGTGGCTATGGCTGTTGAACCCACACAGCAGGGCGATTTCCACAATAGAGTGGTTGGTTTGTTTCAACAACTGCTTGGCCCGCTCGACCCGCTGTTGCAGCACGTACTGGTAGGGAGCCATCCCCATCGCCTGTTTGAACTGATGGCTGAAATGGAAGGGGCTGAGACCTGCGATCGCCGCCAAATCCGCCAGCTTAAGGTCGGCATCTAGGGCTTCGTGAATGTGATCTAACACAGGCAACAGCTGGCGCTGGGGCAATCCGCTGGGGTGAATGGGCAATGGTGGTCTAGCGACAGCGTACTGCCGCAGCAAATGCACCGCCAGCAGGTTAGTTAACGACTCGACGTAGAGTTTGCCGCCAGGGTTTGCCTGGTTGAGTTCGTCGAGCAGCATCAGGGCGATCGCCTCCAAGCGCCCATCGCGCAGGCGAAATTCTGGAATTAGCTCGATGCGGTTGGGGTTTAGCCCCAGGGATTCTTGGGCGATGGTGGCCATAAAGCCGGAGTCAAGCCGCAGCTCAACGTAGTGATCGTCATCCTGCCAACGGGCAAAAAACGACGTCTGGGCCGGCGTAATGGAGATGTCGCCTTTGCCGTAGAGGCTGCTGTGGGTCTTGCCGTCTTTGATCTGCAAAAATCGTACCGGACGGGTCGCCAACGACAGGCAAACCGTATGCTCCGCTTCTGAGGCGATCCGACATTCCCCCGGCGGGTGCTGGAACTGCTCCACCTGAACATGATCCCAACCCAATTCCCGACTTGATAGCTTGGGTAGACAGGTGAATTCAGCGCTATCCGTCCCTAGGCGGTTTTGCAAACCCTGAGCATGCCTGGTTTTAGCTGCGTTCATAGCTAAATTCTCTGTTGGCGACAGGTGACGCCAGGCCCGTCTGCCCAGCCCCTCAAGTCTATCTGGCAGAATGGAACAATAGGCGAGTTCTCACTCTCATAGCGGTAGATAAAAGCGATGACCCCCAACGTTGCGATCGCAAAATGAACCGCTTGCTAGGTTAACCACCAGTTCACCGCAAGATTTTGACAGCTTCCCAAGAATCAAATAGCGCCCAGCCAACCAGGTTTTCTAGGCTAAACGGGTACCGACTTGGAGGCCCTATGGCGCACCTTTTGCATATTGACTCAAGCCCGCGGGGCGATCGCTCCCACTCTCGCCGCATGACCCGCGAATTTGTCGCAGCCTGGCAACAGACCCACCCCAACGACACCGTCACCTACCGCGATGTCGGTCGCCAACCCGTACCCCATGTGGATGAGCCCTGGATTGCCGCCGCTTATACCCCCGACGACCAACGGACACCCGAGCTATGGGAGGCGATCCGGGTGAGTGACCAGCTCATCGACGAACTAATCGCCGCCGATGTTTTGGTGGTTGGCGTGCCCATGTACAACTTCAGCGTGCCCAGCACCTTCAAAGCCTATATCGACCAAATTGTTCGCCTGGGCCGCACCTTTGCGATCGACTATGAGAACGAAGCAGACCCCTACAAACCGCTGCTCCATGGCAAAAAAATGTTTGTCATCACCGCTCGGGGAGCGTCAGGGTTTGGCCCCGGCGAACGTTACGGCCACATGAATCATCAAGATCCTTACCTGCGGGTAGCGTTTGGCTTCATTGGCATCACCGATATCACCTTTGTTCATATCGAAAATGACGAGCACAGCAGCGAAAGCTTAGCCGCCTCGATTGCGGCGGCCCAGGCCCAGGTGGCAGAACTGGTTGCCGCTTGATAAAACCTTTGTCTCAAATAGCGGGTGTGATTTCAAAGAGCAAGCCTTCGTCACCATCACACCCTATTCCCCATCAGGAGCCACTATGCCCTCTATTGATGCTGGATTCACCCTCAGACTCTGCACCGCTCTGGGTTGCGGGCTAGTTGCAGGCGTCTTCTTTGCCTTTTCTACCTTTGTGATGCAAGCCTTGGGCCAGCAACCGCCTGCCCAAGGCATCGCCACCATGCAGTCAATCAACATCACGGCGATCAACCCGTGGTTTATGGGCGTGTTGTTTGGCACAGCGGCAGGCTGCCTTGGCCTAATCGCTGCTTCGCTCACCAAGGGATTGCCTGGCGCTAAGTATCTGCTCATCGGCAGTCTGCTCTACCTGCTCGGCACCATTCTCGTCACCATCGCCTTCAACGTACCGCTCAACGATGCGCTGGCGAGGGTAAACCCAGACAGTGCCGAGGGAGCCAGTCTCTGGGCCAAATATTTGATCAACTGGACGCTGTGGAACCACGTTCGCACCGTAGCAGCCCTGGCGGCGGCAGCATTGCTTACGCTCTCCCTCCGTCTGTAGGGTGGTAAGTTTTGGGAATGTAACGGTTTGTGCGATCGCACAACCACTGAATCCATCCAGCACATTGATCAACGCGGTTAAATATAACTGCATGCCACCGGCCCACCCACTGACTGGTCCTTTTGCACTCCAGCTACCCCACGGTGGGTTTGCTACTCAAACGGGCAGTTGAGCAACCTGGGAATTCGGTTGACTGGCGTCGTAGCGCTGATAGATCTAGCCGTCTTCAACCCTGCATAGGCTAGACAAGTACCCAGGTACTATGTACAGTTGATTCCGC
Organism: Nodosilinea sp. FACHB-141; assembly: GCF_014696135.1. NCBI lineage: Bacteria > Bacillati > Cyanobacteriota > Cyanophyceae > Nodosilineales > Nodosilineaceae > Nodosilinea > Nodosilinea sp. FACHB-141. Next base: position 91,392 of record NZ_JACJPP010000012.1, on the reverse strand, counting down.
GCCAAAAAATTGCCCTTTTAGGAGATCAATATTGTGGATCGTGCCTATCGATGGTTCTTTGGGTTAGCCGTCAGCGGCTTGGTTGCTATGCCGATGCTGCCTACCGCTGCTCAGTCCAGCGTGGAGCCGATCGCACCGACGATCGCCCAGCAAACGGCCAGTTTAGAAGCTCAATTTGCCCAACATTTTCAAGCTCTGGGGGTGGAAGGGGCGATCATCATCCACGATGTGAACCAGAATGTGACCTATGAGCACAATCGCGAGCGCAACCGCCAAGCCTTTCTGCCCGCCTCCACCTTCAAAATTCTCAATTCGCTGATTGCGCTTGAAACTGGGGTCATCCCCAACGATCTGGCTATCTTGACCTGGGATGGCGTTGAGCGCATGGTGCCCGCCTGGAATCAAGATCAAAACATGCGAACAGCGTTTAGCCTGTCCGCCGTTTGGTTTTACCAGGTGCTGGCGCGGCGAGTTGGGCACGATCGCATGCAGCAGTGGGTCAGCGAGGTGGGCTACGGCAACCAAACCATCGGCAGCCCCGATGCGATCGACAGCTTCTGGCTAGAGGGCGACCTGCGCATTACGCCCCAGCAGCAGATCGAGTTCTTGCAACGTCTGCACCGCAACGAATTGCCTTTTTCTGAAGCGACAATAGCTACGGTAAAAGACATTATGATCGCCGAGCGCACCCCCGACTACACGCTACGGGCCAAGACCGGCTGGGCAGGTTTGGGGGAAGCCGATCAGCCTCAAATTGGCTGGTATGTCGGCTATCTAGAACGGGGGGACAACGTTTACCTGTTTGCCACCAATATTGACATGCGTCAAGACTCTGACGGTCCAGCTAGGCTTGAGCTGACCCGCCGCTGCTTTGCCAGCCTAAATCTTTTGTAGCGTAGTTCAGACCGCCGAAAACCTGACTTCATACCGGGAGCAAGAGATCGGATATGGCCACCATTTACTACACGGCTACCAGCTTAGATGGCTTTATCGCCGACCCAAACAATTCCCTCGACTGGCTATTTCAGTTTGGGGAGCTAGAGCCCAACACATTTGACGATTTTCTGGCTGGGGTGGGCGCGATCGCCATGGGTTCCACCACCTACCAGTGGATCTACGACCATGATTTTTCTGCTGAGGCAGAGACCCCCCAGCCCTGGCCCTACAAAGTACCGTCCTGGGTCTTCAGCTCGCGCCAGCTGCCGACGATTGAGAATGCCGATGTTCGCTTTGTCAGCGGCGATGTCAAGCCCTTTCACGAGGAGATGGCGATCGCCGCTGGCGACAAAAATGTGTGGATTGTCGGCGGCGGCGATTTAGCGGGTCAGTTCTACGACGCCGGGCTGCTGGATGAAATCGTGGTGCAAATTGCCTCGGTCACCCTGGGGGGCGGCGCTCCCCTGTTTCCGCTGCGGGTCGATCCGCCCCTCAAGCTGTTGTCAGCCAAAACCTATGGCCACAACTTTGTGGAATTGCACTACCAGGTTCCGCGCCAGTAATACAGATCAGGCAATTTCGCGGCCGCCTGCATTGACGCCCTTGAAGATTGATTTCGCCTTCTGACGAAATAGCATGCAAAAACTATAGTGGTTGGGCGGCTAGCCAACATTGAATCAGCAGGTAACGACCATGCCTGAGTCAAGCACCATTACCCTGCGGCCCGCTACCCTAAGCGATGTAGACCTACTCCACCACTGGGATGAGCAACCTCAGGTGATCGCCGCCGACCCCAACGACGACTGGGGTTGGGAGGTAGAGCTAGCCCGCACCCCCACTTGGCGCGAACAGCTCGTAGCCGAGCTTGGCGATCGCCCCATTGGCTTTATTCAAATCATTGATCCCGCCCAGGAAGACAGCCACTACTGGGGCGACGTACCAGACAACTTGCGGGCGATCGACATTTGGATTGGCGAAGCTGATGAGTTGGGCAAAGGCTACGGCACCACCATGATGCGGTTGGCCCTAGCTCGCTGTTTTGCTGATCCCCTAGTGACAGCGGTGCTGATTGATCCGCTAACCAGCAACACCCGCGCCCACCGCTTCTATGAGCGCCTGGGGTTCAAATTTGTGGAACACCGTCGATTTGGCGACGACGACTGCTCGGTTTATCGCCTCGATCGCACCGATTGGGCCAATGCAACACCTGCTCTGGAGAGCGTAGCAAATGATGATCAACCGCAGTTAACCTAATGGTTCTACCCCTTCTGAACTAGTTTGACCCAAGCAAACTGCTTTTATCTAGACCCGTCAGGCTAAAGCTTTATGACCCTTGAAGAGCTACAAACTGAACTCGCCGAGATCAACCACTTGGTGTCTAATTTGCAAACATCAGTGGTTTTGGAGAAATACTATGCCGAGAACATAGTCATGATTGAGGGAGATGGCACAGTGACTTCAGGTAAAGAAGCTTGTCGCCAGGGTAGAGAAGTCTTTTTTAGAGACATGCTGGTCGAGTTTAGACAGTCACGGTTAATTAGCCAAGATGTTGCTGTTTCGGCAGATCAAGATTATGACTTTGTCGTTGTCTCTAATTGGTATAACGATTTCACTGTAAAAGTTGGTGATCAGTTAATCGAAAACAAAAGCAACCAGCTTTCAATTGGCTTTTGGAAAGATGGATTGGTTGTCAAAGAGAGCTACAACTATCCTGTCATGTCAATCAGGTAGTAACCCCTCCACAATTTCTCAGCCATTCATACCTAAGCTGTGTAAAATTTAGAGCCTTCAACATTGTCACAGCTACAATATCCTGCTCGATAGGATGTTGTGGCCGTACCTCATAGTCAAGGACAACAGACTCTATCGTTATTGACGCCGTAGGGCGATCGCTCGATCAGAGTTTGACTGAGAGGCTGAAAGCATCAGAGAACAAGGCCTTAAGGGCATGTCCGATCGCCGGAGTTGCAGGTTGTAGTCCTAAGGGCGATCGCGCCTTGCCTGCTTGCAGTATTTTGTAGTACGCTGTAGCATACTGAGGCGCGATGCTTGTGCGTCTCCAAAGTTACGCAGAAATAGTTGCTCAGGCTAATGACAAGCTTTGGCAGTCTGTTGGTGCTGAAAAGCGCAGCGGGCTGGTGTTGTTCTGCGGGCAAAAACCCTCGCGGGTTGCTCATCACCAGAACAACTGTATTTTTAGTCTTAACCACCGAGCGCTAACACCCAGTCGAGAAAAATCATGCTGCTCTACCTTCGCATCCCCGATTACTTCAAAGATAAAAGCTCCAATCCGCCGATTCCTGAGCCGACAAACGTTCTGTTGCAAGACTCACTTGCTCGCCATCACCAAGTAGCAGCGAGCAAACTTTACCAACGCGCCAGGGAGGACTATTTTTGTCAGCGGCGTTTAATTCTCTGATCTAAATTCTGGATTTGGCCGTTTCAGCTCTATTGCTTTCAGATGCAGCGATCGCTTTGCTGCTGTTGCGATCGCGTAGCACTTGAGCTTTAGCCACCAAATCTTGGAAAAAGTCAGTTTCGACAATTTCTTGCACCTGTTTTTGGCGCTTGGTTTCATCGATTTCGATCCGGAGGTCGCGCACCTGCTGCTTCAGCTTTTGTTCGCGGCTGTAGACCTGCTGAGCCATGCGGTCAAACACGCGAGCGAGTTGGCCAATTTCGTCAGTGCGGCGGGCGATCGCCCCGAGCTGGCCCAGATCAAACTTCTCAGCCTCAATGGCGGCCGCCGTTCGAGCAATGCCGAGCACCGGGCGGGCAATCAGGCGATCGGCCATCAGCACCGCCGCCCCTGCCGTTAGCCCTGTAAAAACAGCGATCACACCCAGCAGCGTGCGCTTGTTGCGGTTGACCTCTACTAGGTAGCTCGACTCGGGGATGACCGTGCCTACCACCCAGTCCAGCTGTTCTAAGGGGGTAAACGAGATCGAGTAGCGCTCCCCTGTAGCGGGGTCTTTAAAGGAAAACCGCTGTAATTCGTTTAACCCCTCCAAGTCAACCCCCTGCTCCCGCAGGGTCTGGCTGGCAATTTTCAGCAACGAGTTTTCTACGGTCTCAAGCTGCTGGAGGTGAGGGTCAGCGGCATCTTGTCCTTGGGCGGGCATCACTTCGGCCACGTCGGTAGAGGCAATCAACTCTTGCTGAGCGTTGACGATAAAGGCCTCGCCCCCATGGCTACCCTTTAACTGCTGCAAATAGTGCGAGAGCTGAGTCAGCTCAATACCGACTCCAATCACCCCCCATACGTCTCCCTGGGCATTGACCAAAGCCGTAGTGGCATCTAACCCTGGGCTTTTGGTCGTGCGGTAAACGTATACCGTCCAGGCCCGTTTTTGAGGAGATTCTAGGGCGCTCCGATACCAGGGGCGATCGGGGGCAAAGAACGACGGCTCCATTTTGTAGGTCTCAGTACCCACTGGTATGAACCCTTCAGCTTCGGCGTTGTAGGTGTTGACCGTAGCGGTAGTACTTTGGCTTTTCTCATCCCAATCGCGCAGGTGAAAGTGCATCTGGCCATCAGGAGTGCGCTGAGCGCCGAAAAAATCGCCGTTGGCTTCGCCGTACTGCACCCAGGTAAAGTTGGGGTTGGCCCGCAGCACGCTGAGCAAAAACAGCTCTCGGTCCTTAGGATTCGTGAGATCGATCAAATTCTGTCCCAGGCTGCTGTTTAAGAGCGACTGCGCCGAGTCGGCATTATTAAACAGCTTCTCCACCTCCTGAGAGGTACCTAGGGTAATCTCCTGGTTCACCTGATCAACAATGGTGTCAATGTTGCGCTTTGACACCAGCGACCAAGGCACATAGACGATCGCTGCCGTCGTCCCCACCGTCAGCAGCATGGCTCCCACAAGGGTGGCTTTAAGACCGGGCGGTTTAGGAAAGCGAAGGGGCATGGGAAGGAGGAGGTAGAAGGCAGAGAATAAACGGGTGTTTGAGGGCAAGAAGCAAAGGAGACAGGTGCCAACCCCCTTATCTCTCTACCTTTCGCGCTCCGCCACCAGGGCCGTAGCCGCCATTCCCGTGTGCACAATGCCCAGGGTGCGGAAGGGGTCCATCAACGGGTCAATGGCAATAAATAGAACGAGCACCGCTTCTAAAGGAAGCTTGAGAGGATCCAGCACCAGCCCTAGCATGGTCAGAGTAAGAATGCCTGTCACCCCAGAGGTGGCCATCCCCGCGAGAATAGAGCCCACAATTACTATGCCCAGACCGGCTAGTCCTAAATCGCGCTGATAGAGCTGCACCACAAATAATGTGGCGGAGGCAAAATACACCACTGAGCCAAAGCGACACAGGGTAATAGCCAGGGGCGTTACTAAATTTGTGGTTTGCGAGTTAAATCTGAGGTGATCGCTGAGGCTAGTGATTGCTGCTGGCAAGCAAACTAAGCTGCTAGAGGTGGCTAGAGACAGAATGGTGGGATCTTTAAGGGCTAGCAGAGTGGGCCATAGCCCAGCCCCCGATCGCCGCCAGATCACCAAGGTGCTGATCAGGTAGATCAGGGCAAAAGTGGCGATCGCCACCACCACAAAATCGACCATCGACAGCAGCACCTCTATCCCCACCTGAGACAGTTGGTAGGCCAGCAGGCTGCAAAGGCCAAAGGGCAGCAGATAGGTCAACCCATAAATTACTTTGTTAAATGCTTGGTAGAGGCTGTCGAGGGTGTCGAATAGGGCAGCCGTGGTCGAAGCTTTGACCAAGCCCAGCGAAACCCCAAAAATCATCGCAAACAGCAGCACCTTCAGGGTTTGGCCTTCGCTAAGGGCAGCAAAGATATTGTCGGGCACCATACTGTTGACCAGGGCGTTAACATCGCTCCCTGAGGCTTCCGGCAGGGGTCCGCTTAGGGCCATTTCCAGATCCACACCCGACTGGTTGACCAGCACCCCCAGCGTTTGCAGGGTATCTGTGGTGAGGTTGCGCCCAGGGCCAGCGAGGGCGGCGATCGCCGCGGCGATCGCGCTCACTCCCAGCAGGCTCAGCGGAAACACCACCACAATGCGCTGCACATACTGCCGAGCATCGTGGCTCTGCATCAGTCGCCCCAAGCTGTTAGTAATGGCCGCCAGCAAAATCGGCAGCACGCACATCTTCAGCAACCCTAAGTAAAGGGTGCCAAAGGGAGCAATCCACAACGCCACCTGGGGTTGGGTGGTACCAATCAATACGCCCAAGCCACCGCTGATCAAAATTGCCCAGGGGCTGCGTAACCATTCAACAGAAACCCGACGGGGAAGATAAGCTTTCAAAGGGACCATGGGTGTTGTCAAAAACTACGGTTGCGGCGGGCTTTGGGCAGCCCAGTAGGCGGCATATTCATCCAGCACCGTATCTACGGTGTATTGGGCCGTCAGAGTATCCAGATACTGATCGACAAAGGCGAGCAGATGGGCACTGCTCCAGGGCAGCACCACGGCCAAAGAGTCTTGGGTGTCGGTCAGGGCAATAGTTTGCAGCTGTAGCGCCGCATCAGGTCGGGTGCGGACCACCTTCTTCACTTCCAGCTCATCCCGGTAGGCGGCTAGAATATCGCCCCGCACCACCGCTTCCACAACGTCTTCCCAGGTGGGATATTCCACGATGGTGGCCTGGGGAAACTTCTGCTTCAAAAACCCCACGTAGGATGATCCCTTGATCACCCCCACCTGGCCTCGCAGATCGCGAATGGTTTCAACTATCGATCGCCCCTGGGTTTGCTCCGCCATTTGCAGACGGTTCACTAGCAGCCCCTGGCGCATGCGCAGGTAAGGCTGCGAAAAGCGCACCCGCTGCGCCCGCTTGAGGGTGCGGCTAATTTTAGAAATTGCCAGATCGGCCTTTTGCCCATAGACCGTATCTACCACCTGATCAAAGGTTTGAGCCGAGCGGGTAATGTCGAGACTCACCCCTAACTGATCAGCCAGGGCGCGAGCCAGTTGAATGTCTAACCCACTGAGCTGTGCCTCCGTCTGCATAAAAAAAGGCGCATTGTCTTTGGCCAGCACCGCCACCGTCAGCTTGCCTCGCTGCAAAATGCCTTGAATATCTGGCGGCATCGCTGGCAGCTGCGCTGGGGTTGGGGCAGAAGCCGGTGGTCGAGACTGGGAAGATCCAGTAGCACGAGCCGCTGTGGCATTGACGCTAGTAGCCACCTTAGGAGCCGCTTGGGCGACATCGCTCAATCCAAGAGTCAAGACTAAACAGAAAGGCAGCACGAATCCAAGCGCCAGATTACTTAGCCACTCGCTGGTTCTCGCTCTCCTCAATCTGAGCCATGCTTTCGGAGAATAAGGATCTGGAATTGCCATCAATTTCTGCGCCATCTTTCTCCTAAGCAGCTTGCCAGAGCGGCAGAGACCGAACCCCCCAAGCTAAATCCAAAGTGATGTCGGCCACCACCTCTAACGGATCCACCCAGGGCAGGGGAAGCGATGGCATTTGGGCAAAAGCCACAGACAATTCTGTGCAACCCGCTATTACTACCTCAGCCCCTTGGGTTTTAAGCCAGCTCGTCGCCTGCTCCAATACGGTCAGTGCTTTAGTAGATACCTGAGTCCCTGTGGTCTTTATGCCCCAATCGGGGTGGTAGATCGACTGCATCACCAAATCTTGCCAAGGAGACTGCTGCTCAAAGCCCATAGGGATGAGTCCCACCTGACTCAAGCTGCGGCTATACAAACCGCACTGTAGGGTACCGTCAGTGGCTAGCACTCCAATCCGCTGCATTCTGGGATGGGTCTGGCGAATGTAACTCGTGGTGCAGGCCATGAGGTGAATCCAGGGAATGCCAAGCTGAGCCTGCACCTGGTCGTAGACGCCGTGGGCCGTGTTACAGGTGACGATTAAAAAGTTAGCCCCGGCTCGCTCTAGCAGCTGACCGTAGCGCACCAGATCCGGCACGCAGTCTGGACCAGTGCCCTGCAAGCTTGCCGTGCGGTTAGGGATTGTGGTGCCGTTGACCAGGAGCCACACGGGATGATCTTGATCGCCGGTGGCACCTCGGCTCACATTGCGCTGAATTAGCCGCTGCTCAAACTGCACATGGGCCATGGGGCCAAGGCCGCCTAAGATCCCTGGAACAGCGACTTGTTGATTCTGGGAGAGTAGCGGCGCAGTCATGGAGATCCTTAGATGAATCTGAAGTCAGCAACAGAATCCAGCGACCTTTGAGAGCTGCGTTCCCTAGCTAAAAGCAACTAGCTAGTCGGCTAAGTCTTACCCCACCGCTATCACCAAGGAATGCCCTCACTTAGAAGGGAAACATGCGCGTCTGCTACGAGCACAGGGTTCAGGAGGGCGGGTACTAGCCCCAGACACCGACCGAAGGGCTCAGCTAATGCCACGCTTATTCATCGATCGCTGGCCTCGACACAAAAGCTCTGCCTGAGATTACCCAAGAGGGTTAAACGAATAGCAGTGATAAAGCTCAGAATTTAGCTATTTAGCTAAGAACCCGTAAGTTTTGACCACCAGCTTAGAAAACTGGTTTGTTTTCTCGGGGTAATTACTCAAACATCAAAAAAGGGACCCTCCACAGAAGATCCCTATCAAGTCCAAAATCCACAGCGGCCTACAGTGTTTTAGTCTCCAAGGGCAAAAATACCGTCAGCACTTCGCCAGCCTGAGGACGCTGCCGCACGATGAGTTTGCCGCCCAAGGCCTGAAACAAATTCTTAGTGGCGTTGAGGTTAAGGCTGAGGCCGCCGGTTTCAGGCTGAAACATCAGCAGCTGCCCCAAAGCTTTAAAGGGCGATGAGAAGGGATCATGCTTGAGCTGATCATCACTGCCTGTGGGAGGCAGCGACTGAAACTGTAGCTTGAGCTGGTGCCCAGCCAGGGTGACCGCCAGCTCAATGTGGCTGTAAGGGGGCAAGCTGTGGGTAAAGCGATCGATTAACCCAGTCAGCACCTGGGTCAACATGGCTGGATCGCTATTTACCATGGGCAGACAGGGGGGTACATTCACCGTCAAACTGAGGTTGCGGCGACTGGCCTGCTGCTGCCAGCGAGGAATGGCATCGTCAAACAGCTGGTTGAGAGAAATTGCCGACAGGGGCGATCGCGGCCTAGCCGTCCGATCAGTCTCTAGCTCTACGGCCCGAAAAATCAGGCTAAAGCGATCGATTTGCTGGGTGCATTCGCGATCGATCAGCCGCAGACGCTTACCCACTTCATCGCTGATATCTTTGCGCTTGAGCAGCGATCGCGTCAGCGTGCGAATCGTTGTCAAAGGCGTGCGAATTTCGTGGGCCATCGCCTTGAGCAGCTCGGTGTCGGGGCTACTCTCCGCAGCGGGCTCAGGGTTTGCCTCAGCAGCACTGCCGAGTACAGGTTCAAAATGAGGGGGCGAGTCAGTCTGAAAGGCTGCCACGGTAGGACGAGCAGGCAGCGCCAAAGCCGGCATAGTCACAGCCGATCCATGGACCTCAGCCTCTGCTGCCCCATGAGGCAGATGGCGCAGTTGTGCCATGAGCAAATGGCTGTAGCGAGTCACCAAACGATAGTTGGGCTCGACTGGAGGAAACTGTTCGATCAGGCGATCGAGGGCCTGCACCAGGGGGGGACGGGTAGCCACAACGCGATCGCGCAAGCGTTGCCAGCCCTGCTCCACCACCTCAGGAGCAAAGGAAAACTGAAACTGGGGGAGGCCATGGGCATCGTAGCCCAACACCAGCAGCAGGCTGAGGTGCTGGGTCAGCAGCAGACAAAACCGTTCTCCCACCAGCGGATCACTGCTGGTTAGGGGCACCATCTGTAGATCACAGGCGGGAGCGGCTGCCACTCCCTTGCCTTGGCCTGGCAGCAGCGGGCGGGTTACGGCCAGAATCTGCTCCAGTTGTTCGGGCACCAAAAGCCAGTGATTCAACCGCTGCCCATTGAGGCGATCGGGCAGCACCGGGAATGGCCCCGACAGCACACCTCCCATCAGCGGCATCAGCCCCCCCACCTCTGACTCAGCAGAGTTGGGAGGAAACTCGAGTAGCAGTCGGATCAGGGCTGTAAGGCCGCTCAGCCACTCCTGCTCAGCCTGAATATGGGCCTGGGGTGCGCTAGCACCAGCTCCAGGCTGCCAATGGGCCGCCTCTGGCCGAGGGCCAGAGGGAAGCTGCTGCTCACTGAGCAATGGACTAAGGGGTAGAAACTGCTGCACCAAGGCGTCACCTGTCTCTGCGATCGGCCAACTACGGCATTTAGGCCACAGTCAGCAGGTTGCCCACTCAGACAACCCACCGTCTATTACGAGACTACGCCCTTAATCATGATTGAGCTATGGGTAGAACCGAACGGAAACCCGGCCAATCTATCCGAACCAGCTTGATGGAATGGGCTCAGCCTCAACCCGCTCAGCGCTAGGGCGACGCTGCTCAATCTCAGGCCGACCCAGCAAAGCCTCAATTCCTTGATGAATCAGCTGATTGATCTGATTGTGCTGTTCAGAGGAGTAGCAGTGCCCTGTCGGTGCCATATCGCCGGCAGTTCTGCTGTCCATCGTGACGTAGACAACGGGCAGCCGAGCTAGAACGTAGGCGGTCAGTTTTTGCCGCAGTTCAGGAACCGCAAAAACCTGGCGATATTCGTAGAGCGGATAGGCTGCCAAAATAGCGTCAATCTTATCTGTTACGATCGGTAAAGTTAGGTTGACAATGGTTTGAGCCATTTGAATTAAACTCCAGGAGTATTAAGCGGCAAGATCAGGAGTAGATACTTCACTCACGAACTGGGGATCAGTCTAAACAAGCTAAGAAAAGCCTGTGAGCAATGTTAAATAGTTGAAAAACTGGTTCACCGAATAGACCAGCTCAGCTTAGGGATTGATTTGAAGCGACGGCTAAAGCCGGTCAATAGAAATGTTCTAAAGCTTTGCAGTGAAGCACCTCCCAACTGACCTTAGATATTCCCTATATATGTGCGCCGATGGCGATCCCCTTACCTAAGTTTTAGGAAAAAATCATTTTTCTCTTTCGAACGATTATAAAAACTACGTAAACTGACTCGTTTCTCAATCGTTGTTGTTTCTAGCAGGAGTGTTATTCTCCTAGCTATTACGATGCGTGTCTGTTGAGCAAATCTCGACCCAATCAACAAAGAATGTGGTAAGCGGTGGCACTGCGGCAAATTGTTTTATTGATCTGTGGCGGCATACACCCGCCTAGCTACACAGGGCAGATTTTGGCTACGATCGCCAAAGATGAGGCCCTGAGCCAATACAGCCAGGTTGTTTATGCGCCTCGTTCCACTCTGGGCGTGCTCTCACCTTTTGCCCTGCGCCAAGCTCTTGAGGCTAGGGTTGAGTTAAGCAACGAGCTAACAGGAGCGTCAAGCCTCACAACTCCGAGAAATAACCTAGACCACACCCTCCCTGAAGGTGCACCGCCAGCACTTGTGATTTGGGCATTTAGCGCGGGCTGTGTAGGGGCAGCGGCCCTGGCTACTCACTGGCACCGTTACCAAGGGCCAGTGCTGGCCCTCTTGATGGCAGACGGCTGGGGCGTGCCCCGCGACCCCAAGGTGCCAACCTATCGACTCAGCCACGATCGCACCACCCACAACACCTCTCGCTGTTTGGGAGCAGGAGATGTCGATTTTTACGCCGATCCGGCCGTGCCGCATCTCCACCTCTGGCAGCATCCTCAGTCGGTAGTGGGTTGGGCCACGGCGCCAGGGAAAGCTAAGGAAAGCTTAACCGCCGCCGATTTTCTCTGCCTGCGATCGCGCCACGCCATTGCTCGCTACACCGCCGGTTCACTGTTGAATATCAACACCCCATAACCAGACGGCCCAAACTAAGCCCTGCGGCTAGGATGACCCTAGCCTCTGCTGCTAATATGATGAGGATAATGAGGAAATGTTCTTCATTTAACAGCATTTAGCACCACAATTCCTGTAAAGCAGCGGCGGTGAGCCTATTCACTGCCCGTGTGGCCTGAGGGAGAAAATGTTCTGACTTTATTTTCTTCTTAACTAATGCAACCTAGCCCTAGCCCAACTCAAGCACCCGCCGCTATGACAACTCCCATTGCCGCTCCTAATAGTGTTCTTGTGCGCCGCGCTTCTGGCGCTTTTGCCCTGATCGATAGTCTCAGACGGCACGGGGTAGAACATATTTTTGGCTATCCGGGTGGGGCTATCTTGCCAATCTATGACGAGCTGTACCGCGCCGAAGCCGCCGGGGGGATCAGTCATATTTTAGTGCGCCATGAGCAGGGCGGAGCCCATGCCGCTGATGGCTATGCCCGCGCCACGGGGAAAGTGGGCGTTTGCTTTGGCACCTCTGGCCCTGGAGCCACCAACCTGGTGACCGGCATTGCCACCGCCCAAATGGACTCGATTCCCATGGTGGTAATTACGGGACAGGTGCCCAGCCATGCGATCGGCAGCGACGCCTTTCAAGAGACCGATATCTTCGGCATTACGCTGCCCTTGGTCAAGCATTCCTACGTCGCTCGCACCCCTGAGCAGATTCCGCGCATGGTGGCGGAGGCCTTTTACATTGCCCAGACCGGTCGCCCCGGTCCGGTACTGATCGACATTCCTAAAGATATCGGTCTAGCAGAATTCGACTACGTGCCTGTGGAGCCCGGCCAGGTGAGTCTGCCCGGTTACAAACCTACCGTTAGGGGCAACCCCCGCCAGGTCAATCCGGCTTTGCGCCTCCTGCGCCAGAGTGAGCGCCCCCTGCTCTACGTGGGCGGTGGTGCCATTACTGCTGGCGCCCATGCCGAAATTCGCCGCCTGGCAGAATATTTTCAAATTCCCGTGACTACTACGCTGATGGGCAAGGGCGCCTTTGATGAGCATCACCCCTTAGCCCTTGGCATGCTTGGCATGCACGGCACTGCCTACGCCAACTTTGCCGTCAGCGAATGCGATCTGCTGATTGCCGTTGGCGCTCGCTTTGACGATCGTGTTACCGGCAAGCTAGACGAGTTTGCCTCCCGCGCCCAGGTCATCCATATTGATATTGACCCAGCTGAGGTGGGCAAAAATCGCGCTCCCCAGGTGCCTATCGTGGGCGATGTGAAGCACGTACTGACCACCATGCTCAGCCGTCTAGAGGAAGAGAATCAGCTGCCGCCCCCCAACCAAACGGCGGCCTGGCGCGATCGCATCGATCGTTGGAAGCGCGACTATCCCTTGGTCGTACCCACCTATCCCGACGAGCTGTCTCCCCAGGAAGTGATCCACGAGCTGGCCATTCAGGCTCCCCACGCCTACTTCACCACCGATGTCGGGCAGCACCAGATGTGGTCAGCTCAGTTCCTCAAGAATGGCCCCCGCCAGTGGGTGTCAAGCGCGGGACTAGGCACCATGGGCTTCGGCATGCCCGCCGCCATGGGAGTACAGGTGGCGCTGCCCAACGAAACGGTGATCTGCATCAGCGGCGACGCCAGCTTCCAGATGAACTTGCAAGAGCTAGGTACCCTGGCTCAGTACAACATTCCAGTCAAAACGGTGATTGTGAACAACGGCTGGCAGGGCATGGTGCGCCAGTGGCAGCAGGCCTTCCACGGCGAGCGTTACTCCTCTTCTAATATGGAAGTGGGCATGCCCAACTTTGAGGTGCTAGCCCAAGCCTATGGCATCAAGGGCATGGTGGTGCGCGATCGCGACCAGCTCACCCCAACCGTGGCGGCGATGCTGGCCCACGACGGCCCCGTACTGCTTGACGTGCGCGTGCGCCGCAACGAAAACTGCTACCCCATGGTGGCCCCTGGCAAAGGCAATCACCAAATGATCGGTCTACCTGAGGTACATGGCACTGGCAGTAGTACAGGTCTGACACCCTGTGTTAGCTGTGGGCACCAAAATGTCTCAACCAGCAACTTCTGCTCGGAGTGCGGCACAAAGCTATAGAGCATAAAAACATCATTTAGGGCTGTAGAAAGGGTCAAGATTTAGAGAACGATCCTACTTTTTGGACCTTAAACTCCAGCCCTTAAATGACTCATTCATTTTGCTGGTTAATAGATCAAATTTTTCAGAATGCAGTATCCTGACTTCAGTTTCATTACTGGTGTGGGTCATCTATGTCCGCTGCGCTGAAATCCTATGTGCCCCGTCCGGTGCCGTCTCGGCCTAGGGCAGCGACAGCACATGTCCAAGGCTCCGCCACTCGACCAGCAGAAATTAGGCCAGGGGTTTCTGCGCCCGTAGTTCTGCCCCAGGCCCCAGGCTTAAATTCTCCGAGCCCAGCGGTGCGGCGATTGGCCCAGCTGCACTTGGTATCGTCAGCGCTGACCGCGTCTTTAGTAGCGCTGACTTTGGTGAGCTATGGCACGTCAGTTTATGTCAATCGCCAGCTCAATCAGGCCAGTCAGCAGCTCAATCGCCTGCAGCGCAACGAGCAGCAGCTCACCACCGCCAATGAGGTGCTTAAAAATCATTTAGCCCAGCAGGTAGAGGGGAGTGAAATGGGGTTTCAGCCACCTCAGCCGGGCAGCGTCATCTTTCTCAAGCCGGCGTCACAGGCTGCTGTGGCGATGCCGGCTCCCGTACCAACATCGCTGATGGGACGATTGGCGTTACCCAAGGTGGATGTCCCTTTAGGTTACTAGGCCCTAGCCTCACCGTTTACCCGCGTTGCACCCATGGCTAGCTCTGCCTACTCTACCCGTCGTCGCCGTCGCCGCAAACAGCCTCAGCCTCGCCCACCGGCGGTGGTTCCCTTCAACCCAGCAGCTAACCGGGTCAGAATCCTGCTGGTGTGGGGGTTGCTGGTGCTGTCGCTGGTCGCGATCGCCGGGCGATTAGCCTGGCTACAGTTAGTCCAGGGCGACAGCCTATCTAGTTTGGCCCAGCAGCAGCGCCTCACATCGCCAGTGCAGCGGCAGGTGCGACACTCCATTGTCGATCGGCAGGGCAATGTGATCGCCGTCGATCGCGTGGTCTATACGCTCTATGCCCATCCTCAGCTTTTTGATCTATCGATTCCAGAGATGGCAGCGACCCTAAGCCCGCTGCTAGAAAGCCCAGAATCTGATCTAATTAATCAGTTTAGCCAGCAGCCTACCGGCATTCGGCTAGCCGACGGATTACCCGAAGCGACGGTCGATCGCCTGCGCGCCCTGCGCCTTGACGGTCTCGAATTTAATCCGCAGCAGCAGCGCTTTTATCCGCAGCAGCAACTGTTTGCCCCCATCGTTGGCTTTGTCAATTTTGACGGACAGCCCCAGGCGGGTTTAGAAATTGCCTATCAGGATCAGCTGGCTCTGACACCGACTGAAAAGGAATCTCCAGCTGAGACAGAAACTCCGTTAGAAATCTATGGGCCGCCAGCGCCTGGTGCCACCGCAGAGGTTACCGCTGCTAGCCCTGCAGATCAGCTTGATACTGAAAGCAGCACCGTTGACTCGGAGCTAGACAGCACTGCCAGCCTGCGTCTTACCCTCGACAGTCGGCTGCAACGGACTGCCCAGCAGGAGCTACAGGCGGTGGTCGATCGCCATAACGCCAAACGCGGCACGGTCATGGTCATGGAGGCCCAAACAGGTGAAATGCTTGCCCTGGCAAGTGTGCCTACCTACGACCCCAACCAGTATTTCAAAACCGACCCCGAAGCTCTCAAGACCTGGGCTGTGAGCGATCTCTATGAACCCGGCTCTACCTTCAAACCAATCAACATTGCGATCGCTTTAGAAGCTGGACTAATCAGCCCCGACGAATTCGTTAACGACAGTGGTCAAATGCAGTTTGGCGAATGGAAGATCAGAAACCACGACTACGCCACCGCTGGTGGTCGCGGGCCGATTTCCATCACTGACGTGCTGAAGTACTCCAGCAACGTGGGCATGGTGCGAATCATGCAGAAGATGCCCGCCGCCGACTACTTTACCTGGCTGCAGCGACTCAGCCTCGACCAACCCACCGGCATAGATTTACCCGCAGAAGCCACTGCTCAGATGAAAGACCGCGAGCAGTTTGTTCGCAGTCGAGTCGAGTCAGCCACCACGGCCTTTGGCCAAGGCTTTTCGCTGTCACCTATCAAGATGGTGCAACTGCTTGGCACCCTGGCCAACGGCGGTAAACTGGTTACCCCCCACGTAGTCAGCGGTATGGTTACTGAAGGTGACAACGAGGTATGGACGCCAGATCGTCCCCAGCCTGAGACCGTCTTTTCGCCCCAAACCACCCAGCAGGTGCTCACCATGATGGAGGCCGTCGTCAGCGAAGGCACTGGCGATGCCGCCAAGTTATCTGGCTACCGCATCGGGGGCAAAACCGGTACGGCCCAAAAGGCGACCGTATCGGGGGGCTATGGCCGAGGCCGAGTCACCAGCTTTGTAGGCATTTTGCCCATCGAGTCACCCCAATACGTGGTGCTGGCCGTTATCGACGAACCCCAGGGAGACGATGCCTATGGCTCAACGGTCGCTGCTCCTCTGGTTAAGAAGGTAATCGAAGCGCTGGTGGTGCTTGAAGGGGTACCACCCAGTGCCGCTGCTACGCCATAGCAGGGCGATTTCTCAAAAGGGAGCTTCTGTCACTGTGCCGCCTAGGTTTTCAACGATCGATCGCGTATTGGCCACCACCATTTTGAGGTAGCTATCCCCGTCGCTACCAGGAGCACCAATAGAGTCGGAGTAGAGAGGTTGGGGTGCCAGGTCTACCCTAGATTCGTTGGCCACGGTGGTAATGAGCTGGGGGTTAATGGTGGTTTCGGCAAAGATAGCGGGTACTCCCAACCCCTGGATGGACGCAACCAGCTGCTGCACGGTGCGAGCGCTGGGTTGCTCCTCGGTACTAAGACCAATTAGGGTGCCCGCTACCGTGAGACCGTAGGCGTTGGCATAGTACTGAAAAGCATCGTGGGTCGTGACCAATTGCCGCTGCGTTGGGGGAATGGTAGCCGTTTGAATCTTGACCCAGCCGTGGAGCTGCTCAAGTTCAGCAATGTATGCAGCGGCGTTAGCAGTAAACAATTCTGCCTGGTTGGGGGCTAGCTCAATCAGCTGATCCCGAATTGTTTCGACCATAGGCACCACGTTGCTCACATCGCCCCACACATGGGGATCGGGTACGGTGGTCGTCCCTTTTTGCAAATCTAGGGGCGGTACCACCTCACCTACGGCTACTCGCTGGGCATCTACTCCGGCCGCATTGAGCAGTCGCACCAGGTTGGGCTCTAGGTTATAGCCGTTGTAGAAAATTAGGTCAGCATCTTCAAAGGCAATAGTGTCGGCAGGTACAGGTTCATAGACGTGAGGGTCAGCACCAGGCTGCAAAATGCTGGTCAGGGCAACTTGATCGCCACCCACTTCGGCTACCCAGTCAGCAATCAGGGTGCTGGTAGCCACCACGGCAGGACGCGAATCGTCGGCTTCACCGGATGCAAGTTCTGACTGTTGAGCAGAGTCACAGCTTATCAATCCCAGCCCTAGGAGCAATACCGCAGCAGCGGTTCTTCCATACCGTGGATACAGATTCACGCGTTGCATAAGCTACTTTTCATAATCATTTCATTTTCAAGATACAATACATTTCATAATCATTTCATTTTTGAGATTGCAGCTCCTCACCCCTGCGTTAGAGATACCATCATGGCTCCTGCTCCTTACATCACCATCGATCACCTAAGCGTCAACTACCGCGATGTGCAGGCCCTGCGCAACATCAACCTCACCCTGCGCCCCGGCAAGCTGGTGGGCGTCTTTGGCCCCAACGGTGCGGGCAAAAGCACACTGATCAAAGCCATGCTAGGGCTGATGCCATTGGTTACTGGACGCGTCACCTATGGCGAGGACACCTTGGCTCACCAGCTCGATCGGGTAGCTTACGTGCCCCAGCGATCGCAGATCGACTGGACGTTTCCCGCCACCGTATGGGACGTAGTGATGATGGGCCGGGTGCAAAAAACCGGCTGGTTTAAGCGGTTTTCGACCATTAGCCACCAAATTGCCAAAGAAGCCCTAGAACGGGTGGGTATGGCTGAGTTTTGTGATCGCCCCATTGGAGCTCTTTCTGGCGGGCAGCAGCAGCGAGTGTTTTTGGCTCGCGCTCTGGCTCAGGAAGCCGACATCTTCTGCTTTGACGAGCCCTTTGTCGGAGTCGATCAAAAGACTGAGGATGTGATTTACAAAATTTTCCGCGAGCTGGCCGCCGCAGGCAAAATCGTTCTGGTCGTAAACCACGACCTGGGCGAGTCGATTATGAACTTTGACCAGCTCATTCTTTTGAACAAAGAACTAATTGCCACTGGCCCCCGTGACTGGGTACTCACCCGCGACAACATGACCCGAGCCTATGGCGGCCACGTAGGCTTCTTTGGCCATGTCGCCTGATCTGGCATTGCTGAACGGGCTGACTGAGCCATTGCAGTACGCCTTTATGCAGCGATCCCTAGCGGTGGCGATCATGGTGGGGATCATTTGCTCAGTGGTAGGCAGCTACCTGATGGTGCAGCGATTGGCTCTGCTGGGCGACGCCATTAGCCACTCGGTACTGCCGGGGCTGGCGATCGCATTCTTGCTAGGCGTCAATATTTTTATCGGTGCCTTTATCGCTGGGGTACTCAGCACCGTGATAATTGGCTGGATTCACACGCGATCGCCCATCAAAGAAGACGCCGCTATGGGACTTGTCTTTTCGGCCTTTTTTGCCCTGGGCATAACGCTAATCACCACTATCCAAAAAGACAACAAGATTGACCTTAACCACTTTCTCTTTGGCAACATTTTGGGCGTAACGGCCGGAGAAGTGCGCGATACGGCCATTATTGCCGCCTTAGTGCTCCTGGTCGTGGTTCTGCTCTACAAAGAGCTACTGTTCTATAGCTTTGACCCCCTCGGAGCCAAGGCCAGCGGCCTGCCTACGGGGCTGCTCCACGCCGGGCTAATGGTGCTGATTGCCCTCACCGTTGTGGCTAGCATGAAGGTGGTGGGGGTGATTCTGGTGCTTTCGCTGCTGATTGCGCCAGGAGCCACCGCCTACCTGCTGGTACCCCGTTTGCACCAGGTAATGCTGCTGGGCGCAGGGGTAGGGGTATTTTCGAGCGTCAGCGGCATGTACCTGAGCTATTACCTCAACCTGCCCTCCGGCCCGGCCATTGTGATGGTGGTATCGACGTTGTTTGCCTTAGCGTTTTTGTTTAGCCCCCGTCATGGGGTGCTGATGGGCCCAAAGCGATGGCCCTTTAGGGTCAGTCGTTAATCATCGCAGTTATAGGAAAAACTATCCTACCCTTCTGTCTGGGTGCGCAACTCCTGGGCACGCAGGTAAAGCTGCACCCACTGAGCCTGAATTTGCCGACTTTTGAGCCCTAGACGGCGGGCTAAATCGTCGGGGGGATGCTCAGATTTATAGGCTGTCAAAATTGCCTGTTCTTCTGGGGAGAGATCTTGCCAAAAGCCTTCCCATTGGGCCGGGGTGAGACCAAAGTTATGCTCTTGCAGCGAGGTTTTTAGCCAGCCGAGCACCATGGCCGGCTGCTCTCGTAGAGCGAAAATTCGAATTGCGTGGTAACTAATCTTTTCGCGCAGCCGATAGACCTGCTGCACAGGCATACCGAGCGCCTGGGCAATCTGCTCTTGGGAAAGACCGTTGAGGTGTAGCTCTAGCCATCGAGCCGCCGTGTCATCTAGGTTACGGCTGAGGTAGTTGACAAAGGAGTTTTTGACCTGCTGGCGCATACTCTGCTGCTCCAGTTCGGTTTGCTCGTCCTGGTACTGGTTCCAAGCCTCTACATCGAGCAGGCTGAGCGAGTCTTCACTGTCGTTGGGGGCAATTTCGTCAGAGACTAGGCGAATTAGTTCTCCAGTGGGCACCTGAGTCATGCCGCCCTTTTGACTGCGGTGCAGATAGTTAACGAAGCGATAAATGATGAGGGGCTGGTTGCGAATGGGGCGCAGGCAGTATTCCTCAATGCTGGCCAACATCAGCAGATTGCGCAGCCGTGAGTTTTGGGTGCAGGTTGAGATCCACTTGAGCTGCTGGGCTAAGTGGCGATCGCTGCGCATCATCTCCTGAATCACTTCCTGGATCACATCAACCACGGTGCGGCGGCGATCGCGGCTGAGCGAGATCCAAGTTTTAATCTTGTTGCGAATTAAGAACAGGCTGCTGAGCCGCTTGATCAGCCGCTGATAGCCCTGCTCTGGGCTCACATCCCAATAGCGCTGCTGCAGAATGCGGTAGCGATACTCAATCGCCTGACGAGCGATCTTGAGGTCAGCATCAGCTAGGGTAGCTAACCGCTCTGGCGATTCTCCTAACAGCCAGCTGACAACGCTTTGGCAAACCGACTGGGGCTGATTGGGAAAGTCCTCCCGCAAACGGGACAACCAAACCTCGGCTATAGTGTCTGCCGCGACCATGCAATCAAATCCTTTCCGGGTGTGCCCAAGCTGGCTGTAGGCTTTATCTTAGTATCTGATCTCTTCAGACTCACGCTCTAAAGCGTGTTTTTTAGCCTGCACGGACTGCGGTAGCTAGCACTGAGTCAAAAGCTTTACACAAAATTTATGTCTGTTGTCGCTCTAGTAAGATTGTGCGAAGGGTGTTCTCTGCGGCCAGATTTGCCCTTTCTAGGCTGATAGTGTGCACATGAACCCATATGTACTTATACGGTAATCGCTCTGTGACAAAGGTCACACGGATTACCGCTCAGCTCCAGTACAATTTCGGTTAAAGCAGTATTTACGTAAAAAAAAGCACAAACTCACTTGTTTTTTAAGCGTATCTACGGATAGATTAGTATAAATTTTTCAAGCATCTCAGCACACGCGTTCCGTCAACAGGGTCTACCATGTTATCCCTTCAGACAGATAGCTCTGGAAGTGCTCCTCCAGAGATTTCTATATCTATTGCTCATCCGTCGGCCCGGTGCCTAATTAAGCGCTCTATAGATATTTTGGGCGCCCTGGTAGGATTGGCCATACTGATTTTGGTAGCGCTGCCAGTTGCTCTGGCCATTAGGTTAGATAGCCCTGGCCCTATTTTCTACGCCCAAACTCGCTACGGTCTCAAAGGTAAGCCTTTCACCATCTGGAAATTTCGCTCCATGGTGCAAAATGCTGATGCCCTTAAGAGAACAGTATCAAATCAGGCCCAGGGGCTAATTTTTAAGAACGAAAACGATCCCCGCATCACCCGAGTTGGCCGTGTTTTGCGAAAGACGAGCCTAGATGAGTTTCCACAATTTTGGAATGTACTCAAAGGCGACATGAGCCTGGTTGGCACTCGCCCTCCCACCGAAGATGAGGTCTCTCGCTACAGCCCTCACCATTGGCGGCGACTCGATGTTAAGCCTGGCATCACAGGACAGTGGCAAATCAGTGGTCGCTCAGCCATCAAAGACTTTGAGGAAATTGTGCACCTAGATTTGCAGTATCAGGCCATTTGGTCGCCCTGGTACGATCTTCAAGTCATTCTCAAAACGGTCACAGTACTGCTCGATCGCAAAGGTGCCTTTTAAGGTTACTAATCGTTACTAGTCCTGCAGATCGATGCCCTCATCGGCCTCAGTATCTGTAGCAATAACTAGGTTATCGCGATGGATTACCGTATCTGCTCCGGCGTAACCTAGAATGGCGGGAATATCTTCTGACCGGCGACCCAGAATCTGGCTGAGATCTCGGGCGCTGTAGTTGATAATGCCTCTGGCGATATCTTCGCCGCTGGCAGCACAGATCAAGACAGCATCCTGGGCTTCAAAGTCTCCCTCTAAACGAGTAATACCGGCGGCCAAGAGCGACTTTCCCCCCTGCAGAATGGCTAGAGTTGCACCCTGGTCTAGGTAAAGGCGGCCCGAGGGAGCAAGGCCAGCAGCAATCCAGCGCTTGCGGGCACGGCTAGGTCGGGGCGAGGGGGCAAATTGAGTGCCTACTGCTTCTCCCGCGATCGCCTTGATCACATTCTGGGGCTGACGACCATCGGTTATGACGGTGCGCACCCCTGCCGTAGTAGCGATTTGAGCAGCTTCTAGCTTAGTTAGCATACCGCCCGTACCCCAGGCCGATCCCTGTCCACCCGCTACTGCTTTAAGCGCCTGAATGTCTGCTAACCGATCGATAGCAATAATCGGCTGAGCCTCGGGGTTAGAGCGGGGATCAGCAGAATACAGGCGATCGATATCGGTCAGTAAAAACAGCCACTGAGCACCAATCAAGCTGGCGACCAGGGCCGAGAGGGTGTCATTGTCGCCGAACTTGAGTTCTTCCACAGCAACAGTGTCGTTCTCGTTGACGATGGGGATCACGCCCATCTGCAACAGCTGACGAAAGGTGCGGTAGCTGTTGACATAGCGCGATCGCTGGGCTAGGTCGCTGCGAGTTAGCAGTACCTGGGCAATGGGCTGGTTTAGGGCCGAAAACAGGTCGTCATAGATGCGCATGAGGCGTCCTTGCCCCACCGCCGCTACAGCCTGCTTCATCGCCAAAGTTTTGGGACGCTCAGCTAGGTTGAGGCGGCGGCAGCCAATGCCTACAGCCCCTGAGGAGACCAAAACGACCTGATGCCCCTGCTGACGCAGAGTGCAGAGGGTTTCAACCAGTGCAGCCAGGGTGGAGAGGGCAAACTGACCGGTGCTAGTGCCGGTCAGGCTGGAAGTACCGATTTTGACCACTAGGGTTTGAACTGAACTCACGGGCGGGCTGCATCAGTAGAGATAGCCCTGGCAGTATAACAACCGACCTAGACGTAGAGCACAGTCGCGTTGGTTAAAGAGCGGTCTAGATGGACAGTGAAGTCCCCAAAAAACTTTGGGTGCCAACCCGAAAGTCGACACCCAAAAATGGCTTATTAAATTTAAGAGCCTATATAAACTGGCCCCTGTTTATGTATTACTACTATCGCAGCGGTCCTAAGGTTTCAACTTAACTCTAATGTTTTCTTTATATTTAGCCCTACGAAGTTTCTCGCATCAAAGATTGCGCTGTGTAAACTTTTCCTGGCTGTGTTAAGTCAATACTTGAGCCGCTAATCTTAAAACGTGACTCCAAAATATTGGGAGATTATCACCTCAATCGTCCGTAGGGGCGAAGTGCGCGCTACCTGGTTGAGCCCCGGCATAGGGTTGACCAGAATAGTAAACAACCCCACTCGGTTGCCAGCTAAAACATCGGTAAATAAGCGATCGCCTACCATCGCCACCTGATCTACCGGAAGATCCATAGCCGCCAAAGCCAGCTTTAGCTTGCGTCCTGAGGGCTTGCCAGCACTGGTCAGGTAAGGCACATCAAACAACGAGGCAATCCGACTGATGCGGTGAGCGTTGACGTTATTGCTCACGAGCCACACCGTCGCGATCGCCTTCATCTGATGCATCCAGTGGGCTAGGTCAGGGTTGGTTTCAGCCTGACGCAGAGGCACTAGGGTATCGTCCACATCCAGAATTAGCCCCTTCAGGTTGTGCTGAGCCAGCAGCTCAGGCGAAATTGCCAAGACGTTGCCGTCCAGCACTAGATCGGGTTGCAGCAGGCGAGAAAACGACATAAAAAAACCATAGCCCCAAACGTAGCATAGTCTAGATCGACGGCCTAAAGCTGCTTAAAAGGACAGCAGCAACCTATCCACAGCGGTTGAACCACGGCGATCGGTCAAAGATGTTAGAGCCCATCTATGGGGGCTAGTTATCAATAGTGGCGCGAATCGCGTCGCGGGCGGCTTCGTGCTCTGCTAACGTGCGGCTAAACACGTGAGTTCCGTCATAGCGAGCCACAAAAAATAGATAATCGGTAGCCTCGGGGGCTAGGGCCGCTTCTAAACTGGCCTTACCCGCGCTAGCGATCGGAGTTGGGGGTAACCCTGGGTTGATGTAGGTATTGTAGGGCGAAGGAGTGCCCACCTGAGTCCATGTGAGGGGCTGCTCCGGTGTCTGCACAATGCCCAACCCGTATTCAACTGTAGGATCGGCCCCTAGAGGCATGTTCTGCTTGAGCCGGTTGGTAAAAACTCCGGCAATGGTGCCGCGCTCATCGGCAATTACGGCTTCTTTCTCGACGATGCTGGCTAGGGTAGCCCACTGCAACAACGTTAGGTCGGTCGTTGCCTGTTGGTACACTGGTAGCGCTACTGTCTCAAAACGGCTCAGCATTGCATTGACCACCGCCTCCGGCGTCACCCCCTCAGCCGGAAGCTGATAGGTATCGGGGAATAAAAAGCCTTCCACGTGGGGAATACCATCCGGCAGCCAAGGGTACGCATCCTTTGACACTCGCTCAGTAGCCGATAGAAAGGCATCGGCAGAGAAAAACCCCTCTTCCTGAAAATAAGTTGCCATTTGGCGACGGTTCCAACCCTCAGGCACCGTGAACGAGGTTTGCACCACCTGACCACTGCGAATCACGTCGGCGATCGCGGTCATCGAATCAGCAGGGTTCAAAGCATAGGTGCCCGCCTGAAACCCACCCTCGGCATTTTGCCAAGTTTGCCAACGCGACCACAGCTTCCAAGCCAGGGCTGAACGAATCAGACCGGCCGCCTCCAGATCTTGGCCAATTTGCTGGCCTGGAGTGCCCGGCGGAATTTGAATTTGCACCGTTTGAGGCGCAGTTTCGGCAGGAGTTTCGCTGACCGGTTGATTGGCCCAGCTCCACCAGGCCCAACCCTGCCAGGCCGCTACCCCCGCAGCCAGAGGCACCAATAATCCCAAAAAACTCAACCGAACCCAGCGTGAACCTTTAGCCATGATTGCACTATCGATAATCGCCGTTACCGACGTCCCTACTCTAATAGATCAAACAGTTTTTCCTCTAGCCCGCCGCGAATGGTTTGAAATTCTTCCGGGGTCACCACTTCTAGAGAACCATCGCTAGTGCGGTGAGCAAAGATCAGCAGCGGGTCGAGGGGAGTGCACAGAGTATATTCTTCGTCATCGTAGAAGCAGGTTGCCAAAATCTGAAATTCTTCAGTGACGGGGTTACCCGCGTCATCGAGGTCATCTAGTTCCAGGGTAAGGCAGTTATCTTCCTCAGCCTCGGGAATCTCTCCCGAAGCCGTCAGAGTAATGGCGGTACGCTGGAGGGTCAAATTTTGCTCAGCTAGCACGGCCTTAGCGGTAAGAAAGACTTGATCGATCTCCTCTTCTTCCACATCCATCAAGACGTCGTCGTCATTGTCGTCTTGCTGCCAAACAAAAATTTCGATGGGGGCA
Source organism: Nodosilinea sp. FACHB-141 (assembly GCF_014696135.1). Lineage (NCBI taxonomy): Bacteria > Bacillati > Cyanobacteriota > Cyanophyceae > Nodosilineales > Nodosilineaceae > Nodosilinea > Nodosilinea sp. FACHB-141. The sequence continues at coordinate 66,368 of NZ_JACJPP010000012.1, read as the reverse complement.
TCAATGGGCAGCAAAAGCAGGTATTCGCGATCGTTGAGCTGAAAGCTCTGCTCTACCTGACAGGGCAAAAACCGCCCGGCGTCATCGGTGAGCACTACGGCTGACTCGTCAATGGGTTGTGTGTTATCCGCCATGGAGGCTACTCTTCTCTCGGTAACCGGGCACAGTGGGTCAACACCGCAGCCCAGTATGAATACTGAACGGTGTTATCAGAATATCCCATTCGGTTACGTCTGATTACGATGAGCGCCGTTCATCTAGCCAGCGCTGCAGGATGATGGCCGCCGCTTTACGGTCAATCAGGGCTTTCTCCTGGACTATCGAATGACCCGCGGCACGCATTAAATGTTCGGCCTCCACAGAACTCAGCCGCTCATCGACATAGACCACGGGCAGCGCCAGGGCCTGACTGAGGCCCTCGGCCACCTTGCGCACTTGACGAGCCTGAAAGCCTTCTTCCCCGTCCATAGTTAGGGGCAACCCCACCACCAACACCTGGGCCTGTCGAGCTGTGACGAAGTGCTGCAGATCGGCCACCAGGTCTTGAAACGATCGCCGCTGTAGCGTCGTCAGCCCAGTGGCAATCAGACCCGTGCCATCGCAACCCGCAACCCCAATCCGCCGCCGACCAATATCTAACCCCAAGGCTGAAACCAGCGCCATAGCCTTGCGGAACCTCAGCGATCGCCTTCTGAAGGCGCATCAACATCGGCATCTGGTTTTTGTCCTAGCACAGCCTGCCAACGCTCTACCGACCAGGTCATGCGTCCAGGCACCGGCTTGCCTGCAGGCTGTAGTCCCGTCAACACGTCTGATAGCTGGAGCCCCTCTAGGGAAAGGTGGCGAGCTTCGCGCACTTTATGCCATACCGATCGCGACATCAGCAGCGCGTGGGACTCAGGAGTCGCTTGAATTTGAGTAAAGCACTCCTCTCGCTCGGGTTGATAGTCGAGGGAGGTCAGTCGTAGGGACTGAGCCGGGAAGGGCTGCAGAATTTTAGCCATCTGCGTCATCAGCTCGGGGTAGAGCCAGGTGTAGGCCGGGTGCACTGTTAACCCTGCCTCGTGGGGCTGCTGCCCATCGCGGGAAATAGCGAGCTTAAATTGGCCGATCGCCGCTTTGCGCTGTTGCTCAAACACATAGGCGCTGACGGTTTCTACCTGGTTGACCAGGCGATCAGCAGTGGCGGTAACGCTGCCCAACAGCCCGGTCTTAAAATCTTGGATTTGGTGATCAAACACCTGACGGACCAGCGGTGGCATGGAAGCTGTGTCTAGCTGATACAAAAGCTGAGAATCAGCGTTGCTGATTGGCAGCAGATTCGGCAAATCAGGCTCACGCTGGGCCAGGGCTTCGATCTGCTCAGCCGCCATTTCCCAATAGGTCATCTGAGCTAGAGGCTGAAACCCATTGAAGCGATAGAGCGCTAGAGCCGAGGTGTGGTTGACATCCACTTCGAGCATCCAGGTTCTGGCTTCCCAAAGTACCTCAAAGCAGTGACGCAGCAGTCTTGAACCAACATCCATATAGCCCGAGGCCGCCACATACCCAGAGGTTGCCGTATCGGCTAAAGCGCGGCGGTTGATGACCACCTGCTCGACTCGCCAAGTGCTGCGAGTTTGATTGAACGGCGACACGTGAATGAACCCCACCAAACTTTTTTGGCGCTCGGCTACGAAGGTGGTCTGACTTTGCCGCTGCACAGAGCGGGGCAGCCAGCTTAAAACTTTAAGGGGACCATACCAGCGGCGCTGATGATCTAGCCATGTCACAATGGCCTCGGCAGCGTCAAGGTCACCGCCAGCTTCCAGATCCTCTGGCTGCCACTGCTTTAGGTCGTCTAAATCGCGATATTGCAGCGGCCTTACTGTTAAGGTATGGCCAGGGGTCGTCATAGGTGCCATGGGATCTCAGAGATCTGACCTGTATGCCGTCATCCTAGCCGATTTTCCGGATTTCCACACCGCCCCTTGGCGAAGCGAGAGCCGTGTCAGCTAGCTTCTGGCCAGGTATAACTTCTTTTATACAGAATAAGGATTCAGCGTTGGAGAGGCTGCAAAACTCACCATTTACAAAACTTATGATTTAAGCGACGATTGCAACTATGGCTGTTGCTCAGCCCTCATTTATGAAGAACAGTTAGAGGTCGAGCTACACAGCCCGACCAGCGGTATCTAGGAATTACCATGAGAAATCTTTTAGCCATCGAACGGTTTTGCCTATACGGTCACGTTGTCTCCATGGCCTTTGGCCTGGCCGGGCTGCTGTGGGTGGTGCCTCACCCTGGCATCGTGGAATACTTACCAGCAGGGCCCACCCTCTTCCAGTGGAGCATGGCCGGGGGCGGCGTTGGCTACATTTTGCTGGGAACCGTGGCAGTGGCTCTATATGCCTATCGCACCCTAGGACTGGGTAGCTTGATTACGTTTGCGATCGCAGCAGTCGGCGTTTCGCTCACGAGTGAGCTGCTGGGCACCCGTACTGGTTTTCCCTTCGGCAACTACACCTATCTCAACGGGTTGGGCTACAAAGTAGCTGGTCTCGTGCCTTTTACCATTCCGCTATCGTGGTTTTATCTGGGACTGGCATCGTTTTTGCTGGCTCGCAGCGGTTTGGCTGCTGGGGGAGGTGCCGGCCGCTATAACTGGGCGCGATCGCTAGCTGCCGTATTTCTAGGGTCTATACTCCTCACCTCTTGGGATTTTGTGCTCGATCCAGCCATGAGCCAGACCGCTTTACCCTTCTGGTACTGGCATGAGCCGGGCGCGTTTTTTGGTATGCCCTACCAGAATTTTGCAGGCTGGCTTGGCACCGGGGTCGTATTTATGGGTGTAGCCCTAAGCTTATGGAAAACCTTCAAGTTTTCCCCTGAGTTAGACCAGGGGCAACTCACCCTACCCCTCGTCGTATACCTGGCTAACTTCGGATTTGCCCTGGTGATGAGCCTGGCGGCTGGCTTCTACGTCCCCATCGCTTTGGGAATTTTGACCGGAGCCCTGCCTGCGGTGCTCTGCTGGCGTGCCACCGCCCAAGAAGATCTGTCAGGTGTATTAGTCGAACCTACCCAGGTCATTGAGGCTCCGGTAGCCGCGACTAAGGGTTCTTAAATAACACAGCTCTCATTTCTGCCCAATTTCGGGATTAACTTCTAGGCCTCGGATGGTAGATACTATCCGAGGCTAAATATTCTGAAATTGAGCTCGTGAGCTTACAGTCAGTAGATTCAATAGTTGTAATGTCCGTTTTGAGGTGTTCCCTTGCCCACTAATGCGGCCGCCCTATTTCTCTGGCCAAGTTTTGTAGCGGTCGTGCTGCTGTTGGTGCAGTTGCCGATGGCGGCGATACTGCTGTCACGGTTGATGCAGGGTCCCTTTCGCAGACCACCTCTAGCCCCAGCGACCCCCGACCTCGATCTGCTAGGCACAGTTTCGGTGGTGGTGCCCACGCTCAACGAAGCGGATCGGATACGTCCCTGCCTAGAGGGTCTGATCCGTCAGGGCTACGAAGTGCGGGAAATTTTAGTCGTCGACAGCCGATCAACCGACGACACCCAGTCAGTGGTCAGGGCTTACCAGGCCCACGACCCACGGTTGCGGCTGCTAGAGGATGACCCTTTGCCCCAGGGTTGGGTTGGGCGTCCCTGGGCCTTGGACTACGGCTTTCGCCAGACCTCAACCGCTAGCACCTGGGTGTTGGGCATTGACGCCGATACCCAGCCTCAGCCCGGCCTAGTGGCAGCTTTAGCTAGAGCGATGCACAGCGAGGGCTATGACCTAGTCTCCCTCGCGCCCCGGTTTATTCTGAAGCACCCTGGCGAATTCTGGCTGCAGCCCGCTTTGCTAATGACACTGGTGTATCGATTTGGCCCAGCGGGCAGCCCCAGTGGCTCGTCTCAGCGGGTCATGGCTAACGGCCAGTGCTTTATGGTGCGGCGATCGCTGCTCGAAAAACTCAATGGCTACCAGTCCGCCTCTACCTCTTTTTGCGACGATGTGACCTTAGCTCGCCACGCTGCCGCCCAGGGTGCCAAAGTGGGCTTTTGGGATGGCACTCGACTGCTGAAAGTGCGCATGTACGAAGGCATGACCGAAACCTGGCGCGAGTGGGGCCGCTCCCTCGACCTCAAGGATGCAGCTCCAGCCGCTCAGGTCTGGTGGGATTGGATGTTTCTTGCCCTGGTGCAGGGGTTGCCCTGGGTGCTCGTACCTGGGCTGTGGATACTTCAGCACTTTGCACCCGTATCGTGGTCTTTGGCGCTACAGATCTTGCTCGTCGTGAACATGGTCTTGATCTTCATGCGCTTGGGTATGCAGGTGGCGGTAGCGACGGCTTACGATCTCAAAGGAGCGCCAGGAGCCTGGGCCTTCTGGCTGTCGCCTCTGGCTGACCTGGCAGCGGTGGCGCGCATTGGTCTCTCTTCCCTGCGGCGACCTACCCAGTGGCGGGGGCGACAGTATCCCGTTAACGAGCCCTAGTCGTTCCAGTTTTTGAAAGGGTGGCGGGCGAGGTTGGAATTTTGGTAACGCGGATCGTAGCTCACCTCTGCCCCTATCCAGGCGGGCAGGTCGATAGCTTGATCGGGACTGGTTAGCTCAACCTCTGCAACAATCAGTCCCTGGTTTTCACCCAAGAATTCGTCTATTTCCCACACCACATCCCCCAGGGGAAGGCGATAACGCGTTTTTTCAATTAAGGGTGGCTGACAGAGGGTTGCCAGTATTGTTTGGGCATCGGCAACGGGAATGGAATACTCAAACTCAGGGCGCACTAAACCCACGGCAGGGCCTTTTAGGGTGAGATAGGCGCGATCGCCCACTCGCCGCACCCGCACAGTACGCGCATCCTGGGTAGGAATGTAGCCCTGGCACATCAATTCGCCCTGGGCGCCCTGACGCCAACTGTCGCCCACCACCAAAAATTTGCGCTCGATTTCCTGACCCATCGGCTTACTCTAGGAGCTACCTTTGCAGCGTAACCTAACCCCTGGCCTAAGAGATTCGGTTAAAGCTATGCATCAAGCGCTCCAATACCTTAGGAAATACGCCGCAGTACATAGCTAGTCAGGTCTTGAAGAGCCTGGCGAGCAGCGGAAGGGGGCAGATGCTCTAGGCAAGATGCCGCTAAGCGAGCGTGAGTAGCGGCAAGTTCACGCGATCGCGCAATACCGCTGCTCTGATGCACTAGGTTAATGGCCTGGTTAAAATCATCCGCCTCAGAAAACTCCCGCTCAATTAAAGTCGTGAGGAAGGGATGCTCAGCCATGGCATAGAGCACAGGAGCCGTTAAGTTGCCGCTCTTGAGGTCAGAGCAGGCGGGCTTACCCAACACCTCATCAGAGCTAGTGAAGTCGAGAATATCGTCAACCACCTGAAAGGCCAGGCCCAAATGCCGACCATAGTCGTAGAGCTGCTCGATCACGGTTTCCGACATGTCGCTCAGCACCCCTGCCGCCTTAGCGCTATTAGCCATTAGCGATGCTGTTTTGAAATAGCTCTTGTCTAGGTAAGCATCAATGGAGAGGCTAGTATCAAAGCGGTTAAGACCCTGCTGAATCTCACCCTCGGCCAGATTCATGATCACTTGGGAGAGGAGCTTGACCACGCGCAGGTTGTCGAGGTTAGCCAAATACCATGAGGCTTGGGCAAACAAAAAATCCCCTGCTAGCACCGCAATGCGGTTGCCAAAGCTGCTGTGCACGGTGGGTACTCCACGCCGCACGCTGGCTTCGTCGACCACATCGTCGTGCACCAGGCTAGCCGTGTGGATCATCTCGGTAATCTCGGCCAGGCGACGGTGCTTGGGAGTGATCTCTTGCCCCGGCAGAGTGGCCTTAGATAACAGCAGCACAATGGCTGGGCGCACCCGCTTGCCCCCAGCACCAAACAGGTGCTCGGCCGCCGCCGACAGAATGGGATGTTGTGCCCCAACCAACCCCTTTAGATTTTGGGTCATCAGGTCGAGGTCGGACTCAACCGGCGCGAAAAGAGAAGTTACTGAAGTCATAGACCCCGGCAAGAGCGCTAAAGTTACGAATTTTTACATATTCTATCGTCATTCTAAGGCAACCCCGGGAGGAGTATTGGTAAAAGCTTGGCCTTTTTTGCTGCCTGTCAGTCTACGGTCGTAGCGTAGCCAGCTATTGGCCATAGGCTTGAACCCGTTGTTAGGCCTGCGTTTCACCCTCCCAAACCGGCACCGCAGCACTGGACTATACAGCGCAAACCGAGTTCCAAAAATAGCTAAAACTTAAGCGACTGTACACCTCATATTTCTCACCCGGGGGCAAAATACCGTGGTAGGATTAACTTAAGAATTTCTAAAGGAAATGCAACAAAGTCGACAAGTTTTTTGCTTGGATTTTGTCTCGTTTCCTCAATTAAGTCGATCGCGGTGCTAAGTGGAGTTTCCACTGGCTTCTTGAGCGCTCGGTCGTGTTTTTACTAGCGTCTACGGGCGGGTTGTCGCCCGAGATTGTTGGCGAGCAATGTTCTTTCTGTAGAGAGGGAGCTGGTTTTTGCAGCACCTTGCTGCTCTCGGCCGTACCTAAGCTCGTCACGCATTTACGGTCTTCTCCCACCTGCTGCTGCCGACCATGACTTACTCTGCTTCTTTAATCGTTATTCCGCTGCTAGCGATCGCCTACCTACTCCTAATCTACGGCATGCTTGTGCTAGCCCAGCGACTGAGTACTCGGCGCCGCTCCCAAGGATAGCCTTGGGAGTTTAGCCTTGGGGATTGGCCACCAGCTCAGGCAGACGAACCTGGCGCACAGTGGGTTGGTGACCTAACCACTGCACTGCCAAGCTCTTAAACTCAGGAGCCGAGCCACTCACATAAAACTCTGTCGACCAGGCAGGGATACTACTGCGGAGCCCTAAGGCGTCGAGTTCTTTGGCAGCGGCGGCCACCATAGAAATCGCTGGATCAACGTACTGGGTTGTGACTGGCAAAATCGGCTTCAAGACTGGAGCCAGGTGAGGGTAGTGGGTACATCCATATACCAGAGTATCAATGTTGGCAGCAATTAGCGGTTGTAGATAGGTAGCGGCAGTGCGCTGGGCCTGAGGCGATTGAATCTGGTTCTGCTCGACGATAGGCACAAAGTTAGGACAGCCCACCTCCCACACTTGGCAGGTTGGGTTGATCTCTTGAATGGCATGGGTATAAGCGCGGCTAGTAACAGTAGCCTGAGTCGCAATCACGCCAATGCGACGACCCTGCAAAGCTGCCGCTTGAGCCCCTGGCCGAATCAGCCCCAGCACTGGAAAGGGGAACTCCCCCTGCACCGGGTCGAGGGCTAGGGCTGAGCTGGTGTTACAAGCCATAATCACCATCTTGACTCCCCGCTCAGCCATCCAGGTCAGGATTTGGCGCACAAAGTAGAGAATTTCTTCGGGCGATCGCGAGCCATAGGGCAGTCGCGCCGTGTCGCCAAAGTACAGTACCGACTCGTTGGGCAACTGGCGATAGATTTCTCGCAGCACGGTGAGGCCACCCACACCGCTATCAAAGATACCAATAGGAGCCGGTCGCGTAGCCAATAGGCGATGGTCTAACCCGTTGTTCATGGGTGCTTGTGCTTAGGGATGAAAAATAATCTCACTGAGTCTACCGGTTTTTGAGCAGTCGCTAGCAGGTTGTGTGCCAATGCCGGTGAGATCAGGTTAAGAGAGCCATCAGGTTGTAGTATGCCGCTGTCCCGCCATAGAGTTGCCATACCGCCGACACACCCCTGCTACACAGTTTCAGTACCCTGGAACTTGAGAAGTCTTTACCTACTTTTACGCCTATATACATTCAACAGGTTCGGTTTTCTCAGGAGGGAAACCCCCACGCCCAAAGGCCTCGATCATTGAAAATGAAGATGTTCTTGTAAAGCATCAGTCTCAAGTTCAGTTTGGAACTGAAACATCTGATGCAGACCGCCTGACTGCAGTTGGCTAACCTAAATCCCTAGGGAAACAAAGTGACCGCTACGCCCGTCAAACGCATAACTACACCTGTAGCACTTTACGCAACCAGAGAGTTGTTATATTCTGGAGGAGTAAACTCATAATGGCTTCGAGTTTTGTTGAGAACTCTAGCCCTCCGTATCGGCCTTAGGCTTTGCAACTTTGGTCAGACCGCAGCTTCAGCAGATACAAATCTGGATAACTGTTGGATTGGTGACTCTGCATTGCGAGTGATTAACTTAGTCCTGATCTCTAAGGATCAGGGACGAAGATTGTAGAACCGCATCTCGTCAGAGCAAAGGGATGTGTGTAAGAGACAGAACTTAAGGTTGATTGCTCTCAGTTCAGTATTGAAGTCGATACAAGGCCGAGAAGCTCGCTATCTCTCCGTGATTCGGCCCAGGCATTTTTGAAAGGTGATGGTTTTTTTATCAATTTTTGGGTTTCAGCATTCAGCGTTTGCTGCATCGTCAGTGGAGGACAAAGGTTAATTCATGGCTAAAACAAAGACCCGTACGTTAAAAAGCAAGCCCCTCTACAGTGCTGACGCTGTACGAACCTACCTCCATGAGATTGGCCGAGTACCGCTGCTCACTCACGAAGAGGAGATTATCTTCGGTAAGCAGGTGCAGTCCTATATGGCGCTGCTAGAGCAAAAAGAAGGCCTGACTGAGACCTTGGGCCATGAACCCAGTCTAAACGAGTGGGCCGAAGCTGCTGGTTTAGACGAAGCTCAGCTCAACCATACTGTGCGTCAGGGCGAGCGAGCCAAGCGCAAAATGATTGAGGCAAACCTGCGTCTGGTAGTGGCGATCGCCAAAAAATACCAGAAGCGCAACCTAGAATTTCTAGACCTCATTCAAGAGGGCACCTTGGGTCTAGAGCGTGGCGTTGAGAAGTTTGACCCTACTAAGGGTTACAAATTCTCAACCTATGCCTACTGGTGGATTCGCCAAGCTATCACCCGTGCGATCGCTCAGCAGGCACGCACCATTCGACTGCCCATTCACATCACCGAAAAGCTCAACAAGATCAAGCGGGTACAGCGCGAGCTGTCTCAGCAGCTAGGCCGTAGCCCTAACGCCAACGAGATTGGTGAGGCGTTGGAGTTAGAGCCTAAGCAAATTCGCGAGTTTTTGGTGCTGGCGCGGCAGCCCATTTCGCTGGATGTGCGCATTGGTGACAACCAGGACACCGAGCTGCAAGAGCTGCTAGAAGACGACGGCATTTCGCCCGAAACCTTTACTGCTCAAGAGTCGCTGAAGCAGGACATTCGCAATCTGCTCTCTGAGCTTACCCCTCAGCAGAAAGAGGTGATTACCCTACGCTACGGCCTTGAGGATGGCAACGAGCTGTCGCTGGCCAAGGTGGGTAACCGCATGAACATTAGCCGCGAGCGGGTGCGCCAGCTAGAGCAACAGGCTCTTAAACACCTGCGCCGCCGCAAATCTACCATGCATGGCTATATCGCCAGCTAGGTGATTGCGCCAACTATTTACCGCCCCTTGCTTAGGACATGTTTTCCTGAGCAAGGGCCGGTTTTTGCGTATGTAATTTGGCTATTCACAGTAGAACTAAGCTATGTCACATGCACCCATAGGTAGTGCCCAATGGAGAGTGCGATCGCCTATTTCGCCATCTTTGAGGGGTTAGGTGGTCGTAGGCAGCGGCAGCAGCTCTGTTAAAACTCACCAGTGACGCGCTTCTCAAACTCTTGCCGCACGTCCTCAGCAATTTCTAGCGCCTTAGGATAAATGTCAGCGTGGGACTCCTTGAGCCAGGCGAGCAGACGACTGAACTGAGCGTTGCGCAATTCTAAATCGGCCTGAAAAATAGAAGCAGTAGCCATGTGCTGAGCATAGCTGGGGGGATGACCCTGCTTAACAAACTGGGCCGTTAGAGCCACAAGGGCTTCCTTGCGAACATCGGGCTGGCTAGAGGCCATTGGAAAGTCCATGTGCAATCTCTCCCTGGGTACAAAAGCCCGCGGCCGTTAGTCAAGCCTGTGACCCGAGCAATGGGCTTAGAATGCCCATCCTTCAGCTACTACCCCGATGTGCAAGAAAATGTAACTTGGCGGCCCAGCACTTAAGGCAGCGGCTATGCCCCTGTTTTAGCGACGTTTAGAGAGGACTGAGCTCTAAAGAACCACAGCCAATCGCTAATCGTCTCCAATTCGATAGGATTTGCGTTAGACCCTAGTGATGGTTATTTTTTGAAGTCCTAGCTTCTTGACGACCTCAGGAGTTACACAACTTCACAAAGATGCCGCGGTTCGTTGACGGAGTTGAAGCAAATCAGAAGTTTCTTAAGCCAGACTAGATCTGACCTTTAGCATGCGAAGAGACATGGCTGATGGTTTTTTAGCCCTGGTAGTTAATTCACGTTCCAGGTGCATATCCTCATTAGGGTGAGGTTTGCATCTTTCGCAACATCTCCTTAGGAGAGTAGCCATGAAACAAATTCCCGCCCCCTTTTGGACGCTGGTTCTCGGTATCGTTGTCACCCTGGTCAGTCTTTGGGTGGGGCAAAACCACAATCTACTACCGGAGCAGGCATCTGAGCAGGCACCCTTGGTAGATGACCTGTTTAACGTCATGATGACTATTGGTACGGCCCTGTTCATTGTGGTGCAGGGGGCGATCGTCTATTCGCTAATTCGCTTTCGCCAGCCCAAGGGCGATGAGACTGATGGTCTGCCCATCGAGGGCAACCTGCCCCTAGAGGCATTTTGGACCGCCATTCCCGCTGTGATCGTTGTGGGTTTGGGCCTATATAGTGTTGTGGTCTTTCAAGAGATGGGCGGTTTTTCGCCCGGTGGTCACCACGGACACGGGGCTATGGTGGCCATGGCTCCACAGCAGTCGGTGATCGATATTGCCCCACTAGTTGCTCAAGCGGCGGCGACTGACGAAGACATTTTTTCTAAAACCCAGGTCTATGGCTTTGGTGCCAGTCCTTTGGTGCAGATGAATCAGCCTGACGTGACGGTGAACGTCACAGGTATGCAATTCGCCTGGATTTTTCGCTACCCCGATACGGGCATTACCGATGGAGAACTGCACATTCCCGTAGGCAAAGATGTGCAGCTCAAAATTGAAGCTCAGGATGTAATCCACTCTTTTTGGGTGCCTCAGTTTCGCCTGAAGCAGGACGCCCTGCCCGGTGAACCTGGTGAACTGCGTTTTGTGGCAACCCGCGAGGGCACCTATCCGGTGGTCTGTGCTGAACTGTGTGGGTCCTACCACGGCGCTATGCGGACCCAGGTGATTGTGCACTCCCCCGAAGATTACGCCGACTGGGTAGCGAGTCGTGTAGCCGAGGCGATGCCCACCACTACTGTGGCTCAACCCGCTGATGCTGCTACCGATGCCGAATATTTGGCGGGAATTGCCCCGGATTTGGCAAAATCTCCGGTTCAGATCGCCCAGATGACCTCGATGAGCCATTAAATTCATCTCTGCTGAACGTCTCTCTGGGAGATTGCTTCCTCAAATTTTCCACAGTTTTTATAGCCGTTTAGACAACCCCAATTCATGGCTCAAGCAGATATTTCGATCAAGCCCACGGAGCTTCAGGGTGGCCACGGCCATCCGGATAAGTGGAAGTGGTACGACTACTTCACCTTTAACGTCGATCACAAGGTAATTGGTATTCAGTACCTGGTGACGTCGTTTTTGTTTTACCTGGTGGGCGGTTTTATGGCGGTGCTGATGCGCACTGAGCTGGCCACCCCCAACTCTGACTTTTTGAGCCCCGAGCTTTACAACGCCTTTTTGACGAACCACGGCACAATCATGATCTTTTTGTGGATTGTGCCGGCGGCGATCGGGGGGTTTGGCAACTTCTTGATTCCGCTGATGATTGGAGCACGGGACATGGCATTCCCTAAGCTCAATGCCATAGCCTTTTGGCTTAATCCACCTGCAGGTGCGGTACTGGCCGCCAGCTTTTTCCTAGGCGGTGGTGCCCAGTCGGGGTGGACCTCGTATCCGCCTTTGAGCGAGATTACCGCCAACCTGCCCCAGACCCTGTGGTGCGTGGCCTTAATTATGGTGGGTACTTCCTCCATTTTGGGATCGGTGAACTTCTTGGTCACGATCTGGAAGATGCGGGTGCCCAGCATGGCCTGGGATCAGATGCCGCTGTTTTGCTGGGCTATGGTAGCCACCTCAGTTTTGGCGTTGTTTGCCACCCCGGTACTGGCTGCAGCTATGGTGCTGCTGCTGTTTGACATTAACTTTGGCACCTCGTTCTTTAAGCCCGATGCGGGCGGCAACGTGGTGGTGTATCAGCACCTATTCTGGTTTTATTCGCACCCGGCGGTGTACCTGATGATTTTGCCGATTTTCGGCATTATGTCGGAGGTGATCCCGGTGCATGCTCGCAAGCCGATTTTTGGTTATAAGGCGATCGCCTATTCGTCCCTCACCATCTGTCTGGTAGGGCTATTTGTGTGGGTGCACCACATGTTCACCAGCGGCACTGCCCCCTGGATGCGGATTTTCTTCACCATCTCGACGCTAATTGTGGCGGTGCCTACGGGGATCAAAATCTTTAGCTGGGTAGCGACTCTGTGGGGCGGCAAAATTCGCTATACAACCGCCATGCTGTTTGCGGTAGGGCTGCTGTCGATGTTTGTGTTTGGCGGCCTCAGCGGCGTCACCCTAGGCGCAGCTCCCTTCGACATTCACGTGCACGATACCTACTACGTAGTAGGCCACTTCCACTACGTGCTGTACGGCGGCTCAGTGTTTGGCATTTACTCAGGGATCTACCACTGGTTCCCCAAAATCACCGGGCGCATGCTGAATGAGCCCTTGGGCAAGGTGCATTTTGTGTTGACCTTCATCGGCACCATTCTTACCTTTACCCCAATGCACAACCTGGGGATGCAGGGGATGCCCCGCCGGGTAGCCATGTATGACCCGCAGTTTGCTCACTTAAACCAGCTAGTGACGGTAGGAGCCTACATTCTGGCGGTGTCGGTGATTCCCTTCTACTTCAACGTGATCTGGAGCTGGATGAAAGGTAAGGAAGCTGGCCCCAACCCCTGGAATGCTATGACGATGGAGTGGACGACCGATTCGCCGCCGATCATCGAAAACTGGGAAGTGCTACCGGTGCTCACCCACGGCCCCTACGCCTACGGTATGGAGAGATCTGACGAGGTAGGACCAGCGGGCGAGCCGCTACCCGCGTCGCGCTCCTAGGGAGGTTATAGCCTAGCGTTGACTTCGGATTTGGGAGATCTAACTTTGGTAAGTTTTCTCACGGCGATCGCCCCAGTACCCTGCCAGTCATAGGCGATCGGGTTAGGCTTTATGACAAGTCAAGCGGGGGCGATCGCTTTGAGATCACCGCACTCCACCTCCTTATCTCCTCATTTCCCCATCTTCCCCACTCATCCTCTGCCCTTTACCCTGGATAACCCTATGCAAGGCGCAATTGACTCTACCCCTGTGGTTACTGGCCACGAGGTGGCGGCCCACGAAGAGCACCAGGATTTGCGAGTGCTGGGCCTGATTACCTTCTTGGCCTCAGAATTTTTGATGTTTGCTGGCTTCTTTGCTGTCTTTCTCGTCTTTCGCGGTAGCCATGTGCAGTGGCCCCCAGAAGAGACCGAGGTTGAGCTGCTGCTACCGGCGGTGAACACCCTGATTCTGGTGTCGAGTAGCTGGGTAATCAACCTGGGCACCAAGGCGATCAAGAAGAATGACCTAGCGGGTATGCGCAAGTGGTTTGGCATTACCGCTGCCATGGGCGCAATCTTTCTGGCTGGCCAGGTCTATGAGTACATGAACCTGGGCTACGGTCTCAAGACCAACCTGTTTAGCAACTGCTTTTACCTGACGACGGGCTTCCACGGAGCCCACGTGTTCATTGGGCTGGTGCTAATTTTGGGGGTGTTGTGGCGATCGCGCCGAGCTAACCACTACACCGACATCACCCACACTGGTCCTGAGATGGCCGAGATCTACTGGCACTTTGTGGACGTAGTGTGGATTGTGCTGTTTAGCTTGATCTACCTGCTAACGCTGATTTAGGACTATTGTCTCTAAGACGAAGAACCCCGGTTTCTCACGAAACCGGGGTTCTTTTTGCGCTACAGCCCTAGCGTTTGGGTTGGATTTAGCAAGCGTTACTTCTCTAGCGCGGTGAAGCGTTCCTTAGGAATCACTCCGTGGATGCCTTTGACGATATCCACGACCTGAGACACCTCAAAGTCGATGTCGGCACTGCCGTAGAGCAGGGCATCGGCCTTGGTCAGACCGTACTTTTCCTCCATGATGCGCAGGTATTCGCGCACCGACTTTTTCATCGCTTCGTTTAAGTCGGTGTCGAGGCCAACGGCAATCCAGGCGTCGGCGGTTTCACCCATAGGGGCAGGTAGCTCCATATCTTTGTGGAGCACTAGCTCAAAGGTCGGTAAGAGAGAACACTCGATCGCCGTTAAGGCCACTTCGCCATTGCCCTGGGCACAGTGCGGGTCGCCCGAGTAAAACAGCGCGCCGGGCACTTGCACCGGTAGGTACAGACTGCTGCCTCGTCCCAAATGCTTGATGTCGACGTTGCCGCCATAGAGGCCAGGGGGTACAGAGTTGGCCGCGTCCTCCACCGCTGCGGGGACTACGCCCATCAGACCCATAAATGGCTTGAGGGGAATTTCGAGATCCGGTAGCCCGTTAGAAGGCTTAAAGATACCAATTTCTCGCTCGGCGTCGATGGGAATGATCTTGGTGTAAATGGGGGCATCGTTTTCGGGATATTCGCCTGGTAGCGACCCCTTACCGTGGCGGTTGGAGATGACGCCGTAGGGGGCGCGGTAGGCGATGTCGAGGGTTCTGATTTCGAGCACGTCCCCGGGTTCGGCATCTTCAACGTAGATTGGCCCGGTGATGACGTGAGGGCCTGGCCCAGATTTAGGCACGGTACCCTTGATGGTGAGCTGATCGGGCAGAATGTCATTGGCCTTGATGCCGCCGCCGGTCAAAAACTCAACGGTGTCGCCCTGATCGGCCAGAATGCCTTCGTGGGAGACCGTCTCCATGCGAATGCGATCGCCCGATTTGACGGTCAGAATCGGCTCGCTATCAGGCTTAAACAACTCTCCCCAAATCACGTTGCCGGGCACTGACTGAACGTCGTAGATTTCAAACTGGGCGGCAGCGGGATCAAACCACGACGACCAGGCTGTTGCCACCAGCAGACAAACCCCAACTCCACTGACAAGCTGCAACAGCCGTTTGGACGCTTTCAGGGGCGACTGGCGCTTAATTCGCTTAAACAATTTCATTGGCTAACTGACCATAAACGCCTAATTGACCAGATCTAGTGAACAGGGTTCTAGGCGCTGCCGTTGTAATGTTTATTACCTAAATTCTGACAAAAACCACCTTTGGATTGGTCTTTGGGGAGAAAGCAGGATAAATAGCCGCTTTTGTGAGGCGCACCTCTGCAAGAACAGAAACTCTGTCGAACCTTAGTGCTGAGTAAGCCAGCCGACTGGACTATAAAAAGCGAGATTCAGTACAAAGCACTGGAAACTGAGGTTCAAGACCTCCCGCGACACCTATACCCTGCGCCTTGTACCTGAAACCCTTTCCACTTCGGATTGTTTGAAGCGCTAAATCCCCAATCGGCCTTTAAGCACCTCGTAGAGCACGCGAGAGAGTTCACGGCGCTGGAGGTTTTGGCGATCGATGGGGGTGCGACCAAAGGCTTTGTCGTAGACCTCGGGCATAGCTCGCTTGACCAAAAACGAGAGCTGTTCGCGGGTGATCGGGGCATCGGGGGCAAAGCGGTCATGGCCGACTCCAGCGATCATGCCGTGGGCATAGAGGGTTTCGATGGGCATGTAGGCCCAGTGCTTGCCGGGGAGCACGTCCTTAAACGTTGGCCCTGAGGTGGACGGGTCAGGCAGCTTAGTGGGCAGCTTGAGCACGTTGACCAGAGCCGTGGCCACCACCGCCCGGTTGACCGGAGCGTGGGGTCTAAAGTTGAGATTCTTCGGGTTTTCGCTGCGGATAATGCCCGCCGCCGCCAGCACTTGGATGGCCTCAAAATCGGCGTCATCGTGGCTGACATCGTTGAACCAAAAGATGGGAATGCCGTTGCGGGCCATGAAGCCCTGAATCTTACGAATGTGCTGCTCTTCGGTAGCCAACACTCTAGGATCCAATCCTGTCCACACAGCAAACACCGCGAGGAAGCCGCTGGCTTCGCCGATCGCCCACTCCATTGGGTGCATGCGGTAGGCGGCGTTGGTGATATGGGTGGTGCCTAGGCTCTTGGCCGATAGCACCAGGCCATCGGTATCCCTGGGCACTAGGGAGCCTAGGGGCAGGCTAAAGGGCAGGGCCACCACATCTTTACCCCGAGGGCTGACGTGACCCTTGGCGTCATTGCCGTGCAGATCCATGTAGTGGTATTGGCCAATGCCTACCGAATCGTCGAAGCACCGCGCCCGCGCCTGATCGGGGAAAAAGGTTTCGGCCACATCCTCATGGCGAACGGTGGCTAAGGCAATGCCGCGGCGGGCTTCGCGAATGTAGGGTTCGAGGGCGATGCCGTCATTGGTCCAAGTGAGGTCGCCCCGGGGTTTGAGGTCGGCGGCCCCGTGGGTTTGCAGATAGTGAACATAGGCTCGTGCCCGCTGCCGCGCCCGCTGGATGTGCAGCTGCCGCTCTTCGCGGCTAACACCCACCAGTCGTCCTGGGCGGTAGTCGTTGCCGCAGCAAAAAGCGCGATCGGGCTCGCTAGAGGTGCCCCAGTTGAGCACGGCAACATCGCCAGGAACGACCTTTTTCTCGTTGGTTTGCGACCTGAGCAGCCTTCGATAGCGAAAAATGCCAAAATCGCTAAAGAAACCCCACTTTTGCCACTGGTCGGGCTTAGCTTTGGTCCAGAAGTTGCTGGTGAATTCTTTGAGGCCAACCCAGCCTTCGGTTTCAAACCCGTCGGGCTTGCCGATGGGCACTCCCTTGCCCCGCGCCGTGTGCTCGACTACCACGTCGAAGGTGATCGACTGCTGGCACTGGGGACGGGCATCTTCGGGCAGAATGGCCTCGCCAGTTTCGTGGCGGGCCTCCTGCCCCACGCGGGAGGGAATGTTGCCGACTTCTAGCAGGTCGCCTAGGTCAGTGGCTTCGACGGTGACTTTGGCACTGACGGTGAAGGTGTAGCCCGCCTGGGTATCGCGGCAGACAACGGCCTGCACGCGCGATCGCCCGTTCACTGTCTGCATCACCACCTGCACCGGCTCCGCAAACGGAATCAGGGTGAGGCGACCGTCGCGTAGATAGGGTAGCAGCGCCTCATTCATTGCCGTCGCGGCCACCACTGGGGTGGTCGCCAGCGGGCTGACCCATCCGCCGCCGGGGTTAGCCACCTTTTGGCCACCCACCGGTTGCAGCTCGCGCTGGCGATCGCGAAAGGCTCGCTGCGCTTTAGAAATCGCAAATTCTTCGCCATCGACGGTGTAGAGCGTAGCCTTGGCCTGGAGCAGGTCGCCGTCGTCGGAGGCGGGCAGCGCCTGGGCAGTAAACTGTCCCCCCACGACTTTGTGGGGCTGCACCAGGCACACATCTAAATTCAGCCGCAGGGCGGTCAGTGTCGTAGTGTAGGCCGCCGTCGAGCCACCGACAACAAGAATCGAGCAGGTTAGCGCTGCGCCGCTGACCGGGCGAGTAAAAGCCCCCTCCGAAAAAACGCCATTTCGCTGGGTGATCGGGTTAGAGGCATTGGCCATAGTGAGGGTAAGACTTTAGATTGCAACGATTTTAGGCTAGGCGGCCCGTGGTGCGCTAGAGCTGCCCACGGGCGACACGAAGATTTAGGGCACGAATAGTTGGTTGACAGACCGTCAGCCAAAAGTAAGAGACCGGGTGGTTGCAATATGTAACTAAATTGCTAAACCAGATCTACCCGCTGAGCGAGGTCTCACTGTCTCTGCTAGCTCTATAACAAGACAAGCACCAACACTTTACTAATTACTGGTGAGTGTGACTTTTCTCGGGAGACTTTTCATGACTGTTAATGCGATCGCGTCCAAGCTTCAGCGCCTTTTGTGCGTTGGTCTCGCTACTTTGGTAATTGGCTCTGGCCTGTTGTTTGGCTTTAGCACCCCAGCAGCAGCTCTGGGCAACGAAGCCGGAGACATTGTGCAACAGCGGGCTGAGCGTGAACTTGACCGCATTACCAAGGACGGCGACACCGTCAACCAGGTCAAGCTCCGGCTCCAAGAAGGCCTAGGTGGTGTGCCCGCTGATGTAGACAAGGGCACCGATCGCGGCCTCAGCGAGCGCGAGATTAACCGGGCTAAGCAGGGTCTTGATCGCGGCCAGAACGCTGTTGAAGATGCCGGTAACGCCGCCAAAGACTCCGCTGAAGGCGTCGTGGACTCCGTCAAAGGCTTCTTTAAGCGGTAGAGCGGTTGCCTCGGCAAAATTGCTTTTAATTTTTCACTTTCGCTGATTTGCTTGTAGCAGCTTCAACTTTGGAGCTGCTTTTTTGTCAGGTTTTGAGGGCTACCCTAAACCCGAAAGCGCTGCCTGGACAGTCTTGATAGTGCCGACGCCCCCGGTTCCTGTGGTTCAAACGATTTAGATTTAGACTGGAAGCAGTATTCTGTGGCCTTTTGCGGCATTTTATGAGCCTGACTGAACAAATGCTTTCTGGCCTAGCAGGCCATCCTTTAGCAGGGCTTCAGCGGGCTGACGACCTGTGGCTGCGCTACCGCACCGGCAACCTATCCAAGCCACAGGTTATTCACCAGGCTGAAACGCCGCTGGAATCGGTTGAATGGGATGTCGTGATTTGCGGCGGCACTCTAGGGGTGCTGGTGGGAACAGGGCTCGCCCAGCGAGGGTGGCGAGTGGCGCTGCTAGAGCGCGGCCAGTTGCAGGGCCGCGAGCAAGAGTGGAATATTTCGCGACGCGAGCTGACCGCCCTAATAGATCTAGGCTTGCTGACAACAGCAGAATTAGAGGAAGTTATCGCCTCAGAATACAACCCGGCCCGCATTCAGTTTGGCGATGGCGAGCCGCTGTGGGTTGAGGACGTGCTCAACGTCGGGGTTGACCCCAAGGGCTTGCTAGAACGGCTTAAGGCCAAGTTTTTAGCCGCTGGGGGCCAGCTGTTTGAGCACACCGCCTTTGACTCTGCCCAGGTGCACCCCAATGGCGTAGAGGTAAAAGCTGGCCAGCCATTTACCACTCGCCTGCTGATTGACGCGATGGGCCACTTTTCACCCCTGGTGCAGCAGGCGCGGGGCACCGCCAAGCCCGATGCGGTGTGTTTGGTGGTGGGCACCTGCGCCCAGGGCTACTCCCAGAACGACACAGGCGATTTGCTCGCGTCGTTTACGCCCCTCCGGCACCAGTGCCAATACTTTTGGGAGGCGTTTCCGGCGCGGGACGGGCGCACCACCTACATGTTTACCTACATGGACGCCGACCCTCGCCGCCTGAGCCTAATGGACTTTTTTGAAGAGTACTGGACGCTGCTGCCGGAATATCAGGGGGTGAGTCTGGAGGATCTGCGGGTACAGCGGGCGTTGTTTGGCTTCTTTCCCTGTTATAAAGAGAGCCCGCTGCGATATCCGTGGGGGCGCACCCTGGCGGTGGGCGACAGCAGTGGCAGCCAGTCGCCCCTGAGTTTTGGCGGCTTTGGAGCGATGATTCGCCATTTGGAGCGGTTGGTGACGGGCATTGATGAGGCTTTGGGGTGCGATCGCCTCAGCTCCACGGCCCTAGGTGCGCTCCAGCCCTACCAACCCAACCTATCGGTCACCTGGCTATTTCAAAAATCGATGAGCGTGGGGGTTGATCAAACCCTCTCTGAACAGCACATCAACACCATGTTGACGGCGATCTTTGCCGCCATGGCTGAGCTGGGCGAGCCCACCCTCAAACCCTTTTTGCAGGATGTGGTGCAGTTTCCGGCCCTGGCCAAAACCCTGGCGGTGACATCCATCAAATATCCAGCGCTGGTGGCTAAGATTATTCCCCAGGTAGGGTTAGGGGCTTTGGTCAGCTGGCTGGGGCACTATAGCAGCCTGGCAGGGTATAGCGCTTTGGAACCCCTGGTCCGTGCCCTGAGTCCAGTAATTGAGTCATTGCCACCGGTGCCGCGATACTATAGCCATCGGTGGCGCGATCGACTGTTTTATGGCAGCGGAAAGGATTACGACGTTTAAATGACCCATTCTGCATTGTCCCGAGAGCGCCTCTACCAAGAACTGCAACGGCCAACAGCTCAGGTGAGCTTGGCCCGAGCGGCGCTGTATATTGCCCAAGAAGACTACCCTCATCTGGTGGTGGATGACTATCTGGCAATGCTCGATCGCATGGCCGAGACCCTGCGGCAGCGATTACCGCAGGATCGTTACCCGCTCAAGATCATTGGCGCGATCAACGACTATCTGTTTAGCGAACTCAACTTTAGCGGCAACAGCGTTGACTACTACGACCCGCGCAACAGCTTTCTCAACGACGTCCTTGAGCGGCGGGTGGGTATTCCAATCACGCTGTCGCTGGTGTATTTAGAACTAGCCGATCGCATTGGCTTCCCGATGGCGGGGGTGAGCATGCCGGGGCATTTCTTGATTCGCCCTACCGTGAACGAAATGGATGTTTTTGTCGATCCATTCAATCGGGGCGAAATTATGTTTGAGCAAGACTGCCGCGAGCGGCTCAAGCAGATGTTTGGTGACCCCACCCAGCTAGAGCCCCAGCACCTAAGTCCGATTACTCCGGCCACCTTTCTGGTGCGCATTCTGACTAACCTGAAGCTAATTTACCTGCAAAATAGAGATGTACCCAAGGCGCTAGATGCCATCAACCGCATCTTGCTGATCGCCCCAGAGGCGGTGGGCGAATGGCGCGATCGCGGCCTGATTCACTATCAGCAGGGATTGCTCGATCAGGCTCGGCTTGACCTAGAGCGCTACCTTCACCAGCATCCCAATGCCGGCGATGCCTTTGAAATTCGCCGAGTGATTGAGCAAATCGAGCGCGTGCAAGACGAACCATGACCAACACCCTCAAAGCTCCTCAACAAAAGCCTGAATCTTCTACAACTGGAGCGTCGCCTTTGCTGACGTTCTATCGTTCGTCCATTGGCAAAAAGTTAATCACTGGCTTCACTGGGCTGGCGCTGGTCACCTTTGTGCTGGTGCACATGGCTGGCAATCTGCTGCTGTTTGTCGGCCGCGATGCCTACAATGCCTACGCTCTGCTGGTGAGCAACTTTCATGTTGTCTACTACACCTTTGAGCTGGCGCTAGCGGCGATCGTGCTGCTCCACGCCTGGGTTGGCATTGAGATCTTCTGGCGCAAGCGGCAGGCGCGGCCCGAGGGCTACAGCACCTACGAGTCAGCGGGTGGCTCTAGCTACCAAACTCTCAGCTCGCGCACGATGATCATCACCGGCCTGGCGCTGGCGGTGTTTTTAGTCATTCACCTGCGGACGTTTAGGTTTGGCACCTACTACCCCACTGAGTTGGGCGGCGACACCGTGCGCGATCTGGCCCGGTTGGTGATTGAAAAGTTTCAGGAGCTGCCCTACGTGGTGGGCTATACGGTCATTTTGGTGCTGCTGGCCTCTCATCTGCGCCACGGGTTTTGGAGCGCGCTGCAATCGATGGGGCTATTAGATAAAGGGATTCGGCCCTTGGCCTACGGAACGAGTGCGGTGGTTGGCGTTGGCGTTGCGGCAGGCTTTTTGCTGCTGCCCTGGGCGATTTATTTGGGTCTGGTGAGCTAGGGGCGATTGCACCTCAAATCAGCGAGTTTGCCCTCTCCCCAAACCCCTCTCCCAACCTTGGGAGAGGGGCTTTGAGTCGTTGTGGTTTACCTTTTTCCAGTTCGGAGTCTGCTTAATGGCTAAGTGGAGGGGGCAATGGTTGACCTGCCGTGCCTCAGTGGCGCTCAGCTGCATCGCATTGACGATCTGAGGGTGCAGATTGCTTCGCAGCGCTGTGCAAACGTTAAACTACTGTGCCAGATCGCTAAACAGCTGTGCCACATTGGCGATCTGCTGTGCCACATTACTAAACAGCTGTGCCAGTTTGGCGATCTGAGGATGCAGATCACTAAACAGCTATGCCACATTGGCGATCTGCTATGCCGCATTGGCGATCTAAGGGCGCAGATCGCCTTGCAGCGCTGCGCGAACGCTAAACAGCTGTGCCAGTTTGCGACTAGAAACCAGGTGCCCGCTGCTTGTAGCCCAGTTTGGGTAAGAACAGCAGGCACACGGCTTCTTGGTGAGAAACTACTCAATCAGCAAGATCTTGGTCAGTATCGCCATCCACTGGTTGGGTTGGTCGGTGGGGATGGGGTCACTCCAGTCGTTGGGGTCGGCGTAGCCGTAAGCGTGGAGGATTTTGATCGTGCGGTCTATGGCGGCGCGGCTGCCGTAGAGCAGGTGGCGCAATCGCTCAGAGCGAGGCTGGGGCTGAGAATGCTGGGCAGGCGGAAAGTTTGACGCACCAGATGCGTCGGGTTCGAGGTATTCAAACATCGGTTCTGTCTCCAGTTGTGGTTGAGGAAGACAGAACGCGAAAACCCCAGCCACCCGCAGTTGAAGTGCAAACTGAGGGGGCTAGGGTACGATGAGCCTAGCCTCGCAATCTGCCTGCTAGATTTGCGGGGTTAGCTGTCTGTCGGTGTTCCCGCACCTTCAGGCAGCGCCAAGATTTTCGAGTTCTGTGTGGTCACCGCTCTGGTCGAACGGCTTAGTGAATGAGTGTACTGGTGCGATCGCTACCCGTCAACAGTGGAAGAGCAATCGGGGTCACAGATGCTCTTGGAGATTGCAAACCCAAAAGCTATTGGAGAAGCACCCAGTGAGAGGGCTTATCCAGCATAATTGACCGATAAGACACCTAAATTTAGGTGTTAATCCTCAAAAGTGACCGATAACACTCTGAAATAAGGGGCTTATCCAGCAGATTTGACACTTAATACAGAGTTAGACGGCAAGAGCCTCTTAATATTAAAAGCTACCAAAAATCCATATGAGTACAGACACTCAAACTGAGTACATCACCGCTTTGATTAATTTACACTGTGGACGCGATCGTAAAGGGCCAGGTGACTCTGACTTCTCGCGCCACATTTTGAGCCATCTTTCTACTTTGCCGATCAAGCCGCGAATTGCCGATCTTGGATGTGGAAGCGGTGCTGGTGCATTGCTGCTTGCACAACACTACCAAAGCACGGTCATGGCAGTTGATTCTTCTTCGGTTTTTATCGACGAATTGGCAACGCGTGCAAAACAGCTTGGTCTTGAGCATTTAATCATTCCGATTCAGGGTGATATGGCTCAACTTGATTGGTCAGCGGGTTCAGTTGACCTGCTTTGGTCTGAGGGAGCGGTTTATCATATTGGGTTTGAGCAGGGTCTTAAACTCTGGCGACCGCTTCTTACTAACAGCGGTATTGCCGTTATATCTGAGATGAATTGGTTTATTGATGATGCACCAGATCCTGTGAGCGCGTATTGGCAAAATGCCTATCCGATGATGGGGACTGAAGCTGAGAATATCGCTCGGGCAAGTCGGTCTGGCTTTAGCGTACTCTCTACGCATCGGCTGCCGAGTCAGGCTTGGTGGGTCAATTACTATGAACCGCTTCGTGAGCGAATACAGCAGATCAAAATCACCCCAATTACTCAATCCGTTATTCGTGAAACTGAAGAAGAGATGCGACTGTTTGAAAAATTCAGCGACTCTTATGGTTATACGTTCTATGTTCTGCAAGCAGCTTAGAAAAAAGCCGTCCGTCTAACAATTCAAATGCAGGCGGACGGTTGAAAGCCTCTGGTGCTAAGTTCGAGTTTATCTGCCGCCGCTAATTTGATTTGTTATGCCTCTACTGATCGCTGGTGTTAACGTAGTAACACGCCATGGCAGCGGACTGTTGGTTCAAGCTGGTGGCAAAGTAAAATCAATTACAGCCGCTACATTTAGCGTTATCTCACCTATGGGTGTGCCGCTCGACGTTTTCAGACTTTACCGAATTTTGGGCAATCCGACCCCGCATTATGTGTTGGCAAAAGCTGTGCGTCCGGACTTTC
Organism: Nodosilinea sp. FACHB-141; assembly: GCF_014696135.1. Classification (NCBI taxonomy): domain Bacteria; kingdom Bacillati; phylum Cyanobacteriota; class Cyanophyceae; order Nodosilineales; family Nodosilineaceae; genus Nodosilinea; species Nodosilinea sp. FACHB-141. The sequence goes on along the minus strand of NZ_JACJPP010000012.1, from coordinate 42,333 downwards.
CAAACTGGAACCAAACAGCTGAGGACGCGGCGATCGACGAGGTAGAGCGACGACTCAATACAGTAGTGGAGAAGCAAGTTGGTCCGCTCGCTGCAAGAAATGCGGAAATTATCGCAACTTGGGAGGGGGGACTGCCCGCCGGCGATTGTTTCTACGAGACTGCGTCAGGCATCAACGTGCCAATCTGGTTTGCACTCGACGCAGTGCATCCAGGATATTTTGTCTTTGGCATGCATCCCAACGAGGCGACTTTCTGGCAATCCATCGAAGAGCTGTCGCGGGACGGTGAGATTTGTCCAATCACGGATTACGTCCGTCCCGCAAAAAACGTGAAAGTTCGCTTCGTTCAGTTATGACTAGCTCCTGTAGCGAGTAGGTTGGGTTTCGCTATCGCCAACCCCAACGAAACCATTGCTAGCGCCGGGTTATTGCCTTTGACAAAGCTGCACAACCTAACTGACAGGGATTGCAAACCCAAAAGCTGCTATACAAGCATCCAGTAAGAGGGCTTATTCAGGCTAATTGACGGATAAGGCCCCCAGACTCAGGCGTTAACCACCAAAAGCGAGCGATAACACCCTAGAATTAGGGGCTTATTCAGCAGTTTTAGCGCTTAATACGTAATTAGATCACTTGGGTTCATTGTGCAGGACGTAGTTGTCAAACCATTGGTAGGGCATTCAGCACTTGTAAGAATGTGTACCTAATATTTACTTGTCACACTACAGATATAGTTGCTTTATTAAACGTAGTTGGGATGGTGCATGACAGTCCTACAGAAGCTGAAGCAACAAGCCAAGCGATTAAAAACAGAGTTGTACGCGCTGTATTTGGCATATCGTGATCCTCGCGTACCTTGGTATGCACGAGTCTTTACAGCCTGTGTTGTTGGCTACGCTTTTAGCCCTATTGACTTGATCCCCGATCCTATCCCGATTTTGGGCTATCTCGATGATTTAATTCTTGTTCCAATCGGTATTACGCTTGCACTCAAGATGATTCCTCTAGAGGTAATGGCAGAATGCCGAGTACGGTCGCAGTCTACTACACAACGCAATAAGCCAAAGAATTGAATAGCAGCAGGAATAATTTTGATTATTTGGGTTCTGCTTGCAGTGTTTGCAGTTCGTTTTATGCTCCACTTTCTAAACAAATAAGCTCAGAGGATGCTCTCATTTGTCAAAATCATGCCCTAATATCAACTTCCAGAAGCTAGAAACCCACTCTCGCGGCACAAACCGAGGCAGCGTAGCCAGAATAGGATTAATTAGACTGCCAGGAATCACGATCGGCTCTCGTTTCTCAAATGCCTCAAGGGCATCTTGTACAACAGTCTTAACCGGCGTATCGATTTTTTCAGCGACGTTAATCAGGGACGACGGAAATCCCGCTTCTTTGAAGAACTTAATGCCAGCTGGTCCTGGACAAACAGCTAGTACATGCACGCCGTAGCTGCGATTCTCGGCCCACAATGCTTCGCTAAAGCTGAGAGTAAATGCTTTTGTTGCCGCGTAGATCGAGAAGTAGGGCATAGACTGAAACGCAGCCACTGAAGACATATTGATTATCCCTCCAGTTCGACGCTGCCGCATTCCAGGCAAGAAGCGATGGCTCAAATCCACAATCGTTGCAATATTAAGCTGCACCATCTTAAGCTGAAGGTCTCGATTGCTTTCGGTGAAATCACCGTAATCTCCAACTCCAGCATTGTTGACCAATAGGTCGATCGATCGCCCAAGCTGCTGCACAGTTTGAAAGATAGTTTCTGTTGCGTTCGGTGCTGTCAAATCTTGGACGATAATGTCTACTTGGATTTGATGTTGATGCCTGAGGGAATTAGCAAGTTCCTGTAACTTGTCCTGGGAACGAGCGACCAGCACAAGATCGGTTTGATGCGCTGCTAATTGTTGGGCAAATGCTGCACCAATGCCAGCAGAGGCTCCGGTGATCAAGGCTGTCGTCATACAAATTTATTTTTCACTCTACTAAAGTAGGTTCAGCTAAGTTTATGATTTCTGCATCATTCCGAAGAGCTATTACTAAGATAATTAGGGGAGCAGTAATACAGTAGCTATGTTTAACTACTCGGTTGCAGCTAACAGACAGACACTCTGGCGCAATTCTAAGGGGTGCTCCGTACCGCTGAAATGACCCGTCATTAGGCTGCTTGCAATCAATCGATGAAGCGTTGGGCTAGGGCAGCCTAGTAACCTCATCACTCCAAATTGTGTCTATGGGGCGAGGGCCGAAGACTTGTTTGAAGGGCGATCGCGACTAACCACCCTTACTCCTTGTTGGCTAACCCAAAAGACAGTGCAATCGCAAATCCCTTGTAGATACTGTTTAGGCCGGTTGAAAGCAGAGGTTATTAGCATCTGGTAATTGCGATCGTTAGGCTCACAGTTAGCTATCGGTGGAAGAATCCTGTGGTTTGTCGATTTTGTATTGTGCCATTCGACTAACGAGAGCAAGCACACAATCCGTCAAGGAGCAGGAAAATGGGCAACCGGAGTTCTCAAATGGTCCCCACCATCACCGCCTTTGAACAGTCGCCCGATCGCGGCCAAGGACTAGCGCGTGACATGCCCGTGCGCTGGGCGCTTGAGGAAGTGGGCCAGCCCTATAACGTTCGTCTTGTTTCATTCAGCGCAATGAAAGAAACTACCCATCGTGCGCTTCATCCTTTTGGGCAAATACCGACCTATGAAGAAGGCGATCTCGCCTTGTTTGAGTCGGGGGCGATCGTGCTCCATATTGCGGAGCGCCATGCGGGTCTGCTGCCACAAGATGCCAATGCTCGGGCGCGCGCCATCACTTGGATGTTTGCCGCGATCGCCACGGTAGAGCCGCCCATAGTGCAGCGCGAAGCCGCGATGTACTTGGAGCGCGACAAGACCTGGTACGAAGAGCGTCTGCCCCTCATCGAGGATCGCATCCGCAGCCGGTTAGATGACCTTTCCATGCGGCTTGGCGATGCCGATTGGCTCGACGATGTTTTCAGCGCCGGTGACTTACTGATGGTGCAGGTGCTGCGCAGACTGGGCGGCTCAAATATTTTGGAGCAATATCCGACCCTCGCCGCCTACGTCGCCCGTGGCGAAGCGCGACCCGCCTTCAAACGTGCTTTTGACGCTCAATTAGCAGTTTTCACTGGGCAAGCAACCGGCTGATAACAGAAGGGGCGAAATCAGAGCCAACTTGCCCTACTCTTTTCAAGAGCAAGGGACAAACCCGGAAAACCAGCGCACGTCCATGGCTAGCTTACGTCTACACTGTATGCCCAGCACTTTGGTTGCGTCCCTATCAGGTTGGCGTTTGTCACTGTTTCGACTGCCGCAACACTATGGAGCCCTCTTCTACGCTGCCGCGCTCTTCCCTCAAGATGCCGTAGCGATCGCTGGCGAAACCCGCGACTACTACGGTCGATTTTTCTGTCCTCGCTGTGGCTCATACGTTTTTGCGCGCACCGCAGACAAAATCGAAGTGCATCTGGGCTCCCTAGATGCCCCTGACCAATTGATGCCAACCTACGAAAACTGGAGCATTCGTCGTGAGTCCTGGTTGCCACCGCTTCCACTAGCAAGACGGTATGAGCGCGATCGCCACGCCACAAGTCGCGTTGAAGAGTAGGTCATACGATTAGATCTTCATCTCCAGCCGCAACAGATACGATGGCTCAATGGATTAAGCGCTAGGGTCGGTAGCCAACTGACCCAACAGTGGAAGTTGAGTTCCGCCAGCCCAAACCAATCTACAGCTCGTAAACACTCGTACAAACCCTTGAAAATTTTATAGATCTTGGTACGTCAACTCTGGGTTTGCCCAGCTGGTTTCTGCTAAAAAATCAGCAAAAGTAGTGAGCAACCCAGGAAATTCCTCTCTTAGAGCAGAGACATCCGCTTGATAGCCCTGCCGGCGATACCACTGAATCAAATCAAACAGCGACTTGCGAAACAAAAGCAAGAAAATCCAGGGAGGTACTTCTTTGTAAACCACAGTGCTTCCCTGTGCGTTAGCAAATGCCGCCGTCATTTGTTTGGGGGTCAACACGTCTCCAGCCAGCTCAATGTCTTTGCCAACATACTCAGAGCGGTGCTTCATCACGTATGCGGCCACTCGCCCCATATCTTTTGTTGTAACCAAATGAAGCGGTCTATCGGGTTGAACTGCGAAAGGAAAAGACCCTTTGAGAATAGACGGACGAGTGTATTGCTTCCAAAACTCCTCCATGAATAAGCAGGCGCGCAACATAGTTGTAGGCAAATTTGCCTGCTTGAGAATTTGTTCTACTCGATATTTTTGCTCAATGTGAGCAATGCCAGACTTGCGATCGGCTCCTCCCGCAGAGTTGTAGACAACGTGGCTGACATTGGCTTGCTTAGCAGCTTGGGCTATTCGTTGTGCCCTTACCACTTCCTGGGGGTCAGGTTTAGCAGAATCTGGAGCAGTTGCGTGACAATAGACGGCTGAAACATCTGCGAAAGCTGCTTTCAATGAAGACTCATCATCAAGATCAGCTTCAACTAGCTCAATACCGCTGTTGTGTAATTTAGATAGGGAAGGACGCTCAAGGTCAATTTTGCGGGTGATTGCACGAAGGTCAGTTACCTTTTGTTCAAGCAATCCCTTGACGGCATTACTGCCCGTTCCCCCAGTCACACCGATGAGTAGCACTTTGCCGATCGCTGCTTCTGAGTTACTCATAGTCCTTACTCCACAAGGCACGGATCAATTGATCTGCCAGCTCTTTCCCAAAAATCTGCGTGGCTACAGCATTGCCTGGATCTCGCTCGGCCACAGTTTTTCGCATCAGTAGATCCCGTTTTGCCAACGCAGCTTGGTGCTCTACGGGGACAGGTGCTGCCTGCTTAACCCAGGTGAGCCAGCGAGAACACATCTCTTGGGCAGTACGTTCAATCAATGCGAGAGAGTCTTGGGTCGTAGGGCAGGTAAAGCAAAGCGGTGTTGGGGACTGCAACTGCCTAATGTACAGCGCCTTGCTCACAAACAAAGACAGATTAGGGTTCTCCCGCAACGCCATGTAAGTGGCATTCAAAGGTTCATAGTATTCTTCTGTATAGCTTAAGTCAGTCCATAAATCGACTCTAGGTATGTAGTCGATGTAGAAGAAGAGATCAGGCTTTGTGCCAAATTCAAAGGCTAAGTGAGGCACTTGAATCAGCGGACTTAGCCAAAGAGTCAAGCGCGTAGTGCCAAATTTCATTTGAGCGGCATCAAACCACGAATAGACCAGCCAATCTAGCTCTTCTCCAGTAAAAGTCAGAAGCGAGCCTGTCACGTTGCCATCAGGGCTCTGAAAGCTTCGAAGCGGTTGATTTAGCTGAGGAAGAGCCGAAATTTGTTGGGTTACTTCTCTTTGCAACTCACTCAAAATGCTTTGGAGCTTTGCAAATAAGGTGGCATAGTTTAGATCAGTTTGAGAAGTCATTACTGATTCAAACAAATTAACTGCTCGTCAAATTGTGGTTTCACAGGCCGGCATCAAAAAGCTAATTCTTCCAGGTTTTAGGCTTGCAGAGGAGGGTGCGATCGCCACTACACAATATTCTGTGACCGCGAGTAAATAATAGGGCGACTAGAGCCTGTGTCCAGTGGGAGTCTAACATATTGTCGAAACAGACCGATCAGAGAGGCTTACTCAGAGTTTTGGATGGTTTTGCCACTCAACTTTGTCATTATTGCTAAGCCACATGCAATGTAGAGAGGGTGAAACCGAGTAGGCAACTCGTTTGATAAAACTATGATTGAGCAGGTTTGAGCAGTGGTTGAACAGGTAGCGCGAAGCACAGCGACTGTGTAAATGCAGACAGGTCTAAAATACACGTATACGCTGCGCCTCATCTTCCCCACATCCCCATGCTTGACCCCCGCATTCCTGCTGGCCCGCTAAATCAGAAATGGAGCGACTTTAAAGACCACTGCCGTCTGGTCAGCCCCAAAAACAAGGCTAAGCACACCATTTTGGTGGTGGGTACTGGCCTAGCGGGGGCCTCGGCGGCGGCCACCCTGGCAGAGCTAGGCTACAACGTCAAAAGCTTCTGCATTCAAGACTCACCTCGGCGCGCCCACAGCATTGCCGCCCAGGGAGGCATCAACGCAACGAAGAATTACCCCAACGACGGCGACAGCGTGTGGCGGCTGTTCTACGACACCATCAAAGGTGGCGACTACCGCTCGCGCGAGGCCAATGTGCATCGCCTAGCCGAGATCAGCAGCGGCATCATCGATCAGTGCGTAGCCCAGGGTGTGCCCTTCGCACGGGAATATAGCGGGCTGCTCGACAACCGATCCTTTGGTGGGGCGCAGGTGTCGCGGACGTTCTACGCCAAGGGGCAGACAGGCCAGCAATTACTCCTCGGAGCTTACAGCGCCATGATGCGCATGGTGCAGGCCGGCAAAATCGAGGTGTATGCTCGCCGCGAAATGCTGGAACTGGTGGTAGCTGACGGCAAGGCGCGGGGCATTGTGGTGCGCAACTTAGTCACAGGGGAGCTGGAGCGCTACGCCGGAGATGCGGTGCTGCTCTGCACCGGGGGCTATGGCAATGTCTATTACCTCTCGACCAACGCCAAGAACTCTAACGTGACAGCGGCTTGGCGCTGCCATCGGCGGGGGGCCTACTTTGCTAACCCCTGCTATACGCAGATTCACCCCACCTGCATTCCGGTGTCGGGCGATTATCAATCGAAACTCACGCTGATGAGCGAGGGCCTGCGCAACGACGGGCGGGTGTGGGTGCCGCTAAAACCTGGGGATAACCGCCATCCCGATGACATCCCCGATGCGGAGCGCGACTATTACTTAGAAACTCGCTACCCCGCCTTTGGCAACCTGGTGCCTCGGGATGTGGCCTCGCGCAATGCCAAGGCCATGACCGATGAGGGGCGCGGCGTAGGTGATACGGGGCTAGCGGTGTATTTAGATTTTCGGGATGCGATCGCCCATCAAGGCCGCGACACCATCGCCGCCCGCTACGGCAACCTGTTCGACATGTACCAGCGGATCTCGGGCGAGAACCCCTACGAAACGCCGATGCGCATCTACCCCGCTGTGCACTACACCATGGGCGGCCTGTGGGTTGACTACCACCTGATGAGTAATATCCCTGGGTTGTTTGTGCTGGGCGAGGCGAATTTCTCTGACCACGGCGCTAACCGGCTAGGGGCCAGCGCGCTGATGCAGGGCTTGGCGGATGGCTACTTTGTGATTCCCTACACACTGGGCGACTACATTGCGGGGCAGTCTTTGCCCACCGTAACCACCGACGACGATGCCTTTGGAGAAGCCGAGGCTAGCGCTAAGGCCCGCATTACCAAGCTGCTGAGCATTCAGGGCAACAAGACGGTGATGGAGTTTCATCGCGAGCTGGGCCGCATTGTATGGGACTACGTGGGCATGGCGCGGAATCGGGAGGGCTTGGAGAGTGCGATCGCCCAGCTTCAAGACCTGCGAGCTGAGTATTGGCAAAACCTCAAAATTCCTGGGGAGGCCAACACCCTAAACAAAAACCTGGAGTTTGCCGGACGCGTCGCTGACTTTATCGACCTGGCAGAGCTGATGGCCCGCGATGCTCTGCAACGAGAAGAATCCTGCGGAGGGCACTTTCGCGAAGAGTACCAAACCCGCGATGGTGAGGCCAAGCGCGACGACGAACACTTTGCCTTTGTAGCAGCGTGGGAATATGCGGGGGAAGGGCGAGCGCCCCAGCTGCACCGGGAAACTCTCGAATTTGAGAATGTGCAGCTCACCCAGCGCAGCTATAAGTAGTTAAACGAAAGCCCCTAAAATCGATGCTTCCAGGGGTTACCCCAGAGTGCCTGGCGTTGGGTGTAGATGGCGAGCGCTCGGCAAGAATGAGCCCAGATCAAAGCGGTGCAACCATGACGCTGAGCTTATGAAGCACTGCTTTCAACCTTTTCGCTCTTCTGTTTTCGTTCTTTTGCTGTATTTCTATACCCCTCGCCCACCTGAACCGCCGGGCGAATGCTGCGGTAGCGATCCTGGCGAATCCAGTCCAGCACCGACTGAATTTCGATCGACTGTTCACCCAGGGTATTGAGCACGTGAGAGCCCAGCTCTAGAGCCGCCTCAAACTCGGGCTGCACCACCTCCCTGGCTCCCAGTTGGGTGAGCACGTCGATCTCTTCGTTGTTGTGCGATCGCGCAATGATATCCAGCTCGGGTGCTCTCAGCAGTGCCCGTTGCAGCACTAGGCGGGTGGTTGTCGGATCAGGCAGGGTAATGGCCAGGGCCTTGGCGGTTTCTAGAGAAGTTTTCTCGAGCACCAGCTCGCTGTCGGCGTCACCGTAGACAAAGGGAATTTGCACCAGAGGCGCGTGGCGGTTGCGCAGGCGCTGAATCGCGGTTTCGCTATTGTCGACCACCAGCACCGAGTAGCCCCGGCTGAGCAGCACATTGACCAGCACCTCGCCCACCCGGCCATAGCCCGCCACAATCACATGGTCGTGAATGTCGCCGGGCACCGACAGCAGCTTTGGGTCTTCGGCCTGGTTGAGAAAGTCTTTGAGCACCGGCAGGTTGTGCAGCCAGTCGGCCACCTTGGGGGCTAGGTTAATCCACAGGGGGGTGAGCATGAGAGAAATGGCGATCGTGCCCAGCAGCAAGGAGTAGCGCTCCTCGTTGATCAACCCCAGCTCTAGCCCCATCAGCGCCAGCACAAAGGAAAATTCACCAATTTGGTTGAGCCCAAAGCTGGCCCTTACCGCCGTTTTGAGCGAATAGCCAAACCCCAGCACAATTGGCAAAATAATCAGCGCCTTGCCCACCATGATCAGCGCCACCAGCTCTAGAATTCGGCCCAGGTCGCTGACGATCAGGTGGGGGTCGATCAGCATACCAATGGAGGCAAAGAACAGGCAGGCAAAGGTGTCGCGCAGGGGCAAGATCTTGCCCAGGGCCTGGTCGGCGTAGTCAATCTCAGAAATCATCAGGCCAGCGACAAAGGCCCCCATGGCGATGGAGAGGCCCAGGAAGGAGGTAATCCAGGCAACGCTCAGGCAAAGGGCGACCACGGTGAGCAAAAACAGCTCGCTGCTCTCGGTGGCAGCAATGTGCTGAATTAGCTGGGGCACTACCCAGCGGCCCAGGGCGATCGCCCCTGCCAAAAACAGCCCAAACTTGAGCGCCGCGATCGCCAGGGCTGGCCCCAGGGCATCGGGCTGGTTGAGCACCGGCAGCACCGCCAGCATCAGCCCCAGGGCAAGGTCTTGGGAGATCAGTAGCCCCAACATCACCTGTCCGTGGACGGTAGCGGTTTCGCCGCGATCGGTCAGGGTTTTGAGCACTACCGCCGTAGACGACAGCGACAGCACCAGCCCCAAGAAAATGCCCTGAAGCGGGGAGTTGGCCGTGCCCGACAGCAGCGACACTGAGCACACCAGCAGCGTAGTCAGCCCCATCTGCAAAAAGCTGCCCTTGAGGGCGATATCTTTGACCCGCTTGAGCTCTGTCAGCGAAAACTCGACCCCTAGAGCAAACAGCAAAAAGGCAATGCCCACCTCCGCCAGGCCCTGAATTTGCTCCACATCGGTTTGTAGCCCGAGGCCAAAGGGGCCGATGACCAGCCCGGTAACGAGGTAGCCCAGCAGCGCCGGCTGTTTGAGTCGATGGGCAATATAGCCGCCAATAGCAGAGGCCCCCAGGGCCAAGGTTAAATCGAGAACAAAGTTCGGTTCAGCGGTCATACAGGATCACGTTAGGGCATTGAGAATGAGAACGTCTTACAAAGCCCCCTGCACGAGTGGACGCAAGGGGCTGAAAACAGCCAAAAACAGCAGCTTGAGCTAACAAGGGCTAGATGTTGCCCTGGCTAACCGCTCAGCCAATCGAAAGGAGCGAGATCCCCGACTTCTATTGTCACTAATAAGTGGTGTGCGCGCTATCAACTGGGCTGAGTTAAATTAACCTCTGAATAATATTTCCTGTGCTGCGATCGCACCGTTGACCCATCTTGCCTAGATAACCCCTGTCGCTCAGAGCTATCCGTCTTGCGATCGCGACGCCTCAGCCCTTGACGCTGCTTTGCCGCGCGGTTACTATGCGGGTGTTGTGCAATTCTGCGCCGTCGCTCGTCAATGTCTTCTTTGCAGCTATCCCTCGCCCCTCTCTTCAGCCTGCTACTAGGGCTGGGGCTGCTGCTGCGCCTTGGGCGCAACTAATTTTTGAAACAAAGGCGAAATGCCCTGCATAGCTCGACTCCCTAGGTCACAGGTTTTCCCTAGACCTGAGTACTGCTGGGAAGTTTAAACGCTGTTAGCCAACTCCCCACGGGTAACTTACCGTTCCGGTGGCAATTGGTGCAGGGTATAAGGTTTACGGCCTGCCTCCAACCTTTCACCTGAAACCCTTCACCTCACCTTAGTCACAGTGAATGACTAGGCAAGCTTTTTTACTACTGAAATCTTAGAGACAAACCCATGTTGACCAACCCCGCCGAGAAGTACCGCCCCTTTGTGCCGATCGCATTGCCCGATCGCACCTGGCCTAGCCAGGTAATCACCCAGCCCCCGATCTGGCTGAGCACTGACCTGCGCGATGGCAATCAGGCGCTCATCGAACCAATGTCTGTCGAGCAAAAGCTGCGGATGTTTGAGTTACTGGTGGCGATCGGCTTTAAGGAAATTGAGGTAGCGTTTCCGTCGGCTTCGGAGACCGACTTTATCTTTGTGCGCCGCCTGATCGAAGAAAACCGCGTGCCTGACGATGTGGAAATTCAGGTGCTCACCCAGGCGCGAGAAGACTTGATTCGTCGCACCTTTGATTCCCTTGAGGGAGCCAAGCGGGCGATCGTCCACGTCTACAACGCTACGGCTCCAGTGTTTCGGCGGGTGGTGTTTCGCAACGACTCTGTCGCAACGATCGCACTGGCGGTAAACGCCGCTACGCTGATTCGCGATTTGGCGGCAGAGCGCCCTGCAACCCAGTGGCGCTTTGAATATTCGCCAGAGGTATTTTCTCAAACCGAATTGGAGTTTGCGCGGGATATCTGCAATGCGGTGTTGGAAGTCTGGCAGCCGACGCCCGATCGCAAAGCAATCATTAACCTGCCCGCCACGGTGGAGAGCGCTACCCCCAACGTGTTTGCCGACCAGGTGGAATGGATGCACCGCCAACTCGCCTACCGCGACAGCGTGAACTTAAGCGTGCACAACCACAACGACCGGGGCTGCGCGATCGCCGCTGCCGAGTTGGGCCAGATGGCTGGGGCCGATCGGGTGGAGGGCTGCCTATTTGGCAACGGTGAGCGCACCGGCAATGTCGATATCGTCACTCTGGCGCTTAACCTCTACACTCAGGGCATTCACCCGGGGCTAGATTTCTCGCGCATTAACGAGGTGGCGCGCATTGTCGAAGACTGCACTCAGCTGCCCATTCACCCCCGTCACCCCTACGTGGGCGACCTGGTGTTCACCGCATTTTCAGGCTCTCACCAGGATGCAATTCGCAAAGGCTTTGCGGCCCGCAACTCAGAAGATCTGTGGGACATGCCCTACCTGCCCCTCGACCCCGCCGACCTGGGCCGGTCCTATGAGTCGGTGGTGCGGGTAAATAGTCAGTCGGGCAAGGGAGGCATTGCCTTTTTGCTAGAGCGTGACTACAACCTCAGCCTGCCCCGCCGCTTGCAAATTGAGTTTAGCCAGATAGTGCAGCGCGCCATGGATGCCACCGGCAAAGAAATGACCGCGCCCATGCTATGGGATCTCTTTGAGCAGGAGTATCTGCGGGTCAACTTGCCGTTTAAATACGTTAGCCACCACTGGCAGGATGATGAAACACCATCGGCCATTTCCACAACCTTGGAATGTTGTGATGTAAGACTCACCCGAGCAGGACATGGCAACGGCCCCATCGACGCCTTTGTAGATGCGCTAAATCTAGGGATTCGGGTGCACAGCTACGAAGAGCGAGCGATTGGGCACGGCAGTGATGCCGACGCGATCGCGCTAATCGAGATTGCCGCCGACTGGTTGGAGGGCACTATCCACGGGGTGGGCATTCACAGCAGCATTGTCACGGCCTCGCTGTTGGCGGTATTGAGCGCGGCTAACCGAGGGCTGGCGACCCTAACCCCTAGTCAGAGACAAGCAGTTTTGTCCTTGCCGCAAACTGTTTCCTAGACAGTGCTTTTACGGGTGAATGATGGCTGCCAACGGTCGAGCTACATTCACCCGTAGATTTCTACTACATACTCGTTGCCAACTCTGGCTCAGATCTCACGTAGTCTATAGCGAAGGGCGTGAGCTGAGTGACCACCTGCTCAATGAGTTGGCGATCGCTCTGGCTCCACACCCGGGGCTCTTCAAAAACACAGGCCTGCAAAATGCCCCAGAGGGTTTGATCCGAGCGCAGGTGGGCATGAATCAAGGCTCGATGGCCAAAGGTTTGGTGCTCAAACTCGCGATTCAATACCTCTGGACCAGCGGTTTCCACGTCCTCTACAAAAATACTGGGCTGGGCTTTGAGGGCAGCCGCAAACATGGGGTCGTCCTTTGCCAAGGAGGGATCTTCTGGTTTCCAGGCAGGGTCATAGATTGTAGGTATCGATGGCTGCTTTTTCCAGCAGAAGGGCACTCGCCCTAGCTGAGTGTCGGGAGAGCGCAGGTATAAAAAGACGCGATCGCACTGCAACTGCTCTCCTAACTTGGTCAAAATACTGTCCATTACTCGGGTTGAATGCTGGCTATGGAGCGGTGCCTCAAACAGTTGATGAATCAGGGTTTCGAGCGTATCGTCGTGGGTCACATCAAGGATGAAGTTGTTTAGCTTGGGCATAGCTCTCTCTAGGGGTTACATCAGTACCTTAGAACCGATTTCTACGGCTTTTCCCCTGTCATGATGGGGTTTTAGTCTCGTTCTTTCGAGAGAAATACTTTGGTTAGGGGATGTGAGCATCTGGAACATTCAGCGATTTTTAATGCTTGTGAAGATATACCTTTTGAGCGATAAGCTTTCTAAGAGAGTTACCTAACGTGTCACTAGAGGTTCAGCAAGCAGTTCGCTTACTGACTCGCAGTATTGAGTGAATATTAGGTAATTTGTGATGAAGAATATTTTTGGTGCCTTAAAGGAAATGCTCGGCCGCGTTTACTGGAAGCAGTTTGCGGTGGCTTGCTCCGCCGTGGTTATTCTGCTAACCGCTAATGGCGTCAAAGCTGAGCAAAATACTGGCAATCGCGCTTATTCTAATGAACTGCCACCCACCCAAGAAGTCGGTCGCCCCCGCACCATGGGTCAGTGGGAAGCTGAGAAAGATTCACTGGAAGGCCAACCTGGCAAAAGAATCAAGCGCATCGCTGAAGAGTCGGCTGATGCGGTTAAAGATATGGCCGGCATCTACCCCCAAAACGCTAGGACTCTGACGCCTGGAGTAGACAACGGCGAGCTGCCTAACGACGACTAATCGTTAGCCATATTAGCCACCTAGGTTTTAGTTGAGCCATCGTGCTCCGTTGAGGTTTCTTAGCGGAGCACGATGAGTTTGTAAGAGCAAATTTGATACACCTCAGAATTCTGAAACTGAAGCAATTTTTGTTCTTCAAATTCATTTGAAAGTTATGAAGCAAAGATTGGGGAGGTTTGAGACCCTCTGTTTTGCGATCGGGCGAAAGCTTGTGTATTGTTTATTTCCGCGAGAGTTGAGTAAAAAGGGAAGGGCTAGCTGCGATCGCTATCCTTTCAAAACCAGCTCAATTCTGCTCCTACAATGGTATTTTTTATTTGCAGTGATAGAAAAGATCCTTTGAAAAAACACTGTAGACAAGAAGTTAACTACCACCAAAGAACTCACTCTATCCAATGACCTACCAACAACTATTTCTCTTTAGAGAGGCTCAAACCCATCAAACTCTTTAGAGTCTAGTTAATTGTTGCGGGTTCACTCCTAGCTAGGTAGTGACAGGCTTTACCAAGCTGCTGCAAGCTTAACCCAAAACTGTTATCTGACGTTTACCTTAGAGGTATCATGAAAGCTGCACAAAGATTTGCATTGATTATCGGCATATTCTACCTAACCATAGGTATTCTGGGCTTCATTCCTGCCCTAGTCTCCCAGTCTGGCGCTATGCCCCCTTCGATTGAGAAGCTAGGCGTCGTTTCTGGATTTGGCTACTTGATGGGTCTATTTCCAATTAATACGCCTCACAATATTATTCATCTTGTCACAGGCTTGTTGGGAATCGTTGCTTCTATTGCGTTAGATAGCTCTCGTCTATTCTCTGGGCAATTGGGTATCTACTACACTACCCTGGCTGTCCTAGGTCTAGTACCGGTTGCCAATACTTTCTTCGGACTTTTTCCACTCTATGGAGCCGACGTTTTTCTACACGGGTTAACGGGCGCACTGGGTATTTATTTCGGCTTTTTTGCTACTCCCTCCCTGCTAAGCCTGTTTAAGAAAGAGCTGAAGGAAGACGCCACTTCTGGCGAAGTTCTATAGCCAACGCTTAATTGGTAGATGAACCGACCTGCTTGAGATTTAGGCTGTTGGAAGATGGTTCTCCTTCCACCGCACTTAGCTCAAGCAGGTTGGGTTTTAGTTTGTTTGCACGCGAGTTCAACTCAGGATATCTACCGTCATCATGTTGGTCGTCTTGGCTAACCGTTTAGTAATAATCTGAGTACAAGGAATTGTCATGGAACAAGCTTTCAAAAAAGGAGACAAGGTTTCCTGGAGTACGGCTCAAGGAAAAACTACGGGTACGATCATTGAAAAGCTAACATCTCGTACCGAAATCAAAGGTCATACCGTTGCTGCATCTAAGGAAAATCCCCAGTATTTGGTAGAAAGCGAAAAAACTGGCAGCCATGCGGCTCATAAACCAGAGGCTTTGACAAAAGAAGACTAGTTATCCTCGCTAGAACTACGGAGCACAAAAAACATGCCCGCTCAAGAAATTAACTTTCTTGAGCGGGCATGTTTTTGCCAATGGCTTTAGGGCGATCTCTAAATGATCTAAATAGATCATTTAGTAGAACCGGCAACAAGTAGCCCTAGCGACCGGTAGAGCCGGGCAAAATGGGCTGCTCGACAGCCTGGCGGAAGATTTCGGTCTCATCGTTAAATTCGATCGGCAGCACGGCCACCACGTTCTCGTGGGGACGGGGGATGATTACCCAAGTTTCGAGGATGCCACCGGGGGTTTTTTCGGCGGCTTCTACCCCAGCGGCCATGGCGGCCTTAACTTCGGAGACATCACCACGAATGTTGATGGCGAAGCGGGCACTACCGGCACGGATGTAGCCAATGAGCGTAACGCGCCCCGCTTTTACCATCGCATCTGCGGCGGCAAGCACCGGGGGAAACCCTCTGGTTTCGAGCGACCCGACGGCTTGTGGCATGGTTGTACTCCTGAGAAAGTTTTGCAGGTAAAAAATTCAACCTTCATTGTACGGGGCGGTGGTAGCGATCGCGCCGTGTCGAATTATTAAAGACTGTGGGGGGGTTGTAATAGTAGACCTTATACCCGAAAGGATTCTGAGGCCGAAGTAAACCCAATGGGCAGAATCGCGTCGATGTTGTCGGTGGGGTTAGGAATGATCACGTGGGAAGTGACTTCGGCCAGGTTAGGGCAGGCTTTGGCTGCGATCAGCCCGGCTTCCATGGCGCGCTTGACCTCGGCCACCAGGCCGCGTATGACCACGAATTGCCGCCCACTCTCGGAGCGATCTTGCACCGAGACGGTGACGTTGGCCGCTTTGACCATGGCATCGGCGGCGGCCAGCACTGCGGGAAAGGTTTGGGTTTCAATGACGCCGACGGCAATGGCCATAGGGGGTGCTCCTAAAGTTGTGGTTGAGCGCTGCTCGATGCTCAACTATAACTTTATACCTTGATGCCGCTGGGTTCTCCGGCGGTGGCGATGATGCGATCGCACCCCGACTCCGGCTTTGCCCAGTCGCAGTGGCAGTCTTTGGGATCGCCCCAGCACAGGCTGAGATACAGCTCATCTCGTGTGGCGGATAGCTCGGCCCATTCACTGGCGGCAATCAGCTGTTCTACCTCCTCTGGGGTAGTGGGTTGGGGCTGATTGCCGGCCATCCACAGGCGCAGGCCAGCGATGGATTGTCGCCAAAACTCGACTATGGCTGGCTTTGCCCCCACTAGAGCCAGCTTATCGGCGGGAATAGCGATCAGCTGGGGATGCAGCTCGGGCACGCGCAGGCTGCGGCCCTGAAACCGGCAGGTGTACCACATCAGACCCGACACCCCGTGCTCGTGCTGGTAGTCGTGAATTTGGGCACGAAAGTCTTGAATGGCAAATACTTTGCTCAGCTTGTCGGCCCCGATCGCCTTCGAAAGCACCGGATTGTCAATGCGATCGGCAGAGGACAGCACCACCCGCTCGCCCTTCCAGGTAGCGCGAAGTTCCTGATCGAGAAAGTCCAGGAGTTGTTCGGTGGTGTAAGCCATAGGGCTATCTTATCAAGCGAGCTGGGGGAGTTTTGTGCCCGACTATAGTTTCCTAAGGCGTTCTATCAAAAGTGCATAGATACCGTCGGCAGCAGCAGTTTCGATGATGGTGGCGTTGGGGGTCAGGTGCCTATTGGCCACGGTGCGTCCCAAGCAGAGGGAGCCCTCGGTTTCAATTGCCAAGTGCATGGGTCGACCGGTAAAGAGCTCGGGGCGCAGCAGATAAGCGATCACACAGGGGTCGTGGAGGGGCGGTGCAGTTAGCCCGTGACGTTCCACATCTAGCTGGCCGTAGTAGCGCAGCATGCCCGCAGCGGCTTTGCTCACGGAGGTGCCCAAGGCCTCAAGCGCTGCCAAGCGATCGGGGGTGGTTACGACTTGGTGGGTGACATCTAAGCCGATCATGGTCAGGGGCAGACCGGCCTCTACGACTACGTTGGCTGCATGGGGATCGACGTAGATATTGAACTCAGCGGCGGGGGTAATGTTGCCGTTTCCCAAGGCTCCACCCATCATCACTACTTGGTCGATGCTTTGGGCGATCTCGGGACACTGGATCAGTGCTACCGCTAGGTTGGTGAGCGGGCCGAGGGTAGCTAGGGTAATGGGCGTCGAGGTCGTGGTGAGTTGTTCAACCAGAAACGCGACGGCATGTTGAGATTGCAGCGGCAGAGTGGGTTCGGGTAGCTCCGCACCCTGCAAACCCGTTGCCCCGTGAATGTCTTCAGCGGTGGTGAGCGATCGCAGCAGCGGGCGCGGGCAGCCCGCATACACTGGCACATCGGTGCGCTGGGCCAGGTGACAGATGCGCCGAGCGTTGGCCTGAGTGAGCTCCAGCGGCACGTTGCCCGACACAGTGGTAATGCCCAACAGGTCGAACTCAGTGGAGGCGAATGCGAGGAGAAGGGCGATCGCATCGTCAACCCCAGGATCGCAGTCAATAATGATGGGTCGGGGCGGCATAGACAGGTTCCAAGCGGGGTTCTACAGGGGTGGCACAGCGTAGCCAGCAGAGGTCACGGGCGCTGTCCTAAAATACGCTGTGTAGGTACTGCATCAATTCCCCCGCTAAGGAGGTTGCCCCCTTGTCTGCTGCGCTGCGTCTCACGATCATGGTATCTGGGCTGAGTCTGCTACTGGTCGCCGGTTGTGCGGGCAGTCCCTTAGAGCAGTCCTTGGAGGCCGATCCGCAACTACAAGATCGGCCCGTATTCAACGGCGAAGAGCCCGAAACCCCTGCTGAAGCAGAGACCGAACCCGATCCGGCCGAGACAGCCGCCGAGGTCCCCACTCCCACTGAGGCCGAACCCACCGAGCCAAAACCCTCACCTGAGGACAGCACTGCGACCCTGGCCGAAGTGCCCGAAGACCTGCGCCCCTATGTGCAAAACTGGCTAGACCTTGGGATTGTCGAGTCAGCACGGTCAACAGCCGGTGGCACCCCCGTAGAACTCGAATTTGCTCCTAACCAGACCATCACGCGGGGTGAGTTCGCTCACTGGCTACTCACTGCTAACAACAGATTTTATAAAGATGTGCCAGCCAAGCGCATGCGCGCTGCTGCCGCTGGTACTGCCCCCGCTTTTCAGGATGTGCCCGCTTCACACCCTTACTTTGCCGCCATTCAAGGGTTAGCCGAAGCGGGGATTATTCCCAGTGCCAAGACCGGCAATGCCACCGCTGTCACCTTTCGGCCCGACGCGCCCCTTACCCGCGAAACCCTCGTGCTGTGGAAGGTGCCTCTAGACTCTCGTGCACCGCTGCCAACCGCGGCGGCCGACACGGTTGCTACCACCTGGGGCTTTCAGGATGCCGCTAAGATTGAGCCGTTGGCGATGCGCGCGGTGCTGGCCGACCACCAAAATGGCGATTTCGCTAATATTCGCCGTGCTTTTGGCTATACCACCCTTTTTCAGCCCCAAAAAGGCGTTACCCAGGCTGAGGCCGCTGCTGCTCTGTGGCGATTTGGCAACCAAACCGAAGGTATTTCTGCCGAAGATCTGCTAAAACAATCTTCCACCGAGTCAAGTTCCCCAGAACCGGCTAACTCTACAAACTCGCCTTAATTTCCTAAATCATTTACCTGTCGAAGCAAGGGTTCTCATCCACCCTTTCTCCTTTCTCGGAAAGGCTACGCAGTTGCAAGGTCAGGATAATTTCAACTACTCACCACTCCCTAGATAACGCCGAACAGCGAAAGCCCCATCCCCATAAACGCCAGCACCCCTGCCACAATCATGATGGCGGCGGGCATGGCTTTGCGAGTCTGTATCCAACGGCGAACGAAGATAAATACTAGGGCTACCGTGACTCCCATAGCCATCCCGGCCCCGCCAGCAGAACCAGCCTGCCACAGCCAAGCTCCGGTCAGCAGCAGGACGGCGCTCACCAAACCAGTGACCAAGGACACATGACTGCGGGCTTGGGCATAGCCTGTCAGACCGCCGATCGCAGAAAGGGCAGCATAGGCGATCGCACACAGGGCTCCAGTGGGCATGGCAGCTTGCACAATAAGAACATTCCCAGGCTAGCGAGGTTTTTGCTGCCGCACAACCCTAGCCAGCAGGGTGCACCGAAGGGGGCGATCGCTACAATTGTGGCCAGGTTTTAAGCAACTAGCCATGTATTAAGCAACACATCTCTCTTGTACTGGTTAACACTTCGAGCTCTATCCAGAAACCAACTCCTTACGCCCTAGCCTCAGTTTTGCTACCTCTCTAAAAATAGAGATTGGAAATAAGCAGCCTTCGTAGAAGGCATTACAAGAAAATCATGAAGAGGCAAATTTTTTCATGATTCCTGCAAAATGACTGTGATGGTTTTCCCACCATGAAGTGCTTTAATTTACTGAAAGCTCCATAAAATAGATTTCTTAGACCTTCCCGAAGTCGCTCGAGACATCACCAAAGACATTTACTCTTTCTCAGAGATGCTCTACTTCGAGAAAAGTTGGCGGTTAATTCCCTACGTAGTCATATTTTTCGCAGAGCTCAGCACTTATTCTTAGGCATAATTGGTTCATGAGTTTTAGCCCAGGTCATGCATCAAGACCCAATATTTCTATCATTATCCCTGTGTATAACGGTGGTGAAAGCTTCCGCCGCTGCCTCGATAGCCTGAGACAATCGGGTCGGCAGCCTGACGAGGTGATTGTAGTTGCCGACGGCGACACCGACGGTTCATGGGAAGTGGCCAAAGCGTTTGGGGCTAAGGTATTTCGCTACGACTCGGCAGGTGGACCAGCCCGCGCCCGCAACCGAGGGGCGGCTATGGCTCAGGGAGACATTCTGTTCTTTATCGATGCCGATGTCACCGTTGGTCAAGACACCATTCTCAACGTCGAAATTGCCTTTCAAAAAGACGTTAACCTGGCAGCGCTGATTGGCTCCTACGATGACCAGCCGGGGGCCTCTAATTTCCTGTCGCAGTATAAAAACCTGCTTCACCACTACACCCACCAGGTGTCGTCCGAAAAGGCTTCGACCTTTTGGGGGGCCTGCGGAGCCATTCGCGCCGAGGCATTTCATGCTGTGGGCGGGTTTGACGAGCGCTATGTCAAGCCCTGTGTCGAAGATATTGAACTGGGCTACCGGCTGCGGCGGGCGGGCTACACCATTCGCCTGTGCAAGCACATTCAGGTCAAGCACCTGAAATGCTGGGAGCCCGTTTCACTGCTGCGGGCCGAAATTTTCTACCGCGCCCTGCCCTGGGCTGAGCTAATTCTTAGCCAGGGGCAGCCGACGAATGACCTCAACCTAGACCGCACTAGCCGACTGAGTGTGGTGCTTAGCTTTGCGGCGCTAGGGTGCCTGCTGGGCGGAGTAATTGAGCCCTTTTTGTGGATTGTTGCGATCGCTATTATGCTCGGGTTGCTGGTCATCAATCAGCGGGTTTATCGCTTCTTTTGGTACAAGCGCGGGCCGCTCTTTGCCCTGCGGGTCATCCCTTGGCACTGGTTCTATTTTCTCTATGGCGGTGCCGCCTTCGCCTACAGTTTCGCAACCTATCGGTTTCGGCAATTTTCTACCCTAGCCGACTAGCCAGCCATCTCTTCCAATTTTGATCAGTGTAGGCCCCCCAAATTTGGTTGGGGGGCCTACTGCTTTCACTGGTGCGATCGCGCCGCATCCTAGAGCAGATCAAAATCGAGCCGCTGAGATCTTATTGGAGTTACTAACCTAACCATGGGCTCGCTATGTGCTGCCCCTGGCAGTAGCCTTCTGGTATCTCAAATCCATTCGCTACCTTGACATCGACGTCCAGGCTCGTGACACCGACCCTCAGCCTCTAGAACAGCCCACCACACTCGGGCAGGACGCCAGAAGAGCCTAGAGACCGATGCCTAACCAGCGCCTTTGAACCGGCATGTAGCGATCCCAGGGAATTGCTACGGCAGACGATCCGACCCGGCTTCTGGCAGCGGTTGCACCTAGGTCGACTACCTGCGCACCAAGTGCAAGGTTGCCGAGGGCGATCGCACTCTTTGCACTGACCTCTAAATCTCTCTGTCATTGCCCACAGTGAGCTTGCCTAGCCCTAAAACAAATCCCCAGAAACGTTGTTCTAACCTTCCTGGGGATATAAAGAGCTAGCTCAAGCTGGCCTAGAGAACACCCAGGTTCGCCAGGCCCAAAATTACCCCGGTTCCAATCAGATGGCCAAAGCTGGCGCTGGCCAGCACTGCCGGCAGGCCAAGGTTGCCAAACAGCGCACCGCCGGGCATTGCCGGCGGTGCGCTAGGGTATTTAATCCTGAGTCTGCCAATGACAAGGGCCAAAATATTACAGAGAATCATCACGACGGCCACCTTAGGGCTCCAGTCGGGCGTATGCGGAACCGCAGCTAAAATTGGTAGGAATGCCAATGTACCAGCCTCCATAAATGCAGTGGAACGGCAAATCAATTGCCTAGGCCCACTTTTTCATGGAGCCAGGAAGTTCTGTCAGCAGCTGTTGCAAGACTTTACAATTTATAGGACAGGTGCTTAGGTTGAGCCGGGAGAATTGCTGAAAGTCACTGCGCTAACTTTTGCTTTCCCATGCCCTGGTTCTTCTCGCAGGCCTCACCCCAGGTCTGTTGGACCGTCTGCTAACCCGCGAGGTAAACACAATTTTATGGAACGAGGACTTCTGTGGCTGCCCCTGCTGGCGGTATTTATTGGCTTAGCCTGGGCGGGCTGGCACGAGTTTCAAAAGGTGCAGGCTTACGAAGCGTGGGCTACCGAGTTCGATCGCAGCAAATATGACATTCGCTCGATGCTAGGGCAGCGGGGCGATGAGCTCACCTGGGGCCGCCCCACCCGCCAAGGACCTATTGACCTGACCACGCTGTCACTACACCAGGTGACCACCCTCCAACTCGAAATCAATGGAGCAACGGTGCCCGTCGACCAGGCTAGCCCCACAGGTAAATCAGTAGAGCTAGCTCTGGCAACCGCCAGCGGCGAAACCTACCGGATTCCCTTTACTGACGGCGATTTAGCCCGCCGCTGGGAAAAAGCGTTGCATCAATCTCTTCAGGCGCTAAAATCGGCATCAGCTTAACGGCAGCTGGGCATTAGCGGGGGTTTGAGCCCTTTCTAACCCTTGAGCCGTTTGCGGCAGATCCGATCGCCGGGCTTCTTAGCCCCCACCCTCGATGCCATGACCCGTGTTTCCTCCCTGTCTCGTGATGAACTCAAGACCCGGCGAAAAAGCCTCCGCCGCCGGCGGCGTGTTTCGATTAGCCAGGCACTCTGGCGATTTTGGGCGCTTTCGGGGCTGACAGCCGCCATTTTTTGGGGGGCTACGCGTCCGGTATGGCTGATTAACAGTCCCGCTCAAATTAACGTGACGGGCAACGAACTGCTCAGCGACGAGATGGTGCAAAGCCTAATGCCGCTGACCTACCCTCAGCCTTTGATGAAGGTGGAGCCAGAGGTGCTGGCCCGACAACTGCGCGATCGCGCCCCCATTACTACCGCAGAAGTCACCCGTCAGCTCTTACCACCGCGCCTCAACGTCAAGGTGCAGGAGCGGGTGCCCGTAGCGGTGGTGCTGCCCGTAGGCAAAGCCGACGGTAGCGACACTCAGTATCTTCAGGCCGGGTTTCTCGACGCCCACGGAGCCTGGATGCCCCTAGCCAGCTTTGGTTTGGGTAGCGCCTCACCGCAGCTGCCCACTCTCCAGCTGCGAGGCATTCAGCCCCACTACCAACGCTACTGGCCGCAGATCTATGAAACCATCGTCGGCAGCCCAGTAGCCATTACCGAAATTGACTGGCACGATCCCAACAACCTAGTGCTTGAGACGGCCCTGGGCACGGTCTACCTAGGCCCTTATAGCCCAGAGCTAGAGCAGCAGCTGGCCACCCTCGATAGAATGCGCAATCTGCCCGGCCAACTGTCCGAGTCTGAGGTAGCCCGCATCGACCTCAGCAACCCCGACGCGCCCTCGATCGCCGTAGTCGACACCGCCGATCCAAAGGCAAGCTCAGCGCAGACAGACTCTGACGCTAGTCCATAAACCGCTGAGGATACCTAGTTTCCTAGAACGCTACTGCATTTGAATAGATATGCATCCTGCATCCAAATAGATATGCATCCTGCGTCTGAATAGAGATATATAAAGGATGAAGCTATTGACGCAAAGGGGCTCATTTTTCTGATTTCAATGGTTAAATCAAGTAGTTTAAGACTTGCCAAGGCAGTTTGGTTTTTTCCAATGAAGTACTCTATAGTTGTCTAGCATCAGCCAGGGTTTAGATCTTTAGGGCTTAGATGTTATCTTCGGTTATCTAGTACGGGTAATTACTATATTGTCTACGGCCTTCAACTCTATGACCCCCGACAACCCCCACGGCAATGGTGCTGGCCACAGCAACGCTGACTACGAGTCTTACTCGACTCATCAGGCTGAGACTGCAACCTCTGACCTGGTTCCGGCGGCCGATGCTGTGACCGCCTTCGCTGGCCCGTCTAACCCGTTTAGCCACGGCGAGCTTAACTCCAGTCAACCCCACAATGCCAGAGCTATGCCCGGAGAAACGTACACCAAAAACACGGCTTTGCCCAGCAGCGTCGCCCGCATCAAGGTAATTGGGGTCGGCGGTGGCGGCTGTAACGCCGTCAACCGCATGATTAGCAGCGGCCTGTCGGGGATTGAATTTTGGTCCATCAACACCGATGCCCAGGCCCTCGACAACACCACTCAGACCAACAGCCTGCACATCGGTCAAAAGTTGACCCGTGGGCTCGGCGCTGGGGGTAACCCTGCTATTGGCCAAAAGGCGGCCGAAGAATCTCGGGAAGAAATTTCCGCAGCTCTAGAAGAGTCTGACCTGGTGTTTATCACCGCCGGCATGGGGGGCGGTACGGGCACAGGGGCGGCGCCCATTGTGGCCGAGGTAGCTAAGGAAGCCGGAGCGCTGACCGTTGGCGTGGTCACTCGCCCCTTCACCTTTGAGGGACGCCGTCGCATGAACCAGGCCGATGAGGGCATTGCTGCCCTTCAAGGTCGGGTCGACACGCTGATTATTATCCCCAACGACAAGCTGCTATCCGTCATCTCTGAGCAGACCCCGGTGCAGGAAGCCTTTCGCACTGCCGACGACATTCTGCGCCAGGGCGTGCAAGGCATCTCCGACATTATTACGATCCCCGGTTTAGTTAATGTTGACTTTGCTGATGTGCGGGCCATTATGGCCGACGCGGGCACGGCCCTGATGGGCATTGGCATGGGTTCAGGCAAGTCACGGGCGCGGGAAGCCGCGATCGCGGCGATCTCTTCTCCCCTGCTAGAGTCGTCCATCGACGGTGCTTCCGGAGCCGTATTCAACATCACCGGCGGGTCCGATCTGACCCTCCACGAAGTCAACGCCGCCGCCGAGATTATCTACGAAGGGGTCGATCCCAACGCCAATATCATCTTTGGTGCGGTCATCGACGAGCGCATGCAGGGCGAAGTCTGCATCACGGTGATTGCTACCGGCTTTAACACCCGTGCCGGGGCCCAGCCCGAAATTGAGGTAGCCCGCGTTACGCCCTTTAAGCGCACCCTGGCCACGCCGCCGCCCGCCACTCCTCCTGCCAACAGTGGTGGCGGCGGTTTGGGGGCCGGATTAGATATCCCCGAGTTTCTGCAGCGGCGGCGGCCTAACGGCAACCGCTAGCTATGACAATGACGCCTACTTGGCCTGCGGCTCTGACCGTTGCCGGTTCTGACAGCGGTGGTGGGGCTGGCATTCAGGCCGACCTGCGCACCTTTGCCTTTCACCTGGTCCACGGCACCAGTGCCCTGACCTGCGTAACCGCTCAAAATACTGTGGGGGTCATGCGGGTTGATGCCCTACCGCCCGAAGCTGTGGTAGCCCAGATTGAAGCAGTGACCAGCGACATTGCCGTGCAGGCAGTCAAAACCGGCATGCTGCTCAACCAGGAGATTATTCAAGCAGTCGCATTAGCGTTGAAAGCGTTGCCCGACACAACTCCGGTAGTTGTGGATCCGGTGATGGTGTCACGCACGGGCGCGCAGCTAATTGACGACGATGCGATCGCTACCCTGACCCGCCA
Organism: Nodosilinea sp. FACHB-141; assembly: GCF_014696135.1. Taxonomy (NCBI): domain Bacteria; kingdom Bacillati; phylum Cyanobacteriota; class Cyanophyceae; order Nodosilineales; family Nodosilineaceae; genus Nodosilinea; species Nodosilinea sp. FACHB-141. The sequence continues at coordinate 17,335 of NZ_JACJPP010000012.1, read as the reverse complement.
CCTGATACCCCAAGCTCGCGTTCTGACCCCAAACCGCTATGAAGCGCAGTTGCTCAGTGGTTTAGCTATCACTACCCTGGCCGATATGGAGGCAGCAGCCCGCCAGATCTACCAGCTTGGCCCTCAAGCCGTTTTGGTAAAAGGAGGTGGCATGATGGATGCTCTGCGCAGTACCGATGTCTGGTTTGACGGCAGCGAGGTGGTGATTTTAGAGGCTGAGGTCGTAGAAACAAAACATACCCACGGCACCGGCTGCACGCTATCGGCGGCGATCGCCGCCAACCTGGCCCTGGGCAAAGACCCACTGACCGCCGTTAAAGACGCCAAAAACTACGTCACCAACGCCCTCAAGCACGCCCTCGCGATCGGTAAAGGGCAAGGTCCTGTTGGTCACTTCTTTCCTCTGATATCTCAGTAGATAAGGCTTAGTAGTCTGCTAAGTCAACAGCGGCAGATTAGTGAGGGTTAGGGTTCATGGTCTTCGGTTTAAGGCAGACCATGAAACGTATACCTTAAACCCTAGAGCTTGCTAACACCTAACTTAGTCAGGTGTTAGCCCAAACCCCGCCTTACTAACCTACTGATCTTTCGGTTGCGGCCAAACCGATTCCCAGTCAGAGCATTGACGTTCTTCTTCGGGGCCAAAGGGGTGCATAGCGCACACCAGCGTATTGCCGCCGTAGGACTGGCCGCAGAAATTACGACAGCCCACACAGACCGGATAGTTTTGCAGCAGGGGTTCCACAGTACTGTTGAAGGGGCCTGAGACCTCTTCAAACCACTGATCAATGCCTGATAGTCCTGCCAACAGCGGCCCTAAAATTTCGTTGAGTTCGTCAGCTACATCATCAATTTCAGCGTTGACCGTAACTCGAAACGGCTCTACTACATGGTTGAACTCGACTACAATGCGATCGATTTCGGGGTCAATGGCTTCTTGCACCTGCTCAGCCCATTGATCCGTCGTCTGCACCAGAGCGTCAGAAGCACTAGCTATCTGTTCGACCAGGTTATCAAGCCAACGCTCTGTATCCTCAGAGACCTGCTGAGTAAAGTCCTGCACAGCATTGCCAAAGGCATCAAACAATTGCTTAGACCAGTCATCCATAGGGCTAGTTGCTCGACTTTTGTTTCAAAGTTTCTAATTCTTGGCGCAGAGTAGCCACCTGCTCACGCAAAGCAGCAGTTTGGGCGTCGGTGGGGTTAGACAGAGGGGCGTCGTCATCCAAAATTTCAATGGGCCGGGGCTGCGGTAGGTTTTCGGTGGGTGAGGTTGCCCCATCCTGGGCACGGTTGACCATCTCATTTACCAAGCGCTGGGCTTCCTCAGCCGTAATCTCGCCCCGCGCCACCAGTTCATTGACAATGCCCTGGGTCTGCTCGCGCAAATCTTTGAGGGTGTCGCCCGCTTTCTCACCGGCGTAGGAAGCGACCCCAACCCCTAGGTAGAACGCCTTTTTCACCAAATCTCCAAAACCGGCCATAGTTGGCAGCCTCCCCATTGCTCTGTATACACTGCCAGCTTAGAGAAGACGCTGGCCCAATGACCAGGGGCAATGGCACGCTGTCTAAGGCGGAAAACCCCACCCCCTAGCCCCAGGCTAAGCAAAACTAGCAAAAATGAGGATAGTCAGAAATCTTACGTTACTCTAGCCGCTTAAATGGTGTAGCGAAGTCCTACTTAAGCGCCAAATTAAAAGACCCGGAGTCCACGCCTGTCACAAGCATCCCGTAATGCTGCTACCTTCCGGTCCTGACATGATTTGGGCGTTGCGACCGCATGGGTCCGAGTCATCTTCATTATAACACTTGCCTTCATGACCAACCAACGACTCCAGCAACAAATCGCCTTCGTGGTCGAGATCGACCAGCTCAAGCAGGTTTTGCGCCAAACCCAACTGATGGATGCCTCCCGCCGTGAGAACAGCGCCGAGCATTCCTGGCACCTGGCGATGATGGCCTTGGTGCTGGCAGAATACGCCCCTGCTGAGGTGGATATGCAGCGGGCAATTCACCAGGTGCTAATTCACGATCTGGTGGAAATTGATGCGGGCGACACCTTCTGCTACGACGCGGCGGGGCATGACGACAAGGCCGATCGCGAGCAACGGGCGGCCGATCGCATCTTTGGCCTGCTCCCAGGGGCGATCGCCCAAGACCTCCGCCAAATCTGGGACGAGTTTGAAGCCCAGGCCACCCCCACCGCTCGCTTTGCCGCCTCGCTGGATCGCATCCAACCCCTGCTGCACAATTGGCAAACCCAAGGCGGCACCTGGAAGCAGCACGGCATCAGCCGCTCCCAGGTGATGAGGCGTATGGCTCCAGTGGAAAAAGGTGCTCCAGAACTGTGGCCCTTTGTACTGGAGGTGATTGAAGAGTCCGTAGCGAAGGGGTATTTGACAGCTTGAAAGATGCCAGATGCAGAACAGATTTATCTACCCTACCGATGATTAGTTAAGGCAGTAACGAGCTTGTCGCCGAGATTGGCGCAGTCGCCGTGGGTGGCTTCATTGTTCACTGCATGCGATCGATGGTGCGGTATTGAATCGCCTCGGCGATGTGGTGGGTTTGCAGATCCTCAGCGCCATCCAAATCAGCGATGGTGCGGCCGACTTTGAGGATGCGATCCATGGCGCGGGCTGACAGCCCTAGCTGGCGTACAGCTCCTTCTAGCAGTGTTTTACTGGTATTATCCAGCGGGCACCAGTGCTTTAGGTGGCGGCTCTGCATATCGGCGTTGCATTGCAGACCAGGCTCGGTTTTGAAGCGATCGTGGGCGCGCTGGCGGGCAGCCAGTACGCGATCGCGTACTGGTTCCGACGCTTCCCCTGGCTGGTGCTGGGTCATCTCTTCGGGCTTGATGCGGCTGACCACCACCTGCAAATCGATCCGATCCATTAGGGGACCTGAGAGGCGCGACCAGTAGTTTTCGCGGCTGCGGGGGCTACAGGTACAGGGTTGCACCGAGTCACCGTAGAAGCCACAGGGGCAGGGATTGGTGCTGGCGATCAGGGTGAACTGAGCCGGGAAAACGACAGATTGGCGGGTGCGAGTAATGGTGACGTAGCCGTCTTCGAGGGGTTGGCGCAGATATTCCAGCACATCGCGCTTAAATTCCGTCAGCTCATCGAGAAAAAGGATCCCTCGGTGGGCCAGAGAGATTTCTCCCGGCTTGGGGTAGCTGCCACCGCCAACCAGGGATGGTCCGGAGGCAGAATGGTGGGGACTGCGAAAGGGGCGCGTATTCACCAGAGTCCCTTTCTCCTTTAATAGTCCAGCAACGGAGTGAATCTGGGTGACATCTAGGGCTTCTTCAAATTGCAGCGGTGGCAGAATGGAGGGTAGACGACGAGCCAGCATGGTTTTGCCACTGCCAGGAGGTCCGACGAAGATAAGATTATGGCCGCCTGCAGCGGCGATCTCCAGAGCACGGCGAGCTTGAGCCTGACCTTTCACATCTCGCAAATTCAGCGCGTTTGCAGTTGAGTTCATTGCTAGTTTGGTATCGACCACCACGGGGTTGTGGCCTGAGGGGTTGTTAAGGAAATCTGCAACTTCCGATAGGTGATTAAAGCTGTAGACCGTCAGCCCTGGCACTACGGCGGCCTCGCGCCCGTTGTCGGCGGGCACTACCAGGCAGCGAATACCAAGTTTTTGCGCTGCTGCTGCGATCGGCAGTACTCCGGCCACCGCCCGCAGGCTGCCATCGAGGGAGACTTCTCCCAAAAACAGCAGGTCGTTGAGGGCATCGGTGTTCACCTGTTCTGAGGCGGCGAGAATGCCAACGCTGATGGGCAGGTCAAAAATAGGGCCTTCTTTGCGAAGGTCGGCGGGGGTGAGGTTGATCACCACCTTGCGCATGGGAAAGGGAAAGCCAGCATTTTTAAGGGCGGCCTTGACCCGCTCGCGGGACTCTTGGACAGCGGTATCGGGCAGGCCTACAACAACTACACCAGGCAAGCCGCCCGAGATATCGACTTCGACCCCAACCTTGAGGGCATCGATGCCCACTAGCGCCGCGCTCCAGACCCTTGCCAACATGTTGTGTTATCCCCTGAGAGAGCCCTGATACTAGGGTTTAGGGTGCCCAGAGGGTGGGGTGCGATCGGCAGGCAAGAAGTGTCAACTGCAATTTGGCTGATTGCGCTCCCGTTGCTCAAGCCAGGTCTAACGGACTTCTGCCGCCTCTGCCGCCCCGACTTAATACATGGGTATATTGTGCTCAACAACCGACTAATTCCCTGCTTCAAGATCAACGACGTGTGGCTATTAGGCATTTATCGACAGAGGCACGGAGTATTGTAGCAACGTGCCCACTACGAATACCACGGGAATCTGTGAATTATTTTACCGCCCTCTTCTCGAAGAGTTCTACCAGGTGGCGTTTCGCAAAAAGGTCTATCAAATCGTCAGCGAAACAGCAGTTACCGGGTTAGCAGGAGAACGGCATCTTCTCTCCCAAAGGATTTCTACTCAATACCATCAAACTTAGACCCCCTTAAGGCTGAAGGATTGGCAACTGATGAATCTTTGACAAATTGAGGGCTATGCAGCCTGTCTGTGTGTAGGTAATTACTCATTTGTTAATTACTAAGGAATCATGTTGTTTTGTGGTATACGGAGGAAAAAGAAGGGCCGCATTCTTCTAAATAAAGCAAAATAATCAGCCAAGGAATACATCATGAATGACGACAATTTAGCGTTGCTGAATATAGATATGCTTTTGCAGAACTTTGAACGAGTCCTCAGTATTCGCAGAATTCAGTTCATACTCTGAATCAGCAACGCCTTAGTGCAGGCTTTGCGAGCTTCTCGTCCAGGTCAAACGCTTCCCTCTTAGCTGCTAATGTAAAGCCGCACCCCTCGAACGTATGGCAGGAGTCACCACTTGACAATAGATAAAAATCTATAAAAAGAATAAGCTCAGCAAGTAATCTAAGTTGTCGTTATTTTTAACGTATTTTTCACGAGAATCTTCTCGTGCTTTACGCCTCTCTCATAAGGAGGATATTATACTGAAGCGAGTCATGTTAGTAAATTTGCCTATCGTTTGTCTTTAGGTAGACACGAAAAGAGCTGTCATTGTGCATTGGGCACGAATTAGGCGTTTTTGATTTGCTGTGTACAAGTAATTGTATGCCACTTCAAATTCAGCGGTTTCTGTCGCTCTCACAGCATCTATGCCTAATTCTGTTAGTGGGTTCTAATTAGCAATCAATGTTCGATGACTTGCAATTATTTTTGTGCATTTACTGAAATTAGTTAGTCATCTTGATTCATGACTAATGGATTAATTCATGCCTAATGGATACAGTCTTTGGGTGTTTGGAGCTTAGTCAATAAATGATCTTAACGGGTCCTGGATCTAACAATCAGGAAAAATCGCAGCTGAACAGCCATCCTTCTCCGGTTGCAGAGGCTTTGACACTACGCGAGAGCTTACATCGGTCTAATTGTCACAATCCATATGATTGTGTTCATGAGTGGTTTGAAGCTCAGGTTGAGGCTACACCGCACGCGATCGCAGTATCTTTCCTAGAACAATCCCTCACTTACCAGGACCTCAACGAACGGGCCAACCAACTTGCTCATTTTCTTCTGGCGCAAGGCCTGCAGCCTCAGGAATTAGTAGCAATTTCGATGGAGCGTTGCCTGGAACTGATAGTTAGCATTTGGGGTGTATTGAAGGCCGGAGGCGCTTATGTACCGATTGATCCAACCTACCCGCAACAACGGCAGCAGTACATGCTGCAAAATTCCCAAGCCAATTTTTTATTGACACAAAAACACCTGATCTATGGGTTGCCAGACCATTCGGCCCGGGTGATCTCTGTAGACACCGACTGGGAAACCGCGATCGCACCTTACCCTAGGCACAATCTAGGACGACCTATTCTCCCCGAACATCCCGCCTATGTGATTTACACCTCTGGTTCCACGGGAGCTCCCAAAGGGGTAAAGATCACCCATCGCGGCGTTATCAACCATAGTGTTGCAATAACCCAAGCATTTGAATTGGACAGCCGCGATCGCGTGTTGCAATTCTCCAGCATTAGCTTTGACATCATTGTCGAAGAGCTATTTCCCACGCTGCTTAACGGAGCTACACTGGTTTTGCGGACAGCCGAAATTTCCACATCTATTCGCCAGTTCCTAGAGTTTGTCGCAGCTCGTGACATCACGATCCTTAATTTGCCCACTGCCTTCTGGCACGAATTAGTGAGTGGGCTAGCTCTTCTACAACTCTCAATGCCTCCGTCGGTGCGCTTGGTCGTCGTCGGTGGAGAAAAAGCCTCCCGGTTATCCTACGCAGAATGGGTTCGCTTGGTGGGCCATTACCCCCGCTGGTTGAATACGTATGGTCCAACCGAAACCACAGTTACAGCGACCCTCTACGATCCTGCCCAGTCTCAGTACCATCCTGATCAGGGCGAAATTCCTATTGGCAAACCAATCGCCAACGTCGAAGTCTACGTGCTCAATCCAGATTTAGAGCCAGTCCCCTTTGGCGAAGTAGGAGAACTCCACATTGGAGGCCCTGGGGTAGCCATTGGGTATCATCAGCTTCCCTCTCGAACTGCCGAAAAATTCATACCCAATCCATTTAGTGACGACCCTCACTCTCGGCTCTACAAAACTGGGGATACCGTGCGCTACTTACCCGACGGCAACCTAGAATTTATTGGGCGGGTCGATTTTCAGGTGAAATTGCGGGGCTTCCGGATCGAACTGGGTGAAATCGAAACGGGTCTGGAGCAGCATCCCTCAGTGCGGCAAGCAATCGTCCTGGCCCGCGAAGATGTGCCTGGAGACAAACATCTTGTGGGCTACTTAATCGCTCAACCCAATCACGCACTTAACCTGAGCGACATTCGTACTTTTTTGTGCCAAAAACTCCCTGAATATATGGTGCCAGCGGCTTTTGTGGAAATGGATACTTTTCCTCTGTCGCCGAACGGCAAAGTCGATCGCACCAACTTTCCCGCCCCTGATACACGCAACCAAGGTGAGACTAAACCAGTCGTTGCTCCTTCTAATTCCACTGAAAGCAAGCTATTGGAGATTTGGGAAACTATTCTAGGCATCACCAATATCAGCATTACGGACAACTTTTTTGAATTGGGCGGCCATTCTTTGTTAATTGCCCGGTTGTGCCAGCACATCGAATATCATTTCAATCGATCGCTTCCACCCGCTGCAATTTTCCAGGCCCCAACAGTGGAACAACTAGCGAACTTCTTGCAGCATGATCAGGTGCCTGCTATGAGTTCTTCCATGATTGTTATCCAAGCCGGAAATCCTGCAACAATATCGCCTTTATTTTGCATTCATGTGTTAGGGGAAAACGGTATTTTCCTCCGTCCACTGGTTAGTTATTTAGATCCTGCGCAACCCGTTTACGGCTTATCTGCTCAAATGCTTGAGCGCAAAAATGCACCCCCAAATCAAATCAAGGATCTTGCGGCATTTTATGTGCAAGAGATGCGGATAGTCCAACCTGTGGGTCCATATTTCATAGCCGGAGTCTCATTCGGTGGGGAGATTGTTTTTGAAATTGCTCAACAACTGGTAAGACAAGGAGAAACCGTAGGGTTACTAGCCTTGTTGGACACCTTTGGCCCAGAAGATATCAGTGCAAAACTTGGAAGAGCATCATCCCACTTTGCTAATCTCTTCGACCAAGGCTTGCCCTACCTGCTGAATAAAGTGAAGCGCCGATGGAATGATATTTGGCCAAGTTTGTTGTACCGCTATAACAAGTTAAGTTTGAAGCTAGGCCAGAATTTGTCCTATGAACAGCAGTTCCTGATGGTTCTAGAAGAGAATAAGGCGGCATCTAAGAAGTATATTTACGAGACGTACCCTGGTAAGCTCACTCTCTTTCGGGCAACAGAAGAAATCTACTATTCCCAAGCTTACTTGGATGAAGGGTTAGGTTGGCGAGATTTTGCAGGCGGAGGGTTAGAGGTTCATGATGTACCTGGAGATCATGTGAATATGTTGCATGAACCCCACGTACAGGTATTAGCCCAAGAATTTGCTAATTGTTTAAGCAAAGCTCAGGCAAGTCAGCACATTTCCTGAATCCAGTGAACAGCTTTCTTTCTTATAGCAAACCTAAATGGAGCATCAACAATAGCTAGGGTACATCCCACTTTTTCGAAGAGTACAAGTACTCAGGGGTTAGCTTAGCGCTGATGCACTAAGCTAAAAGCATCCGTAAGCCGATAAACGTGCTCAGATCCAAGCCGATGTCGAACAGATCGTCGAACTGTTGTGCGAAGAGACGAACTCTGCGCATGTCAATACTCTCGAAGGGATAGAAGTCATCGCTCGAGCTTATCTACTGGAGTTGGTAGGGCCTGACATTGGACATTTTTTATCCGTAGCAGCAACAGCGGCACGATGCGTGGGCGAGAGCGGCACATCTAAAGCATCGTCGGACCGTTAAATCTGAGTGAGCAACAGAGTCACCGGCTAGCGGTCAAGGCCTAAAGTCAGTGGAGTCCTCTAGATAACGTGGGTAAGGCTCAACAGCGGCTTGATGTCGTCGAAGCCCGCTTATGGCAAGGGGTTGTGGACGGAGCAGTCAGCTATTCAGACTGGAATGCACCCCCTTAAGATAGCTGGGGCACTATCCAAGACACTCTGGTAGGTTTGGTTAGTTGTCCTCTGGGCAACCTAGCGTTGAGGTATTCAGCGCTGGATCGCATATCCCATGGCCCCTACTGCAGACATTATCATCATTGGCGCTGGCATTTCTGGGCTAGCCGCCGGGTGCTATGCCCAGATGAACGGCTACCGTAGCCAAATTTTTGAAGCTCATGATAAACCTGGGGGTCTGTGCACAGCGTGGCAGCGGCAGGGCTACACCTTCGACGCTGGCATTCACTACATCTTTGGCACAGGGGAGGGGCAGCCGTTCTACGAGCTGTGGCAAGAACTGGGGGCGTTGCAGGGGGTAGAATTTACCAACCAGACCGAATTCATGCAGATTCATGGCCCTCAGGGGAAGGTGCTGCAGGTGCACAGCCAGCCCGACGAGCTGCAAGCGCACTTGCTGGCTCTAGCTCCGGAGGATGCCAAGCTCATCGAAGGATTTTGTAAGGGGGTGCGCACCTTCAAGGGCTTTGACCTGTCGATGTTGCAGCAAAAGCCCAAGTCGATGATGACAGCGGCGGATTGGGCGCGGCTGGGCAAGCAGGTACTGCCGTTTATGGGAGTGCTGGGCAAGTGGAGTCAGCTCTCCCTGCGAGATCTAGCGGGGCAGGTGAAGAACCCGTTTCTGCGATCGGCGATGCCCCACATGTTTGCTTGGCCCGATGTGCCGGTGATGGTAGGCATGTCGCTGCTGGCTTATCTGGATAACGGTAATGCCGGCTCGCCAGTAGGGGGGGCGATCGCATTTGCCCGCGCCATTGAACAGCGCTATTTAGAACTAGGCGGTGAAATTCACTATTCATCCCCAGTGGAACGCGTGCTGGTGGAGAATGACCAAGCCGTAGGGGTGCGCCTAATCAGCGGCGAAGAGCACCGAGCTGCTCGGGTGATCTCTGCCTGCGACGGTCGCCGCACCATCTTTGACCTGCTCAAGGCCGAGTACGTCAACCGCCGCATCGAAAAGCTCTACGACGGGCATCTACCGATGCATTCCCAGTTTCAGGTGTCGCTGGGAGTGAATATGGATTTTTCCCATCGGCCCCACTGGGTGACGCATTTGTTGGAGGAGCCGATCGCGATCGCTAATCAGCCCCATGCCGAAATTGGTGTCAAACACTATTGCTTTGATCCATCGCTTGCCCCTCCTGGCAAATCAGTCGTGAGCCTCATGGTGACCACCCACTACAGCGATTGGCAAGGAAGCCATGTAGCCCATCCAAACCAAGCGGCGGAGATGCTAATTGAGCGCATGGAGGAGTTTTACACAGGCTTGGGGGCAGCTGTGGAAAACATGGAGGTAACCACTCCCCTCAGCTACGAAAAACTCACCGGCAATTGGCAGGGTGCCAGCTGCGGCTGGCTGCTGACCAAAGACACCCTGCCGCTGATGATTAAAGGCGTGCCCAAGCGCCTCCCCGGCCTAGACAACTTCTACATGGTGAGCCAGTGGACCGAGCCGGGTGGCAGTCTGCCCATCGTGGCGCTGTCGGGTCGCAACATGATCTACGAAATCTGCCGCGAAGATGGGCGCACATTTGAAGCTACCGTGCCGGGGTAGTAAAAGATTATCTTTGGCCAAAGATAATGAATTGCGATCGCACATCAAGCTTCGTTGCAGTCCTTTGCCCACCCCAAAACCCAGCAGGACAATGGAATGAAGAGGCCTGGTTGCCAAGAACCATCCCTCGAGGTGCGATCGCACTGGGAGAACCACGCCATGCTGTTTTTCACTCCGAGCTACCACGACCTGTTATATCTGACGACCCAACTAGGTGCGTTAGGTCTAGTGCTACTGCTTTACTGGCTAACCTTTCGCCTCAGACCCCGCTGGCCTGGCCCTAGACTGCGATCGCCTCACGCCTGATTTGCTTTAGTCATCGGGAGAACACCCCATGTATCGCAAAATTTTAGTGGCCCTAGACAACAGCCCCGCCAGCGACACCCTCTTTACTCAAGCCCTTGAGCTAGCCCAAGCCACTGATGGCGCCCTCTTACTGGTACACAGCCTGTCAAACCAGGAAGAAAGCAGTCCCTTGCCCATGTCACCCCGGCTCGACAACATCTACTGGGCACCCGGTACCGAGCTCGATCTAGAGGCGTGGCGACAAGCTTGGGTGCGCTACGAACACGAGAGCTTTGATCGCCTGCGTCACCACGCTGCTACAGCCAATACAGCGGGAGTCCCCGCCGAGTTTCGGCAGTTGATTGGCAACCCCGCAACCGTCATCTGCAAAGCCGCTCAAGAGTGGGGAGCCGACCTCATTCTCATCGGCAACCGAGGCCGCACAGGCTTGGCCGAGTTGGTTTTAGGCAGCGTCAGCAATCACGTCATGCACCGTGCTACCTGCTCTGTGCTGGTGATGAAGGCCAATGTCCTCAGCTCCACCGCAACCTCTGCTACAGCCGAAGTTGCGTAACTTCAATTTCCCTTTTTGAGGCGAAAGGTTTTTGCTCGTGCAAGAACCACAGCCTGACTCAAGGGCATCAATTTGATCTCAGCGCCGCAAAGATCCTCTTATGGGAAGAACTCTCTAAGAGGAACCGAGTTCTTTGGGCATACAAACATACGCGCTTGTGAGAAATGGCTGGTCTCCTATTACAAAAGGAACCGAGTAAAATCATCTCGCCAAAAAGCGAATACGGATCCGATTTAGCAAATAACTTATCTGTTAATAGCAACACAGAACAGTCAGCAAAAGGGCAAAGATTACCCCGTAGTAAGCGGATAGAATCCTAATTAAGCCGAATACGGATCCGATCTAGCGAATAATCTATTGATCAACAACAGGGCAAAACAATCATCAAAAGGACAAAGATTATTCCGCAATAAGCGAATGGGATCCCAAGAAAACAGAAGCTTGAAAAAGACGTAACAAATTGTGATCATTTCCTCAAAATTTTCTGGGGAAAACGGCGTAAAAACCCTGGGAAATCTCTTCCTTTAAAGGGGATAACTTCTCTCTTTGGAAAAACATTAATGCTGTCGCTTATAGGGGTGTGGAAACCCCAAACTTTTTTCCACCCCTTTTCCCCAAGGGAGTTAGTAGTGCAGCCTATACTCATTAAACAGTTCAGCGGTTATCCCCAGTTTTCACAGGCTCTACTATTACTACTATCTTTTAAATTTTTCTTATTCCGGAAGGCAGAGCTTGTTTAACAGGGCCAGCCCTGATGAGGTAAAAAAAGGGTGATAGGATGAGCACCAATTGAAAAGTAACTTCTTTCAAAAACGTTAGAAAGCCTCTGAGGTAAGGGATCCAGCTCTCCAAGATCCTCTAAAAGAGTGGTTCTATACAGCAATTCATAACAAAAGGAAATTGGCCTAATTTGGCGCCACAAAGGATCCCTCTGTGGAAGAAGTTTTTAGAGGAACCGAGTTCTTTTGAGGTACAAACATACGCGCTTTTGAGGGATGGCCTATCTCCTTTTACACAAGGAGTTGAGTAAAACCATTCCGGCAAAAAGCAAATGCGGATCCAATCTAGCGAATAATATATTTGCTAACGGTAAGACAAAACAGTCGTCAAAAGGGCAAAGATTATCCTTACAGAGATGAATGGGATCCTAAGAAAACCAAAAAATTGTCCGATTAAGGAACTGAGTAAAACTATCTCGGCAAGAAGCAAATGTGGATCCAATTCAGTGAACAAATTATCTATGAACAGCAAGACAAATAAGAGGTGAATATGGATCCTATCTAGCAAATCATCTATATATCAACAGTCAGACAGGACAGTCATCAAAAGACAAAGATGACCTCGCAATCAACGAATGGGATCCTAAGAAAGCCGAAATCGAAAGAGGCCTAGAAAACTGCAATTTTTTCTTAAGTCCTCCTAGGAAACACGCCGGGAAAGCTCTTCCTTAAACGGGCTAGCCTCTCTCCTTGGAAGAACATTGATGCTACCGCTTCCACAGTTGTGGAAACTTCGGACTTTTCTCCACCCTTTTTCCCAAATGGTGTTAGCAGTGCAGCCCATGACAGTTAGATAGTTCGGCGGTTATCCCCAGTTTCCACAGGCTCTACTGCTACTGCTGTCTTTTAAGTTTTCTTCTTCTGGAAAGCAGAGCTTGTCTGACAGGTCAGAACTGATGGGGCAAAAAAGAGTGACGGGATGAGCACTCAGTTGAGAAGTAACTGCTTTCGAAAGCGCTATAAAGCTCTCGAAGTGGAGGATCCAGCTCTTCAAAATCCTATAGAAAGAGTAGTTCTACCCAGCAATCCATAACAAAGGTGAGATACTGCTAGTACGGAATTAGTCATTCTCACAGATAAATATTCTGTGCTGGCGTTCCTAATCGGTTGCGTTTCCTTTTCTCCGTTGCTATGAAGTTTATCTGCCCCCAGAACGAGCTGAGTGCCCAACTGTCTTCAGTTAGCCGTGCTGTGTCGTCGCGTCCTAATCGGCCAGTGCTGGCCAATATATTGGTTAAGGCCGATATTGAGAACCAGTCAGTAACCTTGGTGGGCTTTGACGAAGTGTTGGGCATTGAAAGCCGCTTTAGCGCCCAAGTAGAGGAACCCGGCACGCTGACGCTGCCCTCTAAGCTTTGGGGCGATATCGTTTCTCGCCTAGCCAACGAAGACATTACCCTAGAGTCTGAGGGCGACAGCACTACCGTGACGCTGACCTCTTCCTCTGGTCGCTACGAGGTGCGGGGCTTGAGTGCCGAAGACTATCCCGCGCTGCCCACAGTAGAAGATGGCGAATCGATTACTCTTTCTGCCGACGCGCTGCTCAGTGGCCTGCGCGGCTCGCTCTTTGCCACCAGCGGTGACGAAACCAAGCAGGTGCTCACCGGCGTACACCTGCTCTCTGAAACCGATGCCCTAGAGTTTGCCGCCACCGATGGCCACCGCCTATCCGTAGTGCAAACCACTGACGAATCGGCCACGGATACCCCTTCAATGGATGTTACCGTGCCAGCCAAGGCCCTGCGCGAGCTAGAGCGCATGATTCAGGGCTATACCTCTAATGAGCCGGTGGCCTTGCGGCTCGATGAAACCCAGGTGTTGTTTGACCTGGGTCACCAGCGCCTCACCACTCGCCTGCTCGAGGGGCAGTACCCCAACTACCGGCAGCTGCTGCCGAAGCAGTTTGCCCGCCAGGTGACGGTCGATCGCAGATTACTGATGGCTAGCCTGGAACGTATTGCTGTGCTGGCTAGTCAGAAGAACGACATCATCAAAATTACCCTCAACCCTGGCAATCAGAGTATTGCCCTCTCGGTGGAAGCTCAGGAGGTAGGCAGCGGGCACGAAGAACTGCCCGCCCAGGTGAGCGGCGATGAGCTCGATATTGCTTTTAACGTGCGCTATCTGCTGGATGGGCTAAAGGCGTTTGACACCACCGAGGTGCAAATGCAGTGCAATGCAGCGACCAGCCCAGCGGTGTTTGTGCCCCTGGGGGAAACTAAGATTACCTATCTGGTTATGCCTGTGCAGATTCGAGGGTAGGTTGCCAGAGTCAATAGAGGTTCAGATTTTAGCGGGTGAACCGATAACTAGCGCGATCGCAGAGCTCATCTCAAACGAATTGGTGTTTGATATCAAAGTTTGGGGTGGCGCAAGGAGTTTAGCAACCTGCTGACTGCGGTTGGGTCTTTGTTTGCCACCTTGGAGCCTCTCAAAATTAGCTATCCGCTGGTTAGCGGCATTGCCAGGCTAAGCTACACGGGCATTCTGCCTTGTGGTCAACCGCCAGCGGCGACGCTCATCGGGTAATCCGCTGAAGGAACCGGATGCCGTCGAGGATCTCGACTACCCGTGCTTCGGCAAGAGTGCCGATATAGGGGCCGAGCTGGGTTTTTTGCAGCGACGTGATTTTACCCGCCTCGACAAAGCTTCGCTTCGGCAGGTTGGCCTCGCCAGCTTCAAGGGCCACATTGCCGGGAAGGCTGATGCGCTTGTGGTTGGTAGTCAGGGCGCAGGCGACGACGGTGGGGAGGTGGCTGTGGTTGAACAGATCGTCTTGCAGGATGACATAGGGGTGAGGAATATGGGAATCCAGCGTGACCCAGTAAATATCGCCGCGGTTGATCAACATAGCTGTTCCTCTTCAAGTGCATTAGGCCCCTCGGGCGACTTCGGATGACCGTGCCTCAAACCCAGCTCCAGGAGACCCAAATCCTCTGGGGCAACCAATTCCGATATGTAGACTATTTGAAAAATGGCTTTACTAGGAGAGGCACAATCCATCTATATCTTTAGCAATTAGATGGTTGAGGTCGTGCTGCATTTTATGGTGAACCTGCCGGTAGCAGGCATCGACGTAAGTGCGATCGCGCGCCGCCTCTACCCCATAGCGCTCAAAGTAGATCGGTGCGCCAACATGGGTAGCTATGGGCCGAGGCAAGGGAATATTTGGCAACGGCCCAAACGCAATGCCCCAGGGCAGCCCTAGGTACACAGGGAACACCTCTGGATCGATGCCCAGCAGCCAGGGCATGCCCAACTCGTGAAGACGTTCTACGAGGGGATAGATGTCGGCCAGCACCAGCAGCGTTTCGTGGGCACCCCAAGAGACTACAGGCACAATGGGAATCTGGCGCTGAATGGCAATTTTGACAAACCCCTTGCGATCGCCTAGATGAACCTGATCGCGCTGATAAAACGGACGAAAAACATCCTGCGCCCCGCCGGGATACACCAAAATGCTAGCACCGCGCTCGAGGGCAGCTAGGGCTGTTTTGGGATGAGCGGCGATCGCCCCAGCCCGTTCGGCCAGACTAGCCACAAACGGGCAGGCTTGCCACACCTTGGGGTGCATCAGCCCGTAGACGAGGCGATCGGCACCAAAGCGCCGCACCCAGTCGTAGATCATCATAAACATGTCGGGTGTCGACAATCCGCCATTGTGAGAGCCCACCAGCATGATCTGGCCCGCAGGAATCTGCTCCCACCCTTGGGTCTGCACACGAAAGTAATGCTCGTACAGCCAAGCCCAAACCGGTTGAAAGTTCTCAATAAACTGAGGATCACGACGATCTAATGACCAACCTGGTTTCTGCATTGCCTTAAGGCCGTAATTCCTCATTTATCGGTATTTCCTGACCGTACTAGGCGAATGCATTGTATTACTAAACGCCATTTAGAACTAATACGGAGCCTCAATGGCTTCAAACATCATGTCATTGAAGTCAAATAACACAGTTTCGTTGGTCAATCCGGCTTTGCAGACCTGAGCGGCATAAAGCTTGCCCGCAGCCGCCCAGACAAGCCGTTGATGGTCCATCTCGGCCCACTCCCATGTAGGGCAAGCTATGACTGTGGCTGCGTCAGGGCCAATTAATTCGTGCTCATCCCAATAGCAGCCCTTGCCCACTGGAGCGCCCACCTCTGCATGGGCGATTTTGCGCAGCGTCCAGCCTTGGCCGATGGGCTTCTCAAAAATGTCTTTGTCCTGCCACTGTCTAACCTTGATGCGATCGACCCAGGTCCAACCATCCCGCAGCAGGCGAGGGTAATAGACGCTCAAACACTCGCCACCGCACCCGCCCTCGGGTTGGTACTGGGTGTCGCGTTGCAGAGATGATGGGCAATGCGATTCTGTGTGGGCGTAGCAGCCATTTAACCAATATTTCGTCTTCCCAGTCCATAGGCCGCCGCCATGCCAGCAATCACCTTTCGGGAAAAATGCGATCGCCTTCAGGTACGGCACTCGCGAAATTGCCGTCCACGACCCCCGCGACTCCGATTGCCATTGGCCGTTCATTGCGAAGTAGATGACGTGCTTGCCGTCAGGTGAAATATCGCTGCGGCGCTCGTAGATGCGGCCGCTGAGCCATTGACCGAGATGAAAGGTGTCGCGATCGCGATCCCAAAGCAGAGTCGCAACTCGTTTTGACGGCCCCCTGCGAATCACAAAACCGACGGATGCCTGACTAGCCAGCAGAATGTGAATACGTGGGGGAAAATGCGCCATAGTCTAACCGGGCTAAGGTTGAGATAGCCAAACAGCTCACGCTTAGAGCGATGTATCGCCTACCTCTGTTCACTGCCCTTAAAGGTTCCCAATAGCGGCAGTACCTTTTGCTTTAGCAACTTTACTAAAGCTGGATCCATGTACCCATACTTATCGGGAATGTCTAGGCAAATCACCCGTTTCTGTTTGAGCCAAGGCTGAAACTTCTTTGCGAGCTGGCTGCGGTGAGACTGCTCCATGACAAAAACAATGTCTGCCCACTGAACAGCTTCGCTCGTCAACGGCATGTCTGCCTCTGGGTTCAACCCAGCTGAATCCACTTCTAACCCGTCATACTCTGCAAATACGGCTTCAGCAGTCGGGCTGCGCAGTCGGTTGCGACTGCAAACAAACAACAATTTCATGGATAGCGATTTACTTGAATCAAGGAACTACCTTTCTAACAGTAGTTGGGAGGGCTCTCTGTGTTGGCTACATTTCACCCACAAAAAACGCCCCAGATTTCTGGGGCGCTTCATACCTTCATTCGACCTGTTCACAGGATGGGCAAGGCGTTAACCCCGCCCGAGTTTCACAATCTAGCCGTTGATTACAGGAGTCTGTAGTGCAACGGGGGTAGCCTCACCAGCCGAAGCCAGGTCGAGGGGGAAGTTGTGAGCATTGCGCTCGTGCATCACTTCCATACCCAGGTTCGCCCGGTTGATGACATCCGCCCAGGTGCCAATCACGCGACCCTGAGAATCTAGGAT